>CAIZNN010000021.1 GCA_903934285.1 Akkermansiaceae bacterium | reverse complement strand
GCCCGTCACCGTTGGGTGGCGGGCGGGCTGTGGATGTTTTTTAGCTGGCGGAAGGTAACGGGCGGTTGGCGCTACGCGTGCAACTGTGCCGTTGAGAGTATTGTGCTGCGCAACCGGATAGTTACTGACCAGAGCGAGCCACCCGGCTCCTGCCTGCCATCACGTTGCGGATGGACCGGCGGCCGGTGTGCTGCGCGTCCCATTCCATTGTCGCCGGACCCCGTTGAAAACCGGATTTTGCGGCAACGCGAAACCGGCAGGCACATCCCATAAGCCGCGCCAAATTGATGACTCAGGGGAGGGCGCGTTTCATGCGCCCGGACTTTCCCGGTGCCTCACACGTCAAGGGTGGGGCGCCTCCAGGGGGATCAAAGGGGGGAGTGCCCCCCTTGCCAGTAGTTATCGGGGACCCGATAACGTAGCTGGCCCATTATTGGGTCTCCTAAACCCGGCACATCGCCGTGGTTTCAAAGTGCCTGTGCCTCTGTAGCAGGCGCTGCGCCGACCTGCGGAAAAGCCCCTTGAATGGGAGGTAATGACCAAGCCGAAACAACTCATGGGTCTGCCCGCGGTGGAGCAAAAACGGATTGAGCAAGTTCAGCAAGCATCTGTCGAACGCTGTCTCTATCCCACTCACCGCTTTCAGGGAGCTTCTCGATGGCAGCAATTAATGCACTACGCTGGGGCCACTCGTTAAAGGCACGCCGACTGAAGTGCGCCCAGTTGAACGGATAAAGCTCATGAGTGGACGACGACACGAGGAAGCCCAACCCGATGTAATCATCAGGATCGGTTATAGGAGCCCCTGACGCTATACAAATCCGAGCGGCAGGGCGATTTGCCGCTCTCCAAGCTTCGTAGCGGCATGCTAGTTCATCGCTCAACGGATGACTATCGATGCAAAGCCTATGAAAAACACCATCGCTGAAGAGATGGAGCGGATCCTTTTTA
This sequence comes from Akkermansiaceae bacterium, assembly GCA_903934285.1. Taxonomy (GTDB): domain Bacteria; phylum Verrucomicrobiota; class Verrucomicrobiia; order Verrucomicrobiales; family Akkermansiaceae; genus Luteolibacter. The sequence continues at coordinate 1,339 of CAIZNN010000021.1, read as the reverse complement.
TTCGCGATGAATGCCGGGAAGCCCAACACTTCGGCACTATCGGTCATTGGAAGCCCGCAAAGCGGACAGTTCATTCCAGAAATGAATATTGCCATTGATTTACGGGGTAGGGCCAAAGCGAATGATTCTGCCGGCTTCTTGAATGTAGGAGTGCGTTTGCCCTAGGGTTTGGAGGGCAGCGCGGTCAGCGGCAGAAGCTCCAACCGATGCCGTTCCGTATGGATGGGTATGGCCGATAATCCTCGTAACTTGCCCTTCCCCGAAGGCGATTCCACCTGGCCCTCCAGAAACAAGCGCCCTCTCCCCTGAAGCCAGGCGCACGAGGGCGTGTTCGTTGCCTGTTGCAAAAGTGAGAGCCTTCACTTCGTTCACAATGCCACCGGCAGTTCCCGGTGGCAGCGATTTTACGATCTGCATCGGCAAGACCTCCCCGCCCACACCACTGGCAACATTAATCCCCCCCTTTGCGGCCTTCATCTTCCCCAATTTCGCCAACGGCCCAAGGACAGCACCCAGCACAGCGCCATTTCGTGTCCCGCGTAGCACCGTCCATGTGTCACCCTGGATGGTGCCATCATAATTCTCGCCATTGGCCGCCGCCTGCAGCCGCCCCGAAGTCACGTCGATCAATCCCGATGTCCCTCCCAGCCCGGCACCCAACGCTGCTCCGCGCAGGGCAAATCCACTAAGGCTGCTGGCGCCCTGGATGTATTTGGTTCCGGTCGCGAATAGCAATACATCTCGCACCAAATATGCTGAACCAGTAATGCGGTTGCCTTCAGCAAATTGCATGCCCGCTCCGAAGCCAGGCAATATTTGCCCCATCGTTCGAAGATCCTCAAGATCTTGTTCCGCGCTCATCACATCAAAATTGGCAGTCGCAAGCGCATACCAACTGCTGATCGAACTTTGTCCAATCTCCCCACTCAAAAACTTCTCCGCGGTTGCCTCACCGACGGCTCCAACACGATATGGAGCATCATCTGCCCAACAAAAACCATGTGCCCCTACGCATGAGCTGGCAAGGGGTCGAATAGCCAGACTCTCGGTTTGCAAGTAGATGCCAAAATTTCCGTTGGATTCAGCTATCAAAACAGGAACAGCACCTGCCTTGACGCGATATTCTTTCAACCCCAGCACATCCACCCGGTTAATCGGATCGTTGTGGCAGTAAGCATACAGGTTGACGCTTTCGCTTTCGCCCAGCGGTTCGCGGTTCAGCCATTGCCCGGTCACCGGATCGAGATAGCGCTGACCGAAGTAATAGAGACCCGTCTCGCTGTCGTAATACTTGGTGGCGTAGCGGATCGGGTTGATCTGGGCCATCGGGCCTTTGGCG
>CAIZNN010000020.1 GCA_903934285.1 Akkermansiaceae bacterium | reverse complement strand
GGGAAGGAGGACAAGGAACAACTGCGGACCTACATGCGGATGTATGAGAATTTTTCCGGGTGCCGGGTGCTGTCGTATTGCTTCATGTGCAACCATGTGCATGTGCTGCTGGAGGTGCCACCGTTGCCGGCGGGCGGCTTGACGGACGGGGAGTTGCTGCAACGGCTGCGGTGTCTGTATAACGCCGTAGTGGTGGGGGGCGTGGCGAAGGAGTTGGCGGAAGTGCGGCAGCAGGTGACGGCCGGGCTGGCTAACGAGTCGTTGGCGCGGGAATTGCATGAGCGCTACAGCTACCGGATGCACGATTTGAGCGAATACATGAAAGGGCTGCTGCAGCGCTTCACGCAATGGTACAACCGCAAGCACGGGCGCAGCGGCGGGTTGTGGGAGGATGCGTTCAAGAGCGTGCTGGTGGAAGACGGGGTGGCGTCGCGGACGATGGCGGCATATATCGACTTGAACCCGGTTAGGGCGGGGATGGTGAGCGATCCCGGGGAGTATCGCTGGAGCAGTTATGGGGAGGCGATGGGCGGCGGGCCACGCGGCAATGGCAAGAAGGCGCGGGCGGGCTTGGTGCGGGCGATCATGGCACATAAGGGATATCCTGCGGACGCGCGGCACTGGGCGGGCAATGTGTCGAAGCAATACCGGATGCTATTGTTAGCTGAAGGTGAGGAGAAGTTGCGGCAGGTGGTGGGCGAGGACGGCAAACTGGAAGTGAGGGTCGTCAGGAAGGGGATGAAGAAAGAAGCAGTTGCAGCGGAGTTGACACAACTTGAGCAGAGCCGGGATGTGGCGCTGGGCAAGATGCTGCGGCTGCGAGTGCGGTATTTTTCGGACGGGGCGGTGATTGGGAGCCGTGCATTTGTGGACGGGGTGTTTCGGGCGTGCCGGGACCGGTTCGGGGAGAAGCGCACGAGCGGGGCGCGGAAACTACGGGGGCACGCGGCAGCTGCGGCCGCAGCCGGGGTGCTGTGGAGTGTTAGGGATTTGCAGAAGGGGATTGGGTGAGGTTGCCGGCGGGTTGGCGCTTGTGTTGCTCCCAACTGCGGCGGGACTTGGCAAGTCCCGTTGCATGCCCCAGCCGGACCGATTGGAAGACGGTTCCTGCCGGGTGCCGGGGTGAAAAATCTCCTTGGCACTGCGGGAGGCGCGGGTAAGGTCAAGCCAAGCCAGTGTGCCCATGCCAACCCCGCCCTCCAAGCTTGATGCCTTGCGCATCGACCGCTCCCAAGCAACGCCCAAGACCGGGCGTGGCGGCTGGCGGTGGCTGCTGTTGTTGCTGCTGTTGATAGGGGGCGGGGTGGGCGGGTGGCAGTTGACCCGGGCGCGCGGGATCGCCGTGACCACCGCCACGGCGCGGCAACCAAGCGGCGGCGGCGGCAGCGGGCGCACCTTGCTCAATGCCTCCGGCTACGTGACGACGCGCATGGAAGCGACGGTGTCCTCAAAAGTCACCGGCAAGGTGGCCGAGATTCTGGTGGAGGAGGGCATGCAGGTGGCCAAAGACCAGATTCTCGCCAAGCTCGACGCGTCCAATGCGCAGGCCGGCTTGCGCCTCGCCGAGGCGCAACTCGCCGCCGCCAAACTCAGCCTCGCGGAAACCGGCCCGCTGGCCGAATTCAGCGCCGCCGAATTCAAGCGCCTCACCACGCTCGAATCGCCCCGCTCGGTGAGTCGCTCCGATCTGGGCAAGGCGGAGGCCGAGGCGCGGGTGCAACAGGCGAAACTCGCGCGCCAGCGTGCGGAGGTGACGGTTGCGGAGCGGCAGGTGGACCAATGGAAGCAACAGGTGGACGACACCATCATCCGCGCGCCGTTTGCCGGAGTGGTCACCACCAAGGACTCGCAACCCGGCGAAATGATTTCGCCGATGTCCGCCGGCGGCTTCACCCGCACCGGGATTTGCACGCTGGTGGACATGGCGTCGTTAGAGATTGAGGTCGATGTCGGCGAGAGTTTCATCAACCGGGTGACGGCCGGCCAAGCGGTGGAGGCCACCTTGGATGCCTATCCGGAATGGAAAATCCCGTGCCAGGTGACAGCCATCATTCCCACCGCGGACCGCCAGAAGGCCACCGTCAAGGTGCGGGTCGGCTTCGACCAACTCGATCCGCGCATCCTGCCGCAGATGGGGGTGAAAGTCGCCTTCCACGGCGACGCGCCCGCCGTCGCCGGCAACGCCGTGGCGGTGCCCAAGGCGGCGCTGCAAGCCAGCGCCGGGCGCGATATCGCCTGGGTCGTCAAAGACGGCAAGGCGGAGCGGCGCGCGGTGACCGTGGCCCACTCCAACGGCGCGGAAGTCACCCTCAGCGCCGGACTGGCCGCAGGCGAAGCCGTGGTGCTCAATCCACCCGCCACCCTCACCGACGGCGTCGCCGTCACCGTCACCGTCACCACTGAATCCCCCCGATGAGCGCCACCCGCCCGCCCCTGGTCCACATCAGCAACGTCAGCAAGATCTTCAAGCGCGGCGCCGAGGAAATCCACGTTCTATCAGGACTGGAACTCGCGGTCAATGAGGCGGACTTCCTGGCGCTGATGGGCCCGTCCGGCTCGGGCAAGTCGACCTTGCTCAACCTCATCGGCGGATTGGACCGGCCCACCAGCGGCACGGTGCAGATCGGCGACGAGCGGGTGGACCAATTGTCGGACCGGCAACTGGCGGGCTGGCGGGCGCGGCACATCGGGTTTGTGTTTCAGTTTTACAACCTGCTGCCGGCGCTGAGCGCCGAGCGCAATATCGAGTTGCCCTTGTTGCTGACCGGATTGAACCAGGCCGGGCGGCGCGAGCATGTGGCCGCCGCCTTGGCCGCGGTCGGGCTGAGCCATCGCGCCAAGCATTTCCCGCGCACGCTTTCCGGCGGCGAACAACAGCGCGTCGGCATCGCCCGCGCCATCGTCACCGACCCCACGGTGCTGCTGTGCGATGAGCCCACCGGCGACCTCGACCGCAAGTCCGGCGACGAGATCCTCGCCTTGCTCCAAAGCCTCAACAAGGACCACGGCAAGACCATCATCATGGTCACCCATGACCCGCACGCCTCCGCCCGCGCCAGCCACACCGTCTATCTGGACAAGGGCCAGCTTTCTAACAACCCGGTAGCCTGACCCACCCTGCGGCATGAAATTTCTTCCCTTGGTCTGGGCCGGCCTGAAACGCAAGAAGCTGCGCACGGCCCTGACATTTCTCTCGATTTTCATCGCGTTCATGTTGTTTGCCTTTCTCGGTGCCCTCAAGCAAGCGCTGGGCGGCGGGGTCAGCATGGCCGGCCTGGACCGGCTCATCGTGCGGCACAAGGTCTCGTTGATCCAGACGCTGCCGGAAAGCTACAAGGCGCGCATCCAAGCCGTCAGCGGCGTCGACGCGGTGTGCCACCAGACCTGGTTCGGCGGCGTCTATCAGGACCCGAAGAACTTCTTTCCTAACATGCCGGTCGAGCCCGGGGCGTTTTGCGGGATGTTTCCGGAATTTGTGCTCAAGGAGGCGGAGCGGCAAGCCTGGCTGCGCACCCGCAGCGGCGCGATTGTCGGACGCGCCACGGCGGAGCGCTTCAAGTGGCGGCTCGGCGAGCGCATTCCGCTGCAATCGCCGATGTGGGGGGCACCGGCCGGCCAGAGCCAATGGGAATTGGAAATAGTGGGCATTTATGACGGCATCAACAAGAGCACCGATACCAGCCAGTTGTTTTTCCGCTACGATTATTTTGAGGAGGCGCGGCAGCGCGACAAGGGGCAAGTGGGTTGGTACACCGTGCGCATCGCCGACCCCGCGCGGGCTGCGGAGATCGCCGCGGCGATTGACGGGGAATTTGCCAACTCGCCTTATGAAACGAAATCCGAGCCCGAGGGGGCGTTCGCCCAGGGCTTTGCCCAGCAGATCGGCGACATCGGCTCGATCGTGATGGCGGTGGTCGGCGCGGTGTTTTTCACGATCCTGCTGGTCGCCGGCAACACCATGGGGCAGTCGGTGCGCGAACGCACCGAAGAGCTGGGCGTGCTCAAGGCCATCGGCTTTTCCAATTTGCTGGTGCTCGCCCTTGTTTTGTTAGAGTCATGTTGCATCGCGATACTCGGCGGTTTCAGCGGTCTCGGTGCGGCCTGGCTGATCGTGGCCTCGGGCAATCCCATCCCCAGTTTGTTGCCGGTGTTTTTCCTACCGACCAGCAGTCTGGTCAGCGGGGCCATGCTGGCCGTGGCGCTGGGCCTCGTCGCCGGCGTGCTGCCGGCGTGGCAGGCGATGCGCTTGAGAATCGCCGACGCGCTGCGCCGGGGCGGTTAGAATGAATTCCCACACCCGCACCATGTCCGTTCTGACCCAGATATTTGCCGTGGCCTTGTTCAATCTCCGCGCGTTGCCGCAGCGCAAGGCGGCGGCGCTGACTGCCGCCATCGGCATCGCTGGGGTGGTGGGGGTATTGGTGGGGGTGCTGGCGATTGCGGAGGGATTTCGCCGTGCGATGACGGTGTCCGGGTCGCCGGAGGTGGCGGTGGTGCTGCGCAGCGGTTCAAGCAGTGAGATGACCAGCGGCTTGGAGCGGGACGCCACGCGCACGGTTGCCGATGCCCCGGGCGTCGCGCGCAATGCTGCGGGGCCGCTGAGTTCGGCGGAATTGTTTGTCATCATCAACCTGCCGAAACGCTCGACCGGCACGGATGCCAACGTGCCATTGCGCGGCGTCGAGCCGGGTGCCTTCGATGTGCGCGGCAACATCACGCTGGTGGCGGGGCGGCGCTTTGCCACCGGGCGCAATGAAGTGATGGTGGGGGCTGGCGCGGCGCGCGCGTTCGCGGGTCTGGATATCGGCAAGCAAATCAAGGTTGGCCAGAACGTGTGGGAAGTGGTGGGGATTTTCACGGCCAACGGCGGTCTAGCCGAATCGGAGATCTGGGCGGACACGGCGGTGTTGCAACCCGCCTATCACCGCAATAACAGCTTCCAGGCGGTTTATGTCAGGCTGGATTCCGCGGCGGCATTCCAACCGTTCAAGGACGCCCTGACCAGCGATCCCAAGCTCAACGTCAAGGTTTCGCGGCTCTCGGATTTCTATGAGGAACAATCCACCGCGGTCACCAAGTTCATCACCACCATCGGGGTTTTCATCGCCAGCCTGATGGCTCTCGGCGCCCTGTTCGGCGCGCTCAACACGATGTATAGCGCGGTGGCCGCACGGACCCGCGAGATCGCCACGCTGCGGGCGCTGGGCTTTGGCGCCGGGCCGGTGGTGTGTTCGGTATTGGTCGAGTCGGTGCTGCTGTCCATCCTCGGCGGCGCGCTCGGGGCTGCGGTCGCCTATCTGCTCTTCGATGGCTACCGCGCCTCCACCATCAACTGGCAGTCGTTCAGCCAGGTCACCTTCGCCTTCCGGGTGACCCCGATGTTGTTGGGGAAAGCCATCGCATTCGCCACGCTCATTGGCCTCGGCGGCGGCCTGTTGCCCGCGTTGCGCGCCGCGCGCCTGCCCATCGCCGCGGGCCTGCGCGAGTCGTGAGGCATGGGGTTATGGGGCATGGGGGGGGGCGGCGGGCAAAAATCCGCACTTGACGTCCGGCCGGATTTCAGATTCGCTTCTTCGTCCGTCGATTTTTTCAGTGCCATCACTAGCCCCATTGCATTTTGGGTAATTGCGGGTTGCGCTCAAGCTACAATCGCCCCACTGCCCCCCCCTCATCCCTCTCATTCTCATGGACTGGTCCTCGCCCCTTTGGTATTTCTGCTACATCGTTGTGTTGCTCGGGTTGGCGGGCTACGGCTCGCATCGCCTGACCATTGTCTTCCTGTACCTGAAGCACGCCCGCAAGCGCCCGCAGCCACTCCGGCATTTCACCGATCTGCCACTGGTGACCGTCCAACTCCCGGTCTTCAATGAAATGCATGTCGTGGATCGCCTGCTCGACGCGGTCGCCAAGCTCGATTATCCCCAGGACAAGCTGCAAATCCAACTGTTGGATGATTCCACCGACCACACCGTGGAGATTTGCCGGCAGGGCATCGGCCGACTCCAGGCCCGCGGCTTCGACGCCGAACACATCCACCGCACCGACCGCACCGGCTACAAGGCCGGCGCGCTGGAAAACGGCACCCAGACCGCCAAGGGCGAATACCTGCTCATCCTCGATGCCGACTTCGTGCCCAACCCGGACTTGCTGCAAAAAACCGTCCACTATTTCACCGATGAGCGCATAGGCCTGATCCAGACCCGTTGGGGCCACCTCAACCGGACCTACAATGTGCTCACCCGCATCCAGGCGATGTTTCTGGATGGTCACCTTGAGCTCGAACAAACCGCCCGCAACCGGTCCGGCCGGTTTTTCACCTTCAACGGTACCGGCGGCATTTGGCGCAAATGCTGCATCACCGATGCCGGCGGCTGGGAACACGACACCCTCACCGAGGACATGGACCTGAGCTACCGCGCCCAGCTCAAAGGCTGGCGCTTCATTTTCCTCAATGATGTGGAAACCCCGGCCGAATTGCCGGTCGATATGGACGGCTTCAAGAGCCAACAGCACCGCTGGACCAAGGGCTCGATTCAGGTGTGCAAGAAAGTCCTGCCCGCTATCTGGAAGAGCGAGGTGCCATTGTTCATCAAGTTGGAGGCCACCGCCCACCTCACCTCGAATTTCGCCTACCTGATGCTCATCTGCCTGTGCTTCCTCATCTATCCGAACCAGCACTGCCAGCCCGACTTTGGTGAATACGGCTACTATATTGTCAACGTGCCGATTTTCTTTTTCTCCTCGGTGTCGGTGATTCTGTTCTATTTGGTTTCCCAAAAGGCGCTGCGGCCCGGGTCATGGTGGAGGGAAATCCCCTACCTGCCCCTGCTCTTGGCACTGGGCATCGGCATGTCCATCAGCAACGCCAAAGCTGTTGTGGAAGCCCTTTGCAACCACGAGTCGGCATTTATCCGCACACCCAAATACGGCATCGACCAAGCCAAGCGCCAAGACTGGAAAAACAGCAGCTACAAGGCGATGAAGACCCTCACTCCATTCGTGGAATTGCTGTTCGGCTTCTTCTTCCTGTTCGTTGTGGTGGAGGCCACCATGCAAGGCCGCTGGTCATCGGCGATCCTGCTGTTGCCATTCCCCGTGGGGTTTTTCTACACCTCGCTGTCCTCCCTCGCCCGCATGCTCCCTGCGGCCGCGATTTTCTCCAGTGAATCCACGTTCCGCGACAAGCCCTAAGCCCAGGCCCCGCGTCGGCCCCCTGCGGTGGTTGCTGCCTGCCGGCTGCGGCGTGCTCGTGGCGCTCGGCTTCACCGGCTGCGGCTACGACCGCAAGGACACACACCAAAAAATGATTGTCAGCGTCCGCGACCAGCGCCTGCAGCTGGTGCGCGATGGCAAGCCGCTCAAAACGTACAAGGTATCCACCTCCAAATTTGGTATTGGTGATCGGGCCGGGAGCAATTGCACGCCACTGGGGCGGATGGAAATCAGCCGCAAGATCGGCGACCGGATGCCTGCCGGCACGGTTTTCAAACACCGCCGCCCGACCGGCGAAGTGATCCGGCCCAATGCCCCTGGACGCGACCCGATCGTGAGCCGCATCCTCTGGCTGCGCGGCACGGAACCCAACAACCGCCACGCCTTTGCCCGCTGCATCTATATTCACGGCACGCCCGAAGAGCGCCGCCTGGGCACCCCCGCCTCCTATGGCTGCATCCGCATGAGTGGCCGCGATGTCATCGACCTCTACAACCGTGTGGGTCTCGGCGCCGATGTTTTTGTCATCCGCCGTTCCCTCGCCACCCCCCACACCGGTCCCAGCTACGCCAGTCGCGGCAGGCCTTCGGGGCGCCCTCGCTGAAAAATCCCCAAACCCGAGCTTGACAGGCAAGCGCCAGCCACTACGGTTCGTGGCCCGCCGTTCCGAAGTCCGGCAAACGCTCCCCTAATACCATGGCCAACACGAAATCCGCCCTTAAGCGCGTCCGTCAAACTGCAGTCCGCACCGAGCGCAATCGCGCGGAAAAAACCCGGATGAAGACACTCCGCCGCAAGACACTCGCCGCCGTCGCCGCTGGCGATCAACCGGCTGCCGCCACCGCCGCGAGCACCTTCACCTCCGCCGTGGACAAGGCCGCCAAGCGCAACCTCATCCACCCCAACAAAGCCGCCAACCTCAAGCGCAAGACCGCCAAAGCACTGGCTGGTCTCGCCTGATGGCGGGTTGATTCGGTTCATCGAAACAAGCGGACCGGCCTCCCGGTGCCGCTTTTTTCATCCAGCCATGCCAACCATCAAGCCGCTCAGTTCGCGGGCCGCGACAGCCGCCAAGATAGCCGCCAATCCGACGGCCTACAAAGTCTGCGAAGGCTGCAATTCGATCGTGGGGGGAGGCACTGCCATTTGCCCCAATTGCCACAGTTTCCGTTTTGATGACACGGCGACTCAGGTCGTGCGCCAAGCCCAGCTCCTGGGCTCCCGCGAACAAACCTCCGTCACCGCCAGCGATCTCGTATGAAGACAGAAGACCGCTTCGCTCCCAGACAGAAGACCGCGGTGCTCCCAGACAAGAGAATGAAGAGCCAGCGGACCGTGTGCAGCACTTTTTCCTCTTGTCTTCTGTGTTCTGTCCCTTAGTCTTCTGTCTCTTTTGTTATGCACGAAATCACCGGCTTCAAAGAATGGCAGGTTGTCTGCGACGCGCTGGCCAGCGGGCGCCAGGCGATCCTCCTGCGCAAGGGCGGCATCCACGAGGGACGCGATGGATTTTCCTTCGCGCACGAGTCTTTTTTCCTCTTCCCCACCCGCTTTCACGTCCAGGGTGAGCAAGTTCGCGAAGGCACCGTCACCCCGCTGCCGGAATGGCAGCTGGGCGATCCGATCCGCATCACCCACCATGCCGAAGCGCTGTGGGCGGTCACCCTAACTGATTGGGACAAGGTTGCGGCGCTCGAACCGTTTCACATCTACTCTGCCGCCACCGTGCGCGACCGCTTCGATTGGGCAGGCAAAGGCATGGCGTCGGGCAGCATCCACCTCGCCTTGGTGCGGGTGCGCGAGCTGGCCAGCCCGTGGCAATTCCCCTACGAGGCGCGCTTCGGCGGCTGCCGCAGTTGGATCCCACTGCCGGATCCGCCCGCACACTGGATAAAGACCGCCCGTCCGGTGCTCGACGAGGACACCCTGGCCACGCTTCAGGACCGGCTGCCGGTCTGAGTTGTGCGCCGCCGCCGGGCATGCCGGCGCCCACTCGGCGGGTGCGCGCCCGCAACGGCACAAGTTTCATCAATTCCCCTTGCCTGGCAGGGGGCAATTGGGGGACGCTCCAGCCGCCATGAAATTCATTGTGTTTCCCCTAGTGTGCGCCGTGTTGGCGCTGCCCGTGTCGGCGCAAGTCGAGCCGAAGTTTCAAAAGGACGCCGCCGGTGCCAAGGACCACCCGCAACTCAAGCGCATCGCCGGGTCGATCATCCTCAAATCCACCGCCAAGAAATTCGACACCCACACGATTCCGCTGGAGCGGATCGTGTTCGACTACGACGCGCAAAAGTTCAAGGACTGGAAGAAGCTCACGGTGGAAGGCGCGCGGACCACGTTGTTCTATCGTGAACCTGGCGATGCCGGCACGCTCGAGTGTCTGCGCGCCTATCAAGATGACCTCAAGGGCCGCGGTTTCGAGGTGCTGTTTGAAGGTGCCAGCAACGGCGCGCCCACCGGCGAAACCAATCAACTCGACAACGGGTACGGCCGCTTCATCAAACAGGTCTATGCCAACGAAACCGACTACGGAATCCAACAATACACGCTGGGCGGATGCGACGACTTCCGCTTCGCCGCCCTGAAAAAACCGGCGGCCGACGGCGCGGGCGACACCTATGTGACGATTTTCTGCGGTGCCACCACCGGCTCGTGGAAAGACCCGCAAAAGGGCATCGCCGAAGGCACCGTGCTGGCTCGCGTCGATGTGCTCGAAACCAAGGCGATGGAAAACCGCATGGTGGTGGTCAAGGCCGATGCCATGCAGCAACAAATCGACAAGTCCGGGCGCGTCGCCCTTTACGGGATTCTGTTTGATTTCAACAAGACCGAGCTCAAACCCGAATCCGACGCCACCTTGCAAGAGATCGGCCAATTGTTGGCAGCGGACGGCACGCTCAAACTGTTAGTCGTGGGCCACACCGACAATGCGGGCGACTTCGAGTTCAACCGCGATCTATCAAACCGGCGCGCCGCCGCGGTGGTCGAGGCGCTGGTGGCCCGCTTCCACGTCTCCAAGGAGCGCCTGTTGCCGTTTGGCTGCAGCTTCGCCAGCCCCGCCGCACCTAACACCACCGACGACGGCCGCAGCAAAAACCGCCGCGTCGAGTTGGTGAAGTGGAATTGAGCCGGTCCGGTTGGCACCGCGACGCGCCAACATCGCGGGAAATTCTAATCGGACGGGTGCAAGATCCGCGCTGGTTGCGTGCCAGCGGATCGGCCCGCCTCGATGGCCGGCGTGGGGCAGCGCGGCGCGGGTGGCGCCGGATGTTCCCGCCCCGGGCCGCCGGGCAGCACCAACAAACACATATAGACAATGACGGTGGGCAACATCGCGCCGAGCGCCAGCCCGAGCGGCGAAATGCCGTATTTGAAAAACCGCGCCAGAATGCTTTGGCCCGCCGGGTTGGGCGCATTGGCAATCACAGTCAAGCCGCCACCGGCCAGCGCGCCGGCCACCACCGCGTATTTGGCCGTGGTGGAAATGCCCGCGACCTGTGCAGCCAGATAGGTGATGGCCGCGTTGTCGTTGAAGGCGGTCAGAATGGTGGCCCCCAACATCAGCGTCTGATCGTGAAGCCGCATGATGATGGGTTCTATCCACCACCCCTGGCAGCCGCCGTGAATCACCAGCCCGGCAAGAAAAAAGCCGACCAACAGCGGGCTGCGCAAGGCGACGGCATTCTGGTGATGACGGGTGCTCATCACAAACGCGAGGAAACACAAAAAGCCGCCGAGAAACAACACCGGGTCGTGCGTGGCATAAACCGTCCACGCTAAAAATCCCAGGTGCGCCCCGGTGACCCATGCCGGCACCGGCGTCTCCCGCTCTTCCCAGGACACGGGCGGGGTGGCGGCCACCGCCGCAAGGGCCGCCGCGCGCCCGATGCGCCGCAACTCACCGCGGAAAATCCCCAAATAACACGCGCTCGACAGGCCAATGCCCAGCAGCGCTTTCCAGCCGAAAGTGACGATCATATACGGCGTGTCCCAACCCCATTTCCCGGCCACCATCAGCACCGGCGGCGCGGCGAAACTCGTCAGCGTGCCGCCGACCGAAATATTCACAAACAACAAACCGAGCGTGGCATAAGCCAGCTTGGCTGACGGTTTGTGGGGGAAAAACCTCTTCGCCAACAGCAGCGCCCCGATGGTCATGGCCGCCGGTTCGGTGATGAACGAGCCGAGCACCGGTGCCACCACCAACACGCTCAGCCACCATGCGGCGGGGCTGCCCTTGCCGAGCGCGGCGACCAGCGCCAACACCTGCTCGGCAACACGCAACACGGGACGACTCGCCGCAATCGCCATGATCACCACCACGAACATCGGTTCGGTGAACACACAGTCCTCACCGAGGTAGAGCTTGAAATCTAACCAACTGTAATAATGCGTGGCGACCGCCGCCAACACGATGACCCACAGCCCGAACACCGCCTCCACCTCACCCAACAAGTGAAACAAGCTGCCCAGAAACGACACCTCCGCCACCCCATCCGGCCACTCGTCACCTGGCACGGCGCGGGTTTTCAATTCTTCCTGATGGAGATGCTCAACCCGGTGCGCCAGACGGGTGAAAAACCCACACCCGAAGGTGTGCACGATCGCCAGCACGAAGATGACGCTGGCTGCCAGATTGAACGGCTCCGCGGCCACCCGCAGCTTGAGCCCGTCTAACAAGCCGGCGGCCGCCCCGGCATAGCTGTCCAACGGCTTGGGAAAGGCCGCGTACTGCGCCGTGCCGCCACCCGCCGCCGGATAGGCGGGCTCGGCCCTGATGCCGCCCATCACGCTGCTGGAAACTGCAAGCAGCATGACTGCGGCGACGATGATGAATAAGAAACGCGGCATGACACAGTGGGCCGACGATTTGTACGGCCCATCCCTGGTGCTGACAAGTCCTGGTTTCCCGCTGCTCCGCCCACAGCCCACAACCGCCGCGCCTTGGAGCTGCAATCGCCTCTAAGATTGTCCTTGCTTGTCCGTTTTGCCCATGAAAAATCCGCCCCATCAGGGGATGGCCACCCCCCCCCGGCGATCACCACAAGAAGCCAAGCCCCTTAACCCATGACCCCAGCAAACCCGCCCGACACCGTCGCCTTGATTTTCGGCCTGTCGCCGATGTGGGTAGCCGTCGGCCTGCTCATTTTCACCTATGCCGCGATCATGACCGAGCGGCTCAACCGCGCGATCGTGGCCCTGTGCGGTGCGGTGTTGATCATAGCCAGCGGCATTCTCGACCAGAAGGATGCCATAGCCGGCATAGATTTCAACACCATCGGCCTGCTCTGCGGGATGATGATCATCGTGTCGATTTCGCGCAAAAGCGGCATTTTCGAATACCTCGCGATCTGGGCCGCCAAGCTGGCCAAGGGCAACCCGGCCGGGATTCTGGCGCTGCTGGCGGTGGTCACCGCGGTGGTGTCGGCCCTGTTAGACAACGTGACCACGGTGCTGCTGGTGGTGCCGGTGACGCTGGTGATTTGCTCGCACCTGAAGGTGCCGCCCTATCCGTATCTGCTGTCGCAGGTGCTTGCCTCCAACATCGGCGGCACCGCCACCCTCATCGGCGACCCGCCCAACATCATCATCGGCGCGCAGGTCGGCCTGTCATTCAATTCGTTTGTCACCAATCTGGCGCCCATCATCCTCGTCGTCCTTGTGGTGCACACCGTGGCCATGCACCTGTTCTGGGGCAAGAGCCTGCGCAGCACGCCTGAAGCGAAGGCGCGCATCATGGCGCTGGACGAGCGCGCGGCGATCACCGACAAAGTCCTGCTGGTTAAATCCCTCATCGTCATCAGCGGGGTGCTGGTGTCCTTCATCCTGGCGCGTCACCTCGGCCTGGAGTCGGGGACCATCGGCATCATGGGTGCCACCCTGATGTTGTTGCTAGACAATGTAGGCAAGTCGGCCGAAGCGCAAACCGAGAGCGTCACCACGGTGTTCAACGAGGTGGAATGGATCACCCTGTTTTTCTTCATCGGCCTGTTTGTGGTGGTCGCTGGCGTCGAGCACACCGGTTTCTTGAAGATGCTCGCCGACCAACTGGTGGTAGTCACCGGCGGCGAACTCAAGGCCACCGGGCTGGGCATTCTGTGGGCCTCGGCGTTTTTGTCGGCCATCGTCGACAATATCCCGTTCGTGGCCACCATGATTCCACTGATCAAGGCGATGGCCCCCACCTTTGGCGGGCCCGACGGGCTGATGCCGCTGTGGTGGGCGTTGTCGCTGGGTGCCTGCCTGGGCGGCAATGGCACCTTGGTGGGCGCCAGCGCCAATCTAACCGTGGCGGGCATTGCCGAGCGCAACGGCATTCCATTCCGTTTCCTCACCTACACCAAGCATGCGTTCCCGATGATGGTCGTCCATGTGGCGGTGTGCCACGCCTACTTGGTGTGGCGGTATCTGGGATGACCCCGGAAACTGGGGTCATCCGCTCGCAAAATTGAGCCAACGCGCAGGGTCAACCCGCCCGCTTCAGGCCACGGTGGTTTCCACCGCGGCGGCAGTCTCCTCGACGGCTTCCACAGCAGTTTCCACGGCAGCGGTTTCTTCCACAGCGGTATCCACCGCAGCGGTTTCTTCCACGGCGGTATCGAGGGCCACTTCCGCTTCGGCGCCCTTGGCCACCTTCTTAGCCACCTTTTTGGCGGGGGCTTTTTTGGCTACCTTTTTGGCTGCGGTTTTTTTGGTGGCGGCAGCCTTGGTGGCGGCGGATTTGGTTGAAACCGCCTTGTGTTTCACCGTCCCGCCAAGCTTCGCCTGCTCGTGCTTGCGCTTCAAGTAATCCGCACGACGACGGCGTTTGATGATTTTATTCGATTGTTGGCCCATGATTGGTGGCCACTGGGGTAGAGCCAAACGGCGACGGAATCAAGCGCAAATCGCAAAAGAGTTTGCCTGCGCGTGTTTTCGGATTCGACAAACGCGTGGCTTGCACCCCAAATTTCCGCCCATGGCAGGCCTTATCATTGCACCCCGCGCACGCATTTTCCACGGACACGAGTGGATTTACTCCACCGAAATCAAGAAAACCTTCGGCGATCCCCAACCCGGCGACGTCATCACCCTCAAAGATTTTCGCGACCGCCCGCTCGGCTCCGCCATCTACAACCCGCAGTCCCAAATCGTCGCCCGCCGCTTCTCGCGCCGCCGCCAAGACCTCGACCTGGATTTTTTCACCCGCCGCATCCGCCAAGCCATCGAGCACCGCCGCCAGCGCGGCTTGGATGAAACCCTCTGCCGCCTCGTCTGGAGCGAATCGGATGGCCTGCCCGGCCTCATCATCGATCGCTACGGCCCCCACCTCAGCGTCCAAACCCTGACCTTGGCCATGGACCTGCGCCGCGAACTCATCCGCCAAGCCCTGGTCGCGTTGCTCGCGCCCAGCTCCATCGTTCTGCGCAACGATTCCCCGTTCCGCAAAGCCGAGGGCATGGAACCCGGCATCGAAATGCTCCATGGCGACAACCCCGGCCCTTTCATCGTCCACTCCAACGAACTGGCGTTCGAAATCGACCTCTACGACGGCCAGAAAACCGGCCTCTACCTCGACCAACTCCAATCCCACGCCGATGTCGCCCGCCTCGCCAAGGGCCGCCGCGTGCTCGATTGCTTCACCAATCAAGGCGGCTTCGCCCTCGCCTGCGCCGCGGCCGGGGCCGCCAAAGTCACTGCGGTGGATGTCTCCGCCGGCGCGTGCGCGGCGGCCCGCCATAATGCCACGCTCAACCATCTGGACATTGAGGTGCTCGAGCACAATGTTTTTGATTTCCTCAAACACGCCAAAGCGGACTACGACCTCATCATCCTCGACCCGCCCAGCTTCACCCGCAATAAAAAAACCCTCAGCGACGCGATGCGCGGCTACAAGGAAATCCACCTGCGCGCCCTCAAGTTGTTAGACAAGGGCGGCGTCCTCGCCACCTTCTGTTGTTCCCACCACGCCTCCCGCGAACTCTTCCTCGAAAATCTGGTCGACGCCTCCGTCGATGCCAAAAAATCGCTCCGTCTCATCGCCGAGCACACGCAGCGCGCCGACCACCCGATCCTCATTTCCATCCCCGAAACCGGCTACCTCAAAGGCTTCACTGTCGAAGTCATCGCCGCGCGTTAGAACCAAGGCCGGGAGAAAAGATAACAGCCCCCTGCTCTGGCGGCTGGCGGCACGAGCCGCATCGCCAGCGGGGGTGGCGGCCGTTCACTTCACCGTGAAGATCCTGCCGCGGCCGGTTTCCCAAGCGGAGCGGATGCTCGCATAGAGGGCGCCGAGTTCGTCGGCGGTGAGCAGGCGGTATTCGACGGTGCGGGCATGAGTGGTCTCCGGGTACTTTTTGATGACCATTTTGTGGAGATTGGTCCCGGCGCGTTGGCCGCCGTAATCGAGCAATTCCTTGGCGCGCTCGGTGAGGTTGCTGGCGGCATTGTTGTTGACGCCTTCGGTGAGCGGGCGGGAAAAGTAAAAGCGCGCCAACCCTTGGCCGTTGGTATCGATGGTGACTTCATCGACGAGCAGGGCCGCCTCGGGAATCGCATAACTGTGGCGGCTGATGGCGGCGATGTGATCGAGCGCCACCATGTAATGGCCACCGGGCAGGTTCGCCTGCCAGAACCGGCGGTTGCCCTCGGATTCCCGCTCGGGGGTTTTCTCGGTGGTGCCAGCGGCCGGGGCCGTGGCCGCCGGGGCGGTTTGCGCGGTCAGGGCGGCGGTGGTGACCAGCAGGCAAGCAAGCGCGGGAATGAGGATGGCCTTCATGATGAAAAGGAGTCTGGCATGAAAAACCCGCGCTGGCCAGCGGGATCATCATGGGCGATTCGTCGAAGTTGAGGATTGTCAGGGGGAGTGGGCCGGAATAAGTTGCGGCATGGTTCGTTTCCGGCCCAATGTTGCGGCGCTGCTAGTCAAACCCGAAGGGCAGTTGCTCATCTGTGAGCGCTGGATGATTCCGGGGGCCTGGCAGTTTCCGCAAGGCGGCATCGACGCCGGCGAAACCCCCGAGCAGGCGTTGTTCCGCGAGGTGCGCGAGGAGGTCGGCTTGGAACCGCAGCATTATGAGCTGCTGGCCCGGCGCGCCGGCTACCGCTACCTCTATCCCGCCGACGTGCGCTCGAAAAAACTCCTCAAACACGGCAATCACGGCCAGGAGCAAACCTACTTCCTGTGCCAACTGCACGCGGGGGCACCGCGCGTCAATGTCAACCAGCAGGCCCGCGAGTTCTCCACCTACCGCTGGATCGAACCGCTCGAATTCGACCTCGACTGGTTACCCGAATTCAAACGCGACGTGTACCGCCAGGTGTTGTGGGATTTTTTCCAAGTGGCGGTGTGAGCGGCCGCGTCACAACTGCCAGGCATTGAGCGTCTTGCCGAGGTGGCAGGCGCCGGGGGATTCATCGATCACGCCGCGGCGCAGCCACCCGGCCTGCCACTCGGCCCAATGCGCGCGACCCGGATTGACGAACGAACCGGTGTTGATGAGCAAGCGGCCATCCCGTCGCCAGCAACCGTGGCGGTGGAAATGGCCGATGATGAGCACCTCCGCCTGCGGAAAATAGCGTTTGCAAAATTCCAGCCCCGCCTCGTCCTGCCGCCACCAAGCTTGCAGGATGCGCAGCGCCCGTTGCGGCGGATAGGCCGCGTCCCAAACCAATTGCCACAGCCGCCGCCCGAACGGTTCTTCTTGCGATGGCAGGGCGCGCGCCATCGCCCGCGCCAACCGCAGCCGCGCAGCCACATCCGTGGCCGCCTCCGGGTATTCGCGCCACAAGTCGAGCACCTGCTGCCGGCCAGCCAGCACCTCGCGCTTCCACGGCGAGCCATCGAACATCAACGCATCGCCGTGGGTGACCACGATGCGCCCGCCGGCCAGTTCCAGCCAGCCCGGCCCGGGCCACCCGGGATCGTGGTTGCCGGATAAAAACACCGTCTCGCAGCCTTCTGCCGCACACAGGCAGCGCAATTCATCTAACATCTCCGCCGAGCGCGCCACCACCGTGCGGGTCAATTCCTGCCAAGTGTCGCCATTGAACACCATCGTCCCCGCGCCCGCCACCAAGGGCCGCAGCGCGGACACCCGCGCGATGCGCGACACCCGATGGGCGAGATGCAAATCCGAAACGATGCGCACCGGTTCTTTGAGAGTGGCAGCCGCGGCTGGATGCTTGACCCCGGCGAATTGAACCACGGATTGCATGGATTTCACAGAGTGTCCGGATTGTGGTTTCACATGCACCGGCTGATTCACACCCCCGGCTGACGTTGGCGCACCGCCTCAAACAAACACACCCCCGCTGCCACCGAGACATTGAGGCACTCGACCTTGCCCGCCATCGGGATGGATGCCAGAAAATCGCAGTTCTCCTCGGTGAGCCGGCGCATCCCCTTTTCCTCGGCACCTAACACCAGGGCCAGCGGGCCTTTCAGATCGATTTGATAGATCGACTTGGTGGCGCGATCGGACGTGCCCACCAGCCACAGGCCGGCGGCCTTGAGTTTTTCCATGGTGCGGGCCAGATTGGTGACCTGGGCAAACGGGACATGATCGGCGGCACCCACCGACACCCGCCGCACCGTTTCAGTGATGCCCACGGCTTTGTCTTTGGTGGTGACCACCGCATGCACCCCGGCAGCATCCGCCGTGCGCAGAATCGCCCCGAGATTGTGCGGGTCCTGCACGCAATCCAACACCAACACGAACGGCAGCGCCTGCGCCGCCACGATCGCCATCAACTCGTCCTCATCGAGCGCCGGCGTGATTTTTTCCAAGGCCTGGACGTGGCGATTGTCGCGGGCGAGTCGCTCGTGCGGGCCGGGCCGACCTGACGACGCGGGGTTTCCATGCGGACGGGATTTCATCGGCGCAACCCCTATCTGCGCGCCGCCCACAAGTCGAGCCCAACGCGGCGCCATGGCACGACACTTGCCAAAGTGTCGTGTCAAAGCCCAATTCCAGCGACGCTCACCGCCCGCCGCCACCAGGCGAACCCGTCACTTCGAGGACGAGGTGAAGCTGGCCTGGCTGGTGCCGGGTTTGATTTTTTTCTGTTTGATCCAGCTCATGGTGGAGCGCAGTTTGGCGCCGATTTTTTCGATCGGGTGTGCGGCCTCGGCCTTGCGCATGGCGTTGAAATGTTTGTTGCCGCCAGCATATTCCGCAGTCCATTCCTTGGCAAACTTGCCGCTTTCAATCGCCTTGAGTTGCGCGGCCATGCGCTTTTTCACCGAGGCATCGATGATTTTCGGGCCGACGGTGACATCGCCGTATTCCGCGGTTTCGGAAATCGAGAACCGCATTCCCGCGATGCCCGCTTCGTTCATCAGGTCCACAGTGAGCTTGAGTTCGTGGAGGCACTCGAAGTAGGCCATCTCCGGCTGATAGCCCGCCTCGACGAGCACTTCAAAGCCGGCCTTGACCAGTGCCGAGGCGCCGCCGCAAAGGACGCATTGCTCGCCGAAGAGATCGGTCACGGTTTCCTCGCGGAAGTTGGTTTCATACACCCCGCCGCGGGTGCAGCCGATGCCGCGCGCCCAGGCGAGGGCGATTTCCTTGGCCTTGCCCGAGACGTCCTGATGGATCGCGATGAGCCCGGGAACCCCCTTGCCCTCCAGAAACTGCGAGCGCACCGTGTGCCCGGGCCCCTTGGGCGCAACCAAAATCACATCGACGTAGTTCGGCGGGGTGATGGTCTTGAAGTGCACCGCAAAGCCGTGGGAGAACAGCAGGGTTTTCCCCTTGGTTAGATTGCGCTCGATATCCTTGTGGTAGACTTCCGGAATCACCGTGTCCGGCGTCGCCACGAAAATCACATCCGCGGCTTTCACCGCCTCCGCGGTGTCCATCACCACGAACCCGAGCTTCTTGGCCACCTCGCGGGACTTGGATTTTTTGTAGAGTCCGATGATGACTTTCAGGCCGCTGTCCTTGAGGTTGAGGGCGTGGGCGTGGCCCTGGGACCCGAAGCCGATAACGGCGAGGGTTTTCTTTTTCAGGGGGGCGAGGGAGGCATCCTTGTTGGTGTATATCTTTGCGGCCATGGCGGGGCGATGAGGGGTAGGGTTAGGGTGGAATCGGGGGGAATCACAGCCATCGGGGCGACTGTGGCGCGGCACCCTGGCGCAAGATAGCACAAGGTCAAGCGCCCAATTGGAAAACTTCCTCTAGCAAAGGCGGTCGCCTCACAGCGGCCGGGCATAGGTCTCGCAGCGGTTGTGCCATCCCTCGCGCCAGCGTTTCTCACCGCGGGCCGGCGGGGAGTTGGCGATGCGGCGGGATAGCACCCGTTTGGCCGAGGCCGCAAACTCTGCCGCCGCCGCCTGCCCGGCTGCGACCTCGCCCATGCCGGCGAGCACTTGCAGCAGGCCCCAACCCACGCCGTTGTAGCGCTCACTGGCGAGGCTGCCGTCACCCTTGAAGTTCACATAATCGATCAGGGCGTAGGTCCCGTTGGGCGTGGCGGCCACCTTGTGGTAGTTCGCCGCGATGCGGGCCCGTTCACTGGTCGGGGCGGTGGCGAGGATTTTGGGCAGCGCGGCGCGCGAGCGGGCCATGATGAAATCGGTCTGCACCGCCACCTGCGCCGCCAGCCAATGGCGCAAACCGGTCATTTGCGGCCCCTGGGCCGCCTTGTGAAACTCCGCCCGGGATGACCACGGGCAGTCCTCCGCCATGGCCACCGCCGGCAACTGCAGCCCCCGTTGTTTGGCAAACGCCACAAACTGCGGCCAGGTCTCATTGAAGCGCCCCTTCACCCCCGCCGGATACCAAATGAAATGCCCGAGGCCCAGCGACGGGAATTCTTCCCCCTCGTTCCAAGTGGTTAGCCCGGCCACCGTGCCAGCGCATTCGTTTTGCCAGATTTTGCGGCCGATGGCGGCTTTCTGGGCGCTGCTCAGAACGCTGGCGGCGGCCCCACCATCCTTGGCGGGCGGCCCACCCAGCGCGCCAACGACGAGAATCAAACTGGCGGCACAAACGGCTCGGACGGCTTGCATGCGCGAAACCTACGCCCATCGCCGGCCACCCCGCAAGCCCGCAAGCGCAGGCCGGAATTCCAAAAAAATCCGGTGGATTGCCGAATTACGCTTGCCATGCCGGCAAATTTCTGCTTTGTCCCCCGTCCGGAGATAGCTCCGCACCTCTCACCCCTGCATCTTTTTTGCGAAGCTCGTCCCATCCCCGCTCCCAGACACCGCCGTGTTGTCCGAGCGCGTGCGGCCGGTTTCGCCATTCCCCGGATCCCTCATGAAAAGCGAGCTCGTCGAAAAGGCCTCTGAAATTGTCACCGACCCCTTGGTGCTGGTCAACCTGGTTTCCCAGCGCGTCAGGCAATTGAACAGCGGGCGCTCCCCGCTCATCCCCACCCGCCCCAGCATGGGCGCGGCCGACATTGCCCTCACCGAAATCATCGAAGGCAAAATCCGGCTGGTGGAAACTCCCCCACTCTAAGCCGCCCGGCGCCGATGGCCAGGACCCCCACGAATGCGGACATCGCCACGAACCGGAAAGCCGGCCGCGATTTTCACATTCTGGAAAAATACGAGGCGGGCTTGGAGCTCAAGGGCACCGAGGTGAAATCCATCCGGGCCGGCAAGGTGAATGTTTCCGACGCCTTTGCGCGCGTCGAAAACAACCAGGTGTTTTTGTACGGTTGCGACATCCAGCCGTGGGAAACCGCCGGGCTGTGGTTCAATCACCCCGCCAAACGGCCGCGCCGGCTCCTCCTCAACAAGCGCGAAATCCTCAAGCTCGCCACCGCCACCACCATCAAGGGCTGCACCTTGCCGCTGCTGCGCATGTATTGGAAAGACCGCCGCGTCAAAGTCGAACTCGGCGTCGGCAAAGGCAAAACCCACTCCGATCAGCGCCAGGACCTCAAAACACAAGTCGAACTGCGCGAAGCCCAACGCGAAATGGCCCGCTTCAACCAGCGCTGAGCGAGCATGCGCCGTGGCTTGCAGCGGATTTGATGGCGCGCCTCGCGGCCTCACCGGGCAGCGGGTCATTGGCGCATTCCAACAGCTCTCGCGCTGCCCGCACCCGCCCAACACTCCTGCCAATCAGGGCCGGCGCCAGCGCCCGGTAAGGTGAGGTTTTTAATTGCGTTTGCCACGAAGCGGACTATCCTCCGGATCAACGATGGCCTCAGAGCGGGGCTATCCAAGTTGCCACCACCGATGTCCGTACTTCTCTATCTGCTACCCCTGGGCCTGATTTTCGACGTGGTCGGCTACCTGCCGCCGGCCGGGCGCTTGTTCCTCATATACGGGTTGCTGGCGCTACCGCTCTGCCTCAAGCCGTCGAAGCCTGCCGGCTGGCTGGCGCTGGGGCTGGGATTGGTGATGGTGTTGCGGGCTGTCTTGCCGGTGCCGGCGGTGGCCGAGACCATGCTATTGCTGCTGGTGCATTTCGCGATCTGGACGGTGGTGGCGCCGGTGCCCCGCGCGCTGCGACTGGGAGTGGTGGCGTATGCGCTGGTGCATCTATGGTTGTTTGTTTCGCCGCTCGGCCATCCCGTGCTTGAGATGCTGACGGCGGCGGCCAACCGCATCGCGCAAACCATTGCCGGCCAACCGTTCCATCTGGGGCCCACCTATCTGAATCTCGGCAGTTTCCTGCTGTTTCTGACGCTGTCGCTGTTCAGTTGGGACGGCACGAAAGTGGCGCCGCTGCGCACGGCGAGTTTCGTGTTGGTGGCGGTGTTGCTCAACGCGCTGGCGGCGGTGCTGCTGCTCGACAAGGTGGATTTCGCCGCGGAGTTTGCCTGGACGCTCAAGTTCCGGGACGCCTTTGGCTTTCCGGAACTGTGGAAACGCTTGCAGGGCATGGCCGTGATTGTGTTCCCGGCGTTTCTGTTCCTGGCGCATCTAACCGCCTATCTGGCGCTTCATTACACCAGGGCCCCCAAGTCCGACGCCGCCGCCGACCCGCTGCCGGGCTGGGCCGCGCTGCGGGGTGAATGGGCGCTCGGCAAGCGGCAATTAGCGGTCGCCGCAGTGGCGGCCCTGGCCGTGCTGGCGGTGACACCACCCACGGCGTGGCGGTCCCCGGCGGCCTGTGACCTGATCTTTGTGGAGCGCGGCGTGGTGAGCTTCACCAAGCCCGACTACACGCGCTATGGCGAGTCCGCCGGCGGGATGTTCGGGATGTTGCCGGAATACGCGCGCTTGTTCGGCTGCAAGGCGGAGGTGGTCAAGGATATCCCGGCCACCCTCGATCCGGGAAAAACCCTGGTTCTAACCAACCTCGACCTGGATCTCGGCAAGGACACGCGCCAGCGGATCTGGGACTTTGTGGCGCGGGGCGGCAAGCTCTGGATGTTAGGTGACCACACCTTCATCAAGGACGAGAAGACCCCCTCCCCTGACGGCTCGGTCAAGAAGGGCATCAATCATCTCAACCAGATGCTGGCACCGACCCACATCTCATTCAACAATGACTCGGCGCAGTTTTTCCCGCAGGGTTGGTTCCATTCCTATCGGTTTCCGCAAGGCACGCCCTTTGCCACGCTGCACGACGATGCCGAGAACCGGCCGGGCATTTTGGTGGGCGCGTCGCTCGAGCTGGGCGGGGCGGCGCAACCCTTGGTGTTCGGGCGCTTCGGCTACTCCGATCTGGGCCTGGAAACCCCGCAGGGGGATCGCGGCTATCTGGGCGATTTCAAATATCAACCGCGCGAACAGTTAGGTGATTTGGTGTTGGTGGCAGGCGAGCGTCACGGCCTGGGCAAAGTGCTGGTGTTTGGCGACACCTCCAGCTTCTTTAACAACAATCTGGCGCGCTCCTACGAGTTGCTCCGCGCCAGCCTCGGCTGGCTGGGCGAGTCCGACGTGTGGTTGTTTCCGGCGAGCGTTGCGGGCCGCTGGCTCGCGGCGGCACTGGTGCTGGGTCTGGCGGCACTGGCGTTTTGGTGGCGGGCGGCACCAGTCGGCATGGCGGCCTTGTGCGGTGCCGGCCTGGTCAGCGCGCTGACCCACGGGACCGGCGGCCTGCCGCGCTACGACAAGGAATTCAGCCGCGATCACTTGGCGGTGATCGATTTTTCGCACCAGCCGAACGCCTCGAAGCACTCGGCCATGGATACCGGCTTGCACGGGGTGTCCATCAACCTGCTGCGCCATGGCCTGATGCCCATCGACGTCAATGACTGGAGTCCGGCCACCCTCGACCTGGCTCGGTACGTCATCCTCAATGCGCCGCGGCGACCGATTGCGCCCGGCGAACGGCGCGACCTGATGCGCTTCATGGAGCGCGGCGGCGTCGTGCTCCTGGGCTGCGGTTATCTGGATGCCGGGGGCAGCCGCAGCTTGCTCGAACCGCTCGGCTGCCGCATCGGCAACACACCGCTCGGGCGGTTTTTTGACCGTCCGGCATTCGGCCAACCGGTCTCGTTCATGAGCGCCTGGCCGCTGGACAAGGTGCCGGCCAACGCCAAGGTGCTGTGCGCCACTCCCGACAATGCGGCGCTGATGGTGTCGGTGCCGGTGGGCAAGGGCCAACTGGTTATCATCGGCGACTCGGAGTTTTTGCATAACCGCAACGTCGAGGGCCATAAAAACCACGACCCGGCCAACACCGCCTTCCTTAAAAACCTGTTTGATTCCACCCCCCGATGATCTTTCTCTCGATACTGGCCAAGACCTTCGCGCTGGCACTGACGCAACTCCACCCGTGGCCCTCCGCCGCTTGTTGGGTCGGTGGCGCCGTGGCGGACTGGTGGGTGACCCGCAGGGCGGCACCCGGCGCGGGCTCCGCCAAGGTGTTGGGAAAGGTGGCGTGGCTGCAACTCGCGGCCTTGGTGCTCGGCTGGGCGGCGCTGGGTGCCGGCGATTACGCCGCGATGCGCTGGAAGGATGGCATCCCGGTTCTGGCCAGCGGGGTGACAGGACTGCTTGGCCTAACAGGGATCTCGGTGGGGACCCATGGCGGGCTGGTTTATCTAACGACGATGGCCGGTCCGTTGGAGTTCGCCGCGTCGATCGACGGCATGGGTTTGAAAGTGCCGTGGCTGTTTCTGGTGCTCAGCGGGGTGTGGCTGTGTTGGGCGGAAACCACACTTCCCGGCGTGCTGCGCAAATTCGGCATGATCGCCGGCGTGCTGCTGGCGGCCGCGATGCTGCGGATGGCCTGTGTGGTGGTGTTGGCCAGCTCCCTGTTCGATTTCGTCGGTTACGAGAGCGAGGAGATGCCCTTCCGCCCGTTCATGGACGAAGCGGCGGGGGCCTTGATCTATCTGCCCTTCCTGTTGGCGGCGGGCGCTCTGTTAGGGCGCTGGCTGGCGCCGCCGGCCATGGCCGAAACGGCGCCCTCGGGAGTGCCGCGCGCCTTGCGCTGGGCAGCCGCGCCAGTCATTCTGCTGCTCGCCGGCATTGCGTGTTGGCAACCGCCGGGCACTCCCAAGACCGGCAAGATTGTCATCAGCACCTATCACACCCAGTGGTCGCGCACCGACCGGCCCTATGACCGCGACTGGTACGGCGCGGATTCAGGCTACAACTATGCCTGCATGAAGCGCTTTTTCAGCGTGTTCTATCCGGTGGTCGAGGCTGGCGGGCCGCTCACCGCCAAAGACCTGGACGGCGCGAGCACCCTGGTGGTGTATGATCCGGACCGGCGCTTCAGCACCGATGAGATCGACCTGATCCGCGAGTTTGTCCGTGGTGGTGGCGGGCTGTTCGTCATCGGCGATCACACCAACGTGTTCGGCGGCACCTCGCACATCAACGAGTTGTGCGAGCCGTTCGGCTTCCAATACAGGGACGACGTGCTTTTTGATCTCGACGAGGATTTCCACCAGATGCTCTACCCGCCGCGCCAGCCCTCGGCATTCTGGCACGGCATGTCCCTGTTCAAACTGCGGGGCCCGACCTCGATCCGGCCGACCGCGTGGTCCACCCGCTGCATCTATCAGGTGGGGCATTCCAAAGGCGTGCGCGCGATCTACTCGGTGAACAATTTCTATCCGCCACCGCACGACGATCCGAAGATGAAGAGCGGCACATTTTGTGTGTCGGCCGCATCGCACTACGGGCGGGGGCGGGTGGTGGCGTGGGCTGACAGCACGGTGTTTTCCAACTTTGAGATCTTCTATCCGGGCAAATATGAGTACCTGCTCAACACCGTCAATTGGCTCAACCACCAGGACGGCGCATTTGGCGCGGTGGCGCGGCGAATCCTGCCGATCCTCACCCTGGCGGGTCTGGCGGTTTTCCTCGCCTGGCGCCGCGAGCCGCGGGTGTGGCTGGCCACCGCGGTGGTGGCGCTGGGGTGCGTTGGGGTGGCCCACTCGCTGAGCCGGTGGCAGGAACAGCGGCAGGCGGCATTTCCCAAGCCGATCCAGCCAAGCGAGTGGGTCGTGTTTGGCGCCCACGCCAAGGATCCGGGGCACAACCTGGTTGGCTTCGTCAGCAACGAACCCTATGACCAGCGCTATGAGGTGTTCATCCAGTGGGTCCTGCGAACCGGCGCGTACGCCGGGTTTGAGTTGTTAGATAAGAATGCCGACAACGGTCTCTACAAGCAACTGCGCACGGCGGAGAGCGCCCGAACCGCGCTGGCGTTGATCGTGCGCAAGCCGGACGATCTGGGGCAATTGGACGAGTTGGGGGCGATTGCCAGCCGGGCGAAGGATCCGCTGCTGCTCATGTTTGCCAAGACAATTCCCGCGGCGCAAGCGGTGGAGCGCATCAAACAATCCGGCCTGGTGAAGAATGCCGGGGCTTTGGCGCGCATCGCGGAGGCCTGGCCGAGCGGCGAGGTGGTCCTCGACGACGGCGAGCGGCGGGTGTTGGTGGTTGCCGCTGCCGAGCGCTACAGCGACCAGGCGATGGGAATTTCCGAAAAGGTGGTGCCCGACGCCGGGCAACGGGCGGTTTTCAACCAAGCCTTTGGGGTTATCGACCGCTTGTTCGGGCGGGTTGCCAGCGGCGAAAAATGAGTTATGTTGAGCGCAAATCGAAGAGCCTAAGACCCATGCCTAGCGAAAACAAAGCAACCTCGATTGTCGCACCCGCCATGGCGTGGCTGGTGCCGGTGGCAGCGGCCGGAGTGGTGGCTGCCGCGGTGATTTCTTACACTGGCTCCGAGGAAACCCAGGCGGCACCCGGTTCACCCTATTATGACAAGGCGGTGAAGGAAGCCATCTCCGGGTTGACCAATCTGGGAGCCAAGGCGCCCGCCGCGGCGGCCAGACCCCCGCTGCCCGCCGGACTTGCGCCCGACCAACACTATTGGTGTGAGCAACACCAGACCTATCACAAACTCCAACCCGGCCAGGCGCCGCCACCCGCCGGCGCAACTCCACCACCCGCAGCCGGAGTTGCACCACCCCCGGCCGCAGCGGCCGCGGTTGCAATTCCACCGCTCCCGGCAGGACTCGACCCGGCCGACCACTATTGGTGCCCGAACTGCAAGACCTATCACAAACGCCAACCCGCCCAAGGCCAACCAGTGGATGCGGCGCTGCCACCGGCGCCCGCAGGGCAAGCCGCGCCGCAGGCGGCCGGGGCAATCCCGCCACTGCCCGAGGGGCTTTCGCCTAACGACTACTATTGGTGTGCTAACTGTAAGACCTATCACAAGCGGGACCAGGCACAGCCAGGTGCCGAGGCCTGGCGTGGAGTGCCTTTCCGGTTCAATCCGCCGCCTGCCACTCCCGCCACTCCTGCGGCACCTGCCACTCCTGCGGCACCTGCCACTCCTGCCACTCCCGCCACTCCTGCCACTCCTGCCACTCCTGCCACTCCTGCCACTCCTGCCACTCCTGCCACTCCTGCCACTCCTGCGGCACCTGCGGCACCTGCGGCACCCAAGACAAGTCCGGTGGCACCGCAGACCGGGACAAGCGGGCCGTAACCCCAAGGAGGGGGCGGTCTCCGAACCGCCCGGCCATTACGAGGTGATTGAATCGCCCATCGCACCATCCGTCGCAGTTGGGTTAGGGCAAAGGGAACCGTGGGGCGCCCTGGCATCCGTAGGGATTGATGTTGGCGATTCATGGCTATGTCATGGACTGGGCGGTTCGGAGACCGCCCCTCCTTGAAGAGAACCCGCAGCATCGCCCTTCACACGAATCAACCGGTGGCTCTCGCCACCGGTTGACCGGGATGGGTTTGTTGTTCGGAGGACGAATCGCCGACCGAAGGGGTTGTAGTTAGTCAGGGCACCGGCACACACACTCCGGTCGCATCAAGCGGGCAACGGGTGGGATCCGTCGGGCACTGGGTGGGGGTGTTCGGGAACATGGTCGGGTAACATGCCGTCGTAATCGGGCAGTAGGTGGCGTACACCGGGCAATCGGTCGGCGTGGTCGGCGTCATGGTCGCCCCGCAGTTGGTCCCTGGCAGTGGGCACTCGGTGACATTTGCCGTGCACACCGTGGCTTGCACCGGGCATTGGGTCTGAATCGCCGGGCAGGTGGTGGTGGCCCTCGGGCACTCGGTTGGGATGGCCGGCATAAAGGTCGGGGCACAACCAATCGCCGGGTTGGCCGGACACTCGGTGGTTTTGAGCGGACAGGTGGTGGACTGGACCGGGCACTCGGTGGGCTTGTCCGGGGACATCGTCGGGCCGCAGGTGCCGTCCGCAGTGACCGGACATTCGGTGGACTGGACCGGGCATTCGGTGGCCGTTTGTGGATAGATGGTGGGGCCGCAGGCTGTGCTAAGCGGACAATAGGTCGTCTGGGTCGGGCAATGGGTCGGTTGGATCGGGCAGATGGTGGTATCCGCCGGGCCACTCGGGCACTGCGTCGGATTGGTCGCGACGGGACAGGTGGTGGGCTCCAATGCACACTCGGTCGTTGCGGTCCCGGTGCACTGGGTGGCGAGACGCGGGCAGATCGTGACATTCACCGGGCACTGGGTGTCCGTGACCGGGCAGGTGGTGACGTTCACCGGGCACTGGGTCGGCTGATCCTGCGGGCACTGGGTCGCAACCTGCGGACAGCTTGTCTGATAGGCCGGGCACTGGGTTTGCAGAGCCGGGCAAGCGGTGGCGACTTTCGGGCAGGTTGTCTGCTGGGCGGGGCATTCGGTTTGGGCGGTCGGGCAGACGGTGGGGCTGGCGACACAGGTGGTGACGTAAGCCGGGCAATGGGTCTGTTCCACCGGACACTCGGTTGACTTCACCGGGCAGGCGGTTTGGACGGCAGGGCAGGTTGTTTGGCTCACCGGGCACTCGGTTTGTTTGGCCGGGCAGGTCGTTTGGACTGCCGGGCAGGTCGTTTGGTTCACCGGGCACTGGGTGGCGGTGGCCGGGCACTGGGTGGAGGTTTGCGGACACGCGGTAATGGTCTGCGGGCAGTAGGTGACGGCCCCGGCGGCGCATTCGGTCGGGGTAGTCACGCACTGGGTGGGTTCCTGAATACACTCCGTGACGAGGCGCGGGCATTCGGTGGTGACACGCGGGCACTCGGTTTGCAGGCTTGGGCATTGGGTCTGAGCCAGCGGACATTCAGTGGCCACCTGCGGGCAGGCGGTTTGCTTGGCCGGGCAGGTGGTTTGGGCCTGCGGGCACTGGGTCGTGTTTGGCGGGCACTGGGTGGTCTGCTGCGGGCAAACGGTTGTGGTTTGCGGGCAATTGGTGGTGACCTGTGGGCAATTGGTGGTTTCCTGCGGGCACTGGGTCGCGGTGACCGGGCAGATGGTTACCGTGCCGGCGGGGGAGCAATAGGTGGGCTCGTTCACGCAGGTGGTCACCGCTGCCGGGCAGGACGTTTGGACTTGCGGGCACTCGGTCTGGCTAACCGGGCACTCGGTGGCGCTGGTCGGGCACTGGGTCGACACCGCCGGGCAGGAGGTCGCCGAAGTCGGGCACTGGGTGGCCACAGGAGTGGTCGGACACTCGGTGGGCGTGCCAGGACAAGCGGTCAGGGCGCCGGTCGGGCAAACCGTTTGCTCGAGCGGGCACTGGGTGGGAGTGGGCTGCGCCGGGCAATGGGTCGGCTCGGCCGGGCATTTGGTCGGGCTGGCGGGACACGCGGTGGGCACTGCCGGGCAATAGGTGGCCCCCCCGGCCGTCCCGGTCGGGCACTCGGTTTCCTTGATTGGGCACTGGGTTTGCACCGGATCCGACGGGCAGAAGGTGGCCACGATCGGGCACTGAGTGGTCAACTGCGGACAGGCGGTTGTCTTGCTCGGGCAGACGGTCTGGGTGACCGGGCATTGAGTCGTGACCTGCGGGCAGAACGTCGCCCCGCCGGTCGCGGAGGCACAAATGGTCGTCGTCTGCGGGCAACTGGTCTGGGCGACTGGGCAGAGCGTGGTCTGGGTCGGGCATTCGGTGTCTTGGTATGGGCAAACCGTGGGTTGGTCACCCGGGCACTGGGTCGGGATGACCGGGCAGTGCGTCTGCCCGATGGGGCATTCGGTGGCCACCGCCGGGCAGGAGGTTTGCTGGGTGGGACAGGTCGTCACGGACTGCGGGCACTGGGTGGTCACGGCCGGGCACTTGGTGGGCACGCGTGGGCAGATGGTTTCCTCTTGCGGGCAGTAGGTGACCCCCTGCGGGCACTGGGTCTGCTGCACCGGGCAGGCGGTTGGAATCGCCGGACAGGCCGTGGCCAATTGCGGGCACTCGGTCGGGAAGGCCGGGCACTGGGTGGCAACGTGATCGGGCGAGCAGATGGTCGGCTCGGCCGGGCACTTGGTGGCCTCGCCCGGGCAACTGGTCTGAACGACCGGGCAATTGGTCTGGGCAACCGGGCAGGCTGTGGGTTGGTCAACCGGGCAGCGCGTGGGTTCGCTCGGGCACTTGGTGGCCTCGACCGGGCAATAGGTGGCCCCCTGCGGGCACTGGGTGGTGATGACCGGGCACTGGGTGGTCTCGCTAGTGCACTGGGTGGTGCGCACCGGGCAGAAGGTGGCCTTTTCCGGGCACTGGGTGTCGGTATTCGGGCAGAAGGTGGGCACCGCCGGGCAGGCGGTGGCTTTATCCGGACACTGGGTGATCTGGATCACTTCCGGGCAGATCGTCTGATAGATCGGGCAGCGGGTGGCGGCTTGCGGACAGAAGGTCGGCTTGACCGGGCACTCGGTGGGTACTTGCGGGCAAGAGGTCGCACCAGTGGGATCCGGGCAAAGCGTCTGCTGGCCCGAGCAGGAGGTCAGGTTGGTGGTGCAGATCGTGGTTTCCAACGGGCACTGGGTGGACTTCACCGGGCAGGTGGTGGCTGCCACCGGGCAGACGGTCACGCTGCCAGCGATGGGGCACGTGGTTTCAAACTGTGGGCATGCGGTGATGAGAACCGGACAGGCGGTCGCCTGGCTCGGGCACTTGGTGGCCACCGCCGGACAGGTTGTTTGGGCGGCAGGGCATTGGGTCGCCTGGGACGGGCAATGGGTCGGCTCCATCGGGCACATCGTCGGTGCCGGGCAAATCGACGGCAGGAGCGGACAGATGGTTGTGACCTGCGGGCATTGCGTTTGCAGTGGCGGACATTGGGTCTGCTGCTGCGGACATTGCGTTTGTTCGATCGTGCAATGGGTGGGTGCCATGATACAAGAAGTGACCGTGCCGGGAGCTATGGTTGGATCGGTGCAGCCTGTGACTTGCGGGCACACCGTGATGGCGGTCGGGCAATGAGTTTCGGCCTGCGGGCATGCGGTGGAGATTTGCGGGCAAACCGTGGCAGCCTTCGGACACTCGGTGGGAAGCGCCACTTGCGGGCAGACGGTTGACGTGATCGGGCACTTCGTTTGATCCATCGGACAATTCGTCGTTTGGACCGGGCACTGGGTTTGGGCCGTGGGACAGGCCGTGACCACCCCCGTGGGACAAACGGTCTGGACAGCGGTGCAATTGGTGGCCGCAGTAATGGCGCAGGTGGTCACAGCGCCCATATCAGCCGGGCAGATGGTGAACTTCTGCGGGCAAGTGGTTTGTTTGACTGGGCAGACCGTTTGAGCAGTTGCCGTCACGCAAATCGTCGGCGATGCCGGGCAGGCGGTCGTCTTGGCCGGGCAGACCGTGGATTGGATCTTATTCGGGCACACCGTCGGGAGTACCGGGCAAGCGGTTTTGCTTGTCGGGCATTGGGTGGGCTGCTGCGGGCAATAGGTCGGTCCTTGCGGGCAGGAAGTCAGGCTGGTGATGCAGGCGGTCACCTGCACCGGACACTTGGTCATGGCCTGCGGGCAGGCAGTCAATTGTTTCGGGCACTGGGTGGCTAGCTGCGGGCAGATGGTCGCCACATCCGCCGGGCATTGGGTGGCCACCGCCGGGCACTGGGTGGCGCTCTTCGGGCAGGTGGTGGGTTGCAGCGGGCAGACGGTGATCACCGAGGCGCAGATGGTGGCCTGTTTCGGACACTGGGTGATCGCGCCGCCGCAGAATGTTGGCAAAGGCTTGGCCGTGCAAGTGGTGACCTGGATCGGACAGGTGGTGGCCACGCTGGGGCACTGGGTCTTGGCAACAGCACACTGGGTCAACTGGATCGGACACTGGGTCACCGCCGCCTGACCCGCGGCCGGGCAAATCGTGACGACCCCCGCGGTGCAAACCGTAGCCTTGGCAGGGCAGGCCGTTTGGCTGGCCGGGCATACCGTGTTGAACGCCGGGAAAATCGTCGGCTTGATCGCTTTGTCCACCCGGACCATGCGCAGTATCCGACTTTTGGGAGTGGGCTCACCGGGGATTTGCACGAAGGCGACACGTTTGCCGGCGTTGAAAAACTGCTGGTTGTTAGGAATGGGAATCCACTGCTTGCTGGTCTCGTCGTAATACTCCGGGTAGTACTCGGAATCTTCCGTGGCTTCAAAACTGAGCTGCACGGATGGCGGCGACGCATTATCGATGGCAGCCTTGAAGTCCGGAGTGCCATCCGGATTGGCATTGGACTGGAGCCAGACTAAACCGCCGAGACAGACGCCCAAAATCAGGACGAGGCGGGTGATCAGGGGGCGCAAGCCCCTCAGGTTTGGTTGGAATGACATGGCTGTGTTTTTCTATCAATTGGGGTTTTTGGCGTGGAAACGGGCGACATGAACCACCCGATGCAACTCGACGAAATGGGAATTACGGAGATTTCGGGGTCATGGCAAGAATAAAGTTTAATTATTTCGTCTTTTCGTCGGGATTTATTATCCAGATGGGTCCTGCGGTGCGAGATATCGAACGATGGAGAGCCATTCGGGCGACATGGAGGGACGTTCCGAACGATGCGCGAGCCCTGCCGGTCTGCGCAATCGGCGCCCCCCAAACCCAAGTCAAGCGACGTAGCCGGCCCCCAGCCACCCGCCGCAGCGCACAGATCAGCGCGACTCCGGGGTCGCGCGGCCGACTCCGCGCCACTTCCCAACGAACGCAAATCAGCCGGAGGCTCGCGCCACCGGCTGATCGCCATGAATTCGTCAGGCGGGCGGATTACCGGCCCGCCCGGCTGTTGTCAGGTCACGGGTGACAGACCGCGTCGATCGGGCAGACCGTGGTATGCTTCGGGCACAGGGTGGGCTGGAACGGGCAAATCGTGTCGAGGATCGGGCACTGGGTCAGGGGCATGCCGCACTGGGTCGGCACCGAACCGCACTGGGTGGGGGTTGGGCCGCACTCCGTGACCTGGCTCGTCGGGCACTGCGTCATGATTTGCGGACATTGCGTGTCGACCGGCGGGCACTCGGTTTGGAGTTTCGGACAGACGGTGGCCTGGTTCGGACAACTGGTGATGCCCCCGCACGCGGTGGGAGTCGCCGGGTAGATCGTGGGCTCGCACACCCCTGGCTGAGTCGGACACTGGGTCGGTTGGATCGGGCAGATCGTGGTATCGGCCGCGCCACTCGGGCAGAGAGTCGGGTTGGTCGGAACCGGACAGGTCGTCAGATCAGCCGTGCACTGGGTGACCACTCCCGCCGCCGTACATTGGGTGGTGATGAGCGGGCAGGTTGTCGGGTTGGTGCCAACCGGGCACTCCGTGTCCTTGAGCGGGCAAGTGGTGACCACCGTCGGGCAATTCGTCGGGTCGTCGGGCGGGCATTCCGTGGTGAGCTTCGGACACTGGGTCGAATTGACCGGGCATTCGGTGGCCGGCGTCGCGGGGCAGGTGGTCAACTCAACCGGGCATGCGGTGACGGCACGCGGGCATTGAGTCGGGGCCGGCTGGACCGGGCAATAGGTGGCCAGTCCCGCGCACTCGGTGGCGATTTGTGCGCACTGGGTCGGAGCACCGCTGACACACGCGGTCACCGGGGCCGGGCAGTGGGTATAAACCTGATGGCATGCGGTGAACGTCAACGGGCACTCGGTGGGAACCTCCGGACAAGTGGTCTGGATGAAGGCCGGGCACTCGGTCGGGACCGCATTCGGCGGACACAGGGTCGTCTGGAGCGGGCATTGCGTCGGCTGGGCCGGGTCCGGACACACGGTGGGCGTGCCGGGGCTCATGGTCGCTTTGCACGCAATCGGATCCACCGGGCACAGGGTATTGACCGCCGGGCACTGGGTCGAGGTCGGCAGGCACTCGGTGGGCACGGTCGGGGTCGTGGTGGGCCCGCCACAGGCAGCCGGATCAAACGGGCAGTGGGTCGTATCCACCGGGCAGTCAGTGGGCCGGCTCGGGCAACTGGTGACCACCGTCGGGCATGAAGTGTCCATCTCCGGGCACACCGTCGAGACGGGCGTGACCGGACATACCGTGGCGGTGGCCGGGCAAGTCGTCACCGTCCCCGGGGGGCAGAACGTCGACTGAAGCGGACAGCCCGTAGGCACTGCGGACGCAGGACAATGGGTGGGATTTTCCGGACACTTGGTGGGGCTCACCGGGCACTGGGTGAGAATGAGATCCGGACAATAGGTTACTCCCGTCGCCGGGCAGACGGTGGTCTGGACCGGGCACTGGGTGTTGACCACCGTTTCCGGGCACATCGTATCGAGCACCGGGCAGTGGGTGGGATTTTGCGGACAAGTGGTGGTCAGGTTCGGGCACTCGGTCTGGACAAACGGACATTCGGTCTGGACGATCGGGCACGCGGTGGTGCTCCCGTCAGGCGGCGGGCACATGGTTGATTCCGCCGGGCAGGTTGTCATCACCGCCGGGCACAGGGTGTACACGATCGCGGGGCAGGTGGTGGTCACATGCGGGCACATCGTTTCCTGAGCCGGCGGGCACTGGGTAAGAACCTCCGGACAGGCGGTCTGCGCCACAGGACACTGGGTCGGTTGCGGCGGGCACGCCGTCGGCTCGACAGTGCAGGCGGTCGCGTTTGCCGGACACTGGGTGACCACCGGCGGACAGTTGGTGAACATCCGCGGGCACTCGGTCGAGATGGCCAGGGGTGGGCACTCGGTGGGCAACGCATTGCATTGGGTGGCCGTGCCGACCGGACAGGCGGTGACGACGCTCGGGCATTGGGTCTCAACCGGCTCGACCGGGCACACGGTGGCCGAACTCGGGCAGGTGGTGAGTCCCAACGGGCACTCGGTCAACTTGGTCGGGCAAGTGGTGACCACCTCCGGGCACACGGTGGATAGACTGGCCGGGCAGGTGGTGGGCACCTGTGGCAAGTAGGTCAGACCGCATCCGGGGCCTGCCGGACAATAGGTCACGCCTGTCGGACAGGTGGTCTCGACCACCGGGCATTGGGTCGGGTCATTGAGTGTGCATCCGGTTTCCAAGACCGGGCACTCGGTGCGTTGTTCCGGGCATTTGGTCAGGGACTGCGGACAGAACGTCAACACGAGCGGGCAGGAGGTGGTCTTTTCCGGGCAAACCGTCACGGTCGGGGTGGCGACACACATGGTTTGCCAGACCGGGCAACGGGTCTGCGCGGCGGGACACAGGGTATCCTGCTGCGGGCACTGGGTGGCAATCTCCGGACACATGGTGGCGGCCCCCGTCGGATCCGGGCACAGCGTGGTTTGCTGGCCGCAGTCCGTAAGGTTTTGCAGGTTCGTGCAAGCCGTGAGCTCCAGCGGACAGCGGGTGGGATCCAGCGGGCAGGCGGTGGACGCCGTCGGACAAATCGTTGAATTTTCCGGGCACTGGGTGTCATACACTGGGCAGAAGGTCGCCTTTTTCGGACAATAGGTGTTTTCCGTGGGGCAACTGGTGGGAATCTGCGGGCAAGTGGTGCTTGGCACCACCGCCGGACACACCGTGGTTTGGATCGGGCATTGGGTGACGACGCCAAGCAGCGGGCACACGGTCGGCAGCTGGTTGCACTGGGTTGGGTTGGTCACACCCGCCGGGCACTGGGTGAGCACCTGCGGGAAGAATGTTTGGCCGCACAGCTGGCCGGGCTGCTGCAGACAGTAGGTTACAACTTGCGGACAGGCGGTACCAGCGGCCACCGGGCACTGGGTGGGGATTTGCGGGCAGACGGTATCAACACGGGGGCATTCCGTCGGGGCGTTGACCTGCGGGCAAACCGTCACGGTGATCGGGCAATGCGTTTGGGTGCGCGGGCAGAGGGTGAAATTCCCCATGGCATAGGTGGGACCGCAGGGATTGACAGGACTGACGATCACCGGGCATTGGGTGTCGAGTGGCGGGCACACGGTCTGCAGGGCCACGCACTGCGTCACCGTCGCTTGCCAGCACT
Organism: Akkermansiaceae bacterium; assembly: GCA_903934285.1. Classification (GTDB taxonomy): domain Bacteria; phylum Verrucomicrobiota; class Verrucomicrobiia; order Verrucomicrobiales; family Akkermansiaceae; genus Luteolibacter. Next base: position 31,495 of record CAIZNN010000020.1, on the reverse strand, counting down.
GTGTCGCGGTGCCCATGTCATTCGGGCACATCGTGAGAACCCGCGGGCATTGCGTGACGATTCGCGGACATTGCGTCGCATCCACCACACTCGGGCAGACGGTCGGGCTCGCCGGGCACTTGGTGAGCACCTGCGGGCAATTGGTGGCGTCGGCCGCGGTCGGGCACCAGGTCGCCCGCACCGGGCAACGGGTCGCCGTCCCCGGACACCTCGTCACTCCCGACGGACAGAACGTCGGTCCATCCGGGCAGGACGTGAGAATGGTCACGCAGGTGGTCACCGGGGCCGGGCAGCGGGTGGTCACCTGCGGACAGGTGGTCAGCGGCTGGGCTGGGCACACCGTGTTATTGAGGGGGCACACGGTGCTCACCACGGGCGGACAGACGGTGACGGTGGCCGGGCACTGGGTGCGGTTAGGCGGGCAGGAAGTGGGCTTGAACGGGCAGGTGGTGTTGACGGGGGCGCAGGTGGTGGGCGCGAGCGGGCAAACGGTGACGACCTTCCCCGCGCAGAACGTGGTCATCCGCAGGGTGTTCGGGCAAAGCGTGGCCCGCACCGGACAGACACTGACGATGGTTGGGCACTGGGTGCGGGCGGCGGCACAATCGGTCAGGGACATCGGGCAACGGGTTGGATCTGGAACCAGCGGACAGCGGGTCGGCTCGGGTGTAGCGCAGTGGGTGGGTGCCACTCCCGGGCAGGTGGTTGGAACTGCGGGACATACGGTGGGGCCTCCCGGGCAGCTCGTGATCAGCGGCACAGCCAGGCAGGAAGTGGGGACCACCGGGAAAATGGTGGGCCGGATTGCGGCCTTGACGCGGGCCATGCGGAGCATGAGTTTGGCCGGCGAGGGATCGCCGGGGATTTGCACAAACACCTTGTGTTCTCCCGCGTTGAGGAATTGCTCGTTATTGGGAATGGGGACCCACAGCTTGGTCGTCTCGTCGTAATACTCCGGATAGTAGTAACCATCCTCCGGAGAGGTGAACGTGAGTTCCGCTGACGGCGGCGACGCATCATCGATGGCCAGCTTGAAGTCAGGATCCGGAGTGCCATAGGACTGGTGCCAGACCAAGCCGCCGATGCAGACGCCCGCAATCAGGGCGACGCGCGCAATGAGAGGCCGCAGACCCCTCAGAATTGGTTGAAATGACATGGCCGTGGGTCTTTCTATCAATTGGGGTTGACGCCGGAAAGGGGACGGACTTCGGGGATCGGTTCATCCCATCTAGGCAATGGGTTACCTATTCCAATTCCACGTCGCGCGCAAGAGAAAAGTGCATGACGGCATCTAATTTCTCTTGACGTTGTTCGGATTTCTGAAGCGTCCCGGCCAAGACCCGCCCACCCCCGGGATCACCACCACCGCCGCGCTGTTTTGGGTTCAACGTCAAACGGCCTGCGGCTCCGGCTGCCGGCGGCAGGCACCGCCGCCGCTAATTCCCATCCAGCGACCGCTTGCGCCACTCCGGCCCACCCCGAGCGGTTTCAGCTTGGCGCTTCGAAGCGAACGGGGTGATGGCCCGAGGCCCTATCTAACGACCCGCAAGGTGGATCAAGCGGGTGATTTCCAAGGCCACGCCGAGGGCGGCAGTGCCTTGTTGGCCGCTCACGGCGGGTGCGGCACCGGCGGCCACGCTGGTGACGAAGGCGTCGAGCTCCAGGCGCAGCGGTTCGCCCGGCTCGACGGCCACCTCCGCGCGCTTGATCTCCATGCCTTCCTTCCAATGGATGTGGCCGGATTGTTCCTGATAATCGAGTGAGAGATAACAATCTTCTTGAAACACCCGCAACTTGCGCAGGCGCTCCGGACTGATGCGGCTGGCGGTGACGTTGGCGACGCAGCCGTTATCGAAGCGCAGGCGGGCGTTGGCAATGTCTTCCTGGCCGGTCAGGACCGCCACGCCCACCGCGTCGATACTGGCGATGGGCGAGCGCACGAGGTGGAGGATGATTTCCAAATCGTGAATCATCAGATCGAGCACCACGCCGATATCGATGCTGCGGTTGGGAAAGGGCGACAAGCGGTGCGCCTCAATGAACCGCGGGTGCGACAATTTTTTTTCCAACTCCCGCAGCACCGGGTTGAAGCGCTCGATGTGGCCGATTTGCAGCACCCGACCGGTGCGGAGCGAAGTCTCCACCATCGCCTGGGCGTCGGCCACCGTCGGAGCGATGGGTTTTTCCATCAGCACATGGACGCCCAACTCCATCAACCGGCACCCCACCTCGCGATGCGCCACGGTGGGCACGGCCACGCTGGCCAGCTCACACGCCGCGGCGAGGGCCTCCAAACTCGCCACCGGCTGCGCGCCAAATTCCGCCGCCACTGCCGCGGCGCGCGCCGGGTCGGCATCATACACGGCGGTGAGCACGGCGTTGTCCAACAACGAATACACTCTGGCGTGGTTGCGCCCCATGGCGCCCGCGCCCGCGACTCCGGCTCGAATAGTCTGCATGGCGGCAGGCTAGGGCCGCGGCCACCTGCCCGGCAAGCGCGCGCTGCAATTACTTCCAGGAAATCACGTCATCCGAGCCGTTGTAAGGCGGGATTTTTTTGTTGCGGCTTTCTTCGCCGCCCTTTTTGCCGTCCTTGCCGTAACTCCAAATCACATACGATTCCTCGCGCGGTTGGGTGTCGGAATACACGGCCAGGCCGTTGGTATCCAGCCGGGAATCATTCTTGCCGGGAGTGGTGGCGTTGACGTCCACCAGCACCGCATTCGGATTGGTGGATTTGAAGGCATTAACCGCAAACATCAACGGCCGGCCCCACGGGTCGTGAATCAGCCCATTGGCAGTCACGCCGTTGCGCTTTTTGTCGGCGACTTTGAAGATCATGTAAACCTCTTCCTTGGGATTGATCTCCTTGATGTTATAATCCAACGCGCGGTAGGGCAGGTTTTCACCCACGCCGCCGAGCACTGCCACCACAATGCCGTTGGAATATTCGCCGCCGGGGTTGCCATACACCGTGTCCTGGCCTGCCGCGCACTGCTCGGACGGAATGAGCGGCCGGTTGTTGTCGGCCTCGAAGGCGGCAAAACCCACCGCCAATTCGCGGAATTGCGACAAGCCCTGCACTTTGCGCGCCTTCTCGATGATCTTCGGGGTGCCGACCATCGCCATGGTCGCCAGCACGGCGATGATGGTGACCACGACTAACAACTCGATCAAAGTGAAGCCGGTGGCTTGGCGCGGGCAGGAACGTGGATGGACTTGCATGGGCATGAGCCTAAGCCGGCGCGCCCGGCTTGTCCACCCATCGGTGGGAAAACTTGCATTTTCCCCTAAAGTCCGCCGCCGCCCGCCGTTGTTGGCATTGCATCATGTGAGCACGCACAATTCATTGGCGGGCGCGCCAATCCCGAGCTAGGCTGTCGTCAACTCCCAATCCCCATGAGCCTGCATGCCCAACTCAGTCCCGAAGCGCTTGCTCGGCTTGAGGCCCAGCGGCGCAACTCTTCCATTTCGTCGGTGGTCATCGCCTTCCTCACCCTGATGCTGATGGGCTTGGTGCTGGGGTTCATCCTGCTGCCCGCCATCTTCAAGGAAACCCCCACCATCGTCACCTATGCGGCCAGCAGCAGCGAGGAGACCGATCTGGAGCAGAAAAAAATCAGCACCTCGACGGAGCGCCGGCCCGCGTCGCCGGCCTCGGCGATGGCCAAGGTGATTGCCGCCAACACCATCTCCGCGGTGGCCATCCCGGTGCCCGACATCGACGTCTCCAGCCCCTCGGTAAACTTCGGCGATGGCGATGATTTTGGCAGCGGTTGGGGTGCCGGTGGCGACGGCGGCGGCGGCGGCAGCTTCGGCACCATTCCGGACATCATGAAAAAGCGTTGTTCCAAAGCCGACCGCTTGGCGCGACTCAAGGAAACCGGCGGCACGCCTGCCTGTGAAGACGCGGTGGTCAAGGCCTTGCGTTGGTTCAAGAGCAGCCAAAGCCAGGACGGCTCGTGGGCCGGCGGCTCGGCCATGACCGGGCTGGCCCTGCTCGCCTATCTCGGCCATTGCGAAACCCCGCTCTCCGAGGAATTCGGCGAATCGTGTTTGCGCGCCATCACCAGCCTGGTCAATCTCGGCATGAAAAACCATGGCAAGCTGTCCGACAATCCCGGCGCCAAACAATTCCCCTATGAACACGCCATCGCCACCTACGCGCTGGCCGAGGCCGCCACGTTTTGCAAGGAAATCAAAATCAATGTGCCGAACCTGCAGGAAACCGCGCAAAAGGCCGGCCAGTTCATCATCGACAACCAACATCCCTCCGGCGGCTGGGATTACAGCTATAACGAATCGGGCGCCCGCGGCGGCGACCTGTCCATCACCGCCTGGCAAATCCAAGCCCTCAAAGCCTGCAAACACACCGGCCTGGATTTCCGCAACCTGCCCAAATGCGCCAGCCGCGCCATGGCCTACGTCGAAAAGCTGGCGTCCAGCGCGGGTGGCTTCGGCTACACCAGCGCCAACGCCCCGGCCGGCACCGACTACTTCACCCTCACCGGCGCCGGCGTGCTCTCGCTCCAGTTGTGGGACCGCGGCTCGCGCAGCGCCGCCCGCAACGGGGCCAAATACATCGGAAAAAACACCAGGTTCGACTATAACAGCGAGTTTGCCGACCTCTACGGCCATTACTATGAAGCGCAGGCGATGATGAATCGCGGCGGCGAACAATGGAGACGCTACAACAGCCTGTTCCGCGATCAACTCCTCAAGAATCAAAACGCCGATGGCTCGTGGAAAACTCCCGGCGGCGGCAAGACACTGCGCGCCGTCGCCCCCCAATACGTGCAGGATGTCCATTACCGCACCTGTCTGTGCACCCTCATGTTGGAAGTCTATTATCGCTTCCTGCCGGGCACCGGCGCTGGCGTGCGTTAGGCGATGTTGCCACCACATAAAACGCCAACCACCCCTGCCACTCGATCCCCCCACCGGACCCGCCGAAGAATTATGCTGGTCATTGCCGCCGCCCTGATACAAATTCCCACTCCGCACCCCGAAAACCACATGAGCCTGCATGCCCAACTCAGCCCCGAAGCCCTCGCACGCCTTGAAGCCCAACGGCGCAACTCGTCCATCTCCTCCATTGTCATCGCGGTTCTGACCCTCACCCTGATGGGTTTGGTGTTGGGGTTTATCCTGTTGCCCTCGCTGTTCAAGGAGACCCCCACCATTGTCACCTATGCGGCCACTCTCACCGAGGAGACCGACCTCAATGAGAAAAAGATCAACACCTCGACGGACCGCCGGCCCTCCTCGCCCTCTTCGTCGATGGCCAAGGTCATTGCCGCCAACACCACCTCCCCGATAGCCATCCCAGTGCCCGACGTCGACACCCCAAACCCGTCGGTGAACTTCGGCGACGGCGATGATTTTGGCAACGGTTGGGGTTCCGGCGATGGCGACGGCGGCGGCGGCGGCTTCGGCAACATCCCGGCCACCATGAAAAAACGCTGCTCCAAGGCCGACCGCTTGTCGCGGCTCAAGGATACCGGCGGCACCCCCGAGTGCGAAGACGCCGTGCTCAAGTCGCTGCGCTGGCTCAAAGGCACCCAAAGCCAGGACGGCGCGTGGGCCGGCGGCACGGCCATGACCGGACTGGCGTTGCTCGCCTATCTCGGCCATTGCGAAACCCCGCTCTCCGAGGAATTCGGCGAATCCTGCCTGCGTGCCATCACCAGCTTGGTCAATCTCGGGATGAAAACCAATGGCAAGCTGTCCGACAATCCCGCCAGCAAACAGTTCCCCTATGAGCAAGGCATCGCCACCTACGCGCTGGCCGAGGCCACCACGTTCTGCAAGCAACTCAAAATCAATGTCCCCAACCTGCAGGAGGTCACCCAAAAAGCCGGCCAACTCATCATCGATAGCCAACATCCCTCCGGCGGTTGGGATTATGGCTACGAGGAAACCGGCCCCCGCGGCGGCGACCTGTCCATCTCCGCCTGGCAAATCCAAGCCATCAAGGCCTGCAAGCACACCGGCATGGATTTCCGCAACATGGCAAAATGCGTCAACCGGGCCACCGAGTATGTGGAAAAATTGTCCTCCTCATCCGGCGCCTTCGGCTATTCCAGCCCGGGTGACGGCGGCGGCAAGCTCACTGGGGCGGGGGTGCTCTGCCTCCAGATGTGGGAAAAAGGGTCCCGCGCCACCGTGCGCAGTGGTGCCAAATTCATCGAGAAAAACTATGCGTTTGATTACGGCGGGGCATCCGGCGACCTCTACACCCACTACTATGCGGCGCAAGCGATGATGAACCGCGGCGGCGAACAATGGAAACGCTACAACGCCCTGTTCCGCGAACAAGTGCTCAAAAACCAAAATGGCGACGGCTCGTTTAAGATGCCCGGTGCCGGCTTGGCGATGAATGTCCATTACGCCACCTGTCTGGCCACCCTCATGCTCGAAGTCTATTACCGCTTCCTGCCTGGCACTGGTGGCAACGTGAATTAATCACCTCCCCTGCCGTTGCATGCGCTTGCCTCGCGGTCCGCTGCCCGGTCCGCGAGGTTTTTTGTGGTCCACTTGCCTGGCTCATGCCCCTGCGCCGTAAACTCCTGCTGCTGCTCGCCAGCGCCCGCGTCGCCAACCTCCCCAGCGTGGTGTGCAATGTCTGGCTCGGGGTGGCGCTGGGCGTGTTGTTCTGCCCACCACTGCCCCCCGCCACCTACTGGCCGGCGGCTCTACAGCTCGCCGTGGCCGCCATCCTCCTGTACGTGGCTGGCAACTTCCTCAATGACTGGCATGACCGCCACTGGGATGCCCAGCACCGGCCGGAGCGGGCGCTGCCGCAGGGTGCCTTTGGGTCCGGCCTCTATCTGGGGTTGGCCATCTGCTGCGGGCTGGCAGGGGTGGCGGTGGCTGGTTGCACCAGCGCGGGATCCGGCGGGGTGGCCGCGCTCATCGTCGGGTGCGTCCTCATTTACACTCGCCACCACAAACAGACCGCTTGGGCCGTGCTCATGATGGGTTCATGCCGCGCGCTGCTGCCGCTGTTGTTTCTCATCGAATGGCCGCTGGGCGGAATGTGGACCGGCGCTTCCCCAGGCGGCACTCCCCATCAACTCCTGCTCATCGCCACCCCGGCGTTGGCCCTGATGCTCTACATCGCGGCGTTGTCATGGCTCGCGCGCGCCGAATCCGTGGCGCCCCCCCCTGCCGCAAACCGGTTGGACGGCCGCCTCCCGCTCGCCCTGTCCGGCCTCGTCATGGCGGCGGTTTTCCTGCGCCATGATCCGCTGTTAGGCATGCTCGGCCTGCTGCCATTTGCGGCCTGGCTCGGGCTTTGCTTCACGCGGTATCGCCGCCCGCTCCCGATGCAGATCTCCGCGCTCCTGGCTGGCCTTCCGCTGTTGGATTGGGTTTTCTTGCTGCCGCTGTCGTTTGGCCTCATCAGCCACGGCCAGGCCAATCCTTTCTACCTCACCTGCTTGCTGTTGCCGCCGCTGGCCGTCCTCTCCGGACGCTGCCTGCAACGGCTGGCCGCCGCGACTTGAGCGGGTGCCACCGCGCATGGCGCCACCTCCGGCCGGCACCACCCCGTGTTTCCACGCTTGCGCAAGTGGCGGTCCCGCGCTCCTATTGCCTCGCACATGACGATCCCCGAAAAACAACAACAAGTGCTCGAAGAGCTCGAGCTCTTCCAGGATTGGACCGAGCGCTATGAATACGTCATCAGTCTCGGCAAACGCCTGCCGCCGCTGGCCGGGACTGCCAAGACCCCGGAGCACCTCATCAAAGGCTGCCAATCCCAGGTCTGGCTCGATGCCGTCAGCGAGGCCGGCAAGGTCCGCTACTTTGCCGATTCCGACTCGCTCATCACCAAGGGCATGATCGCACTGTTCATCCGCGTCCTCGATGACGAGTCGCCCGACGCCATCCTCCAGGCCGACATGAGTTTCATCGAACGCACCGGCCTCAAGGAACACCTCGCCCCCACCCGCGCCAACGCCCTCACCCTGATGGCCACCCAGATGAAACAACGCGCGCTCGCCTTCGCCACCAGCCTGTCCTAACACCCGCACCCCGCCCGCCCCATGCTTGACTTCACCTGGCTCGCCGACCCTAACGCCTGGGTCGCCCTCGCCACCCTCACCCTGCTCGAGATCGTCCTCGGCATCGATAACATCGTCTTTCTATCGATTCTGGTGGACCGCCTGCCAGTGGCACAACGCAAACTGGGCCGCACCTTCGGCCTCGGCTTGGCGATGCTCACCCGCCTGCTGCTGCTCTCCATCATCACCTGGATCGTCGGCCTCAAGGCCACCCTGTTTGCCATCCCCATCGCCCCGGCACTGTGGAAAATGATGCCCGACGCCCCGGCCCACGCCGGCATGCTGGGCATGACCGGCCGCGGCCTCATCCTGCTCGCCGGCGGCATCTTCCTGATTTGGAAGGCCACCCAGGAAATCCACCACAAGCTGGAAGCCAGCGACGAATCCGCCCTGACTAACAAGGCCGCCAGCTTTGCCGGGGTGCTGGTTCAGATCGCCCTCATCGACATCATCTTCTCGCTCGACTCGGTGATCACCGCCGTGGGCATGGCCGACCACCTCTCGGTCATGGCCCTCGCCGTGATCATCTCGGTGGGCATCATGATGCTGGCCGCCGCGCCGATTGGCAACTTCGTCTCCCGTCACCCGTCGGTGAAGATGCTCGCCTTGTCCTTCCTCATTCTCATCGGCACCGCACTCATCGCCGAGGGCCTCCACTTCGAAATCCCCAAAGGCTACATCTATTTCGCCATGGCCTTCTCGCTCGGTGTGGAAATGCTCAACCTGCGCGCCCGCACCCGCGCCGCGCCACCGCCCGCCGCCGAGATCTGAGAATGACTTCCCGTACCATATATGAAACTACTCCCGCTCAATCCGCACAGCATCGCCATCGGCCTGTTCTGTTATTTGGCAACCCCGGTGGTTGCCGCAGCACTGGATTTTGGCGCCTATTACACCGAGCTTAAGACGGGCTTGGCATGGGAAGCCTTTTCCCGCACTGGCGAAGATGCCGACATCGTGGTGCAACTCACCCAAGCCGGCGGCCAGCTGGTGTTTTGGCGGGGTGCGAGCTACTTGCCCTATTGGAAAACGGCCAAGGGCCGGTGGGATCTCGCGCAGATCATCCCTCGCAGCGGCGATGGCGTCACACCGATGCCGGACCGGGTCAATACCTATTCCCATGTCGAGGTGATAGAGAACACGCCCGCGGTGGTCGTCGTCCACTGGCGCTACCTGGCCAGCTTCACCGCCGGCAATCCGCACGGCAACGTCAGCCCGAATCATTTTGTCGATGAATGGTTCAGCATCACCCCCGCTGGCCGGCTGCAACGCGTCATCCGGCAAGGCACCGCCAAGGCCGATGAGTGGAACGATCCATCCAACCGCGCCTCCCAGGTCCTGCAATTGAACCCCGATGGCGTGGTCGAAATCAGCCGTCAAGCCGCCACGCCATCCACCACGCCAGCCAAGGTGGCCGGCAACCCGGTTAGAATCCCGGGCACCGCCGCCCCATCCCTCTGGTTCAAGTTCGATGAGGGACTGGGCGACGAAGCCACCGAGGAATTCACGCAAACCCGGCTGCCCGTGGCCGGCCCCAAAACCCTCTGGAAGCAGGGCGTGTCCGGCACGGCCCTCCAATTCGATGGCTACCATAGCGTGCTCGCGCTGCCGGCGGCCAAGGCGCCGGCGCTGGCCGGAGCCAGCCTCACCCTTGAAGCATGGTTCGCGCTTGGCGCCTATCCTTGGAATTGGGCCCCCATCATCCAACAAGGCGACGACGACGGGTATTTCCTCGGGATCGACAGTCACGGCTATCCCGGGTTCAACGTCAAGGTTGACGGCGCATGGCAGCAGCTCAGCGTTCCTAACAAACCTCCCTACGCCGATGCCAACCACCTGGGATTGTTCCAGTGGCATCACGCGGCGGGCACCTATGATAAGAACGACGGCATGATGCGGCTCTACGTCAATGGCAAGGAGGTGGCTAACAAAGCCATCGGCAAGGGTGGCGTGCAAACGGCCGACGCCGAGCTGCGGGTGGGCAAGGCCGGCATCCTGAGAACGCCGACGGAAGGCACCCATGACACGCTCCCCAGCGACTTCGGCATCGACGGTCTCATCGATGAAGTGAAGGTTTACCCGGTGGCCTTGCCCGGCGCCCAGATCGCCAGCGCGTTTGCCACTGGCAATCCGGGCCCGGCGATTGTCGCCGCCCCCGACATGCAAAAACGCGCGCTGCCAGTCCCCGCCACCGGCGGCAAGTTCGGCGCGGCATATACGCGCCTGCCGTATTACGAGACCTGGGACAACCTGTGGCGCTTTGGCGAGCATGCCGACGTGGTGGTGGGCTTCGACGAGTTGCCCACCAAGTTTGTTTTCTGGCGGGGGGTGAGCTACATTCCGATGATGGTCAACGAGTCGAACCAATGGTTCACCCATGAATTCAACGAGACCGGCTTTTCGGCAGCGGCGCCGGGTGATTGTGAGCCGATGTCGGACAAGGGTTGCTGGAGTTCGCATGTGCGCATTATCGAAAACACCCCCGCCAGGGTGGTCGTCCATTGGCGCTACCGGTTGGAAAACCCGGACCACCATTGGGCCAATTACGATGCCAACGGTTGGGGTGACATCGTTGATTGGCATTATTATATCTATCCGGACGGCGTGGCCTGCAAGATCATGCGTTGTTATTCCTCAAACCCCAATTCCTGGTTCGAATGGAATGAGCAGATCGTGGTCGTGGGCGAGGGCCAGCACCCCGAAAGCGTGGTCGGCAAGGCGCCGGTGATGACCCTGGTCGATCGCACCGGCAAAGCCACTTCTTATGATTGGAACCCGAATCCACCCACGCCCAACTATAAGGGGCAGGTGGTCCAGAAGATCCATTTCACCGGCAAGTATTCGCCGTTTGCCATTCAGGATTTTGAGGGTGGTGACATCTACGGTGGCGAGCGCACGTGGTATTCGGTGTTTCCCTCGTGGAACCACTGGCCAACCGCCCAGGCCAACTCGTCGGGCCGCAACGCCTGCTTCCCCGATCGCGCCGCACACAGCTCGATCTCGCATCTGTTCTGGCCGCTCAGCGCACAACAGCAGGGCGACGTCAGCTATCAGGAAAAACTCCTGATGGAGGGAATGACCGACCAACCGCCCGCCGCGCTGGCACAACTGGCCAAGTCATGGCTCGACGCGCCGCCCGTCGCACAGGTGTCCGGGGCCACCAGCCAGGGCTATGACAGGTCGCGCCGGGCATACCGCTTCGACTGGGGCGCGACGCCGCTGCGCTTTGAACTGGCCGCCAGCGAGCTCAACCCGATCCACAACCTGTGCTTTGAACTCAAGCATTGGAAAAGCAGGGCGGCCACCGCCGCGCTCAAAATCAATGGCGTCGCCCAAGCCGCCGGGCCAAATTTCAGGCAGGGGGTCCATATCGATCACGACGGGACGTTCACCTTGATTGTGTGGGCCGGGATGGCGGCCAACACCACACAGGCGTTCGAACTAACCGAAAACCAATAGTTTGGAAGTGCCTTAGCGCTCATCTCTCCGCGTGCTCCTGGTTGTCTCCGTTAGCGCGGCCATTTTCCCGTGTCCACCTAAGCCGACACCTGTCGCCTGTTCGTCGTGCCGCAGCTCCAAGCTGCCGCAACATCGTGCTCGTCCGCCTCGTCAACTCGATGGTCGAGTTCAAGCAAATCATCGGCCGCGGCATCGACTTCCCATCCCTCGCCCTCCAGACCGGCAAACCCGATGCCGATCCGTTCGACCTGCTCTGTCATCTGGCATTCAACGCGCCGCTGCTGACGCGGAGGCAGCGGGCGGAGCGGGTGAGGCGGGAGGAAAACGGTTTCTTCGCACAGTTTGCGCCCGAGGCGCGGGAGATCCTGACTGAACTCTTGGAGAAATATGCCGCCGATGGGGAACTCCAATTCACTTTGCCGGATGTGCTGAAACTGCCGCCAATCTCGCAACATGGGAATGTGAATGAGATCATCCGCAAATTCGGCGGTTCGGAGAGTCTGCGGTTTGCGGTGGCCGAACTCCAAAAAATCCTTTACGTCGCCTGAGCCACAATGCCATTTTCCAGCCATGTATATCGACCACATCGAGATTTCCAGTCATTGGGCCTCTAGCCCAATCTACTACATTCCTGGCTTGCAGCCAGCAATTGCCGGAGGGCCGCAGGCCTGCCATGTGATAGGCCGGGCTGCAGGCCCGGTTAGCCGCCACGGCCATTCGCGCCACGCATCTGTTCGTTGCGATCACCATTTACGGCCCGTTGCAATGGTGTCACGATAATCCCGCAACCGATGCGGCACCCAACCCGCATCGCGGCACAACCACAATTGACCCAAGATTTTTGACCATGGCACGCAACCCGGTTCCGCCCGCCCAAACCACCACCAATCCCTCGGCAGCCTATTGAAATCCGCGCGTGACATCATGCGCAAGGACAAGGGGCTGAACGGCGATCTGGATCGCCTGCCCCTGCTCACCTGGGTCATGTTTCTAAAGTTCCTTGATGACCTGGAGATCCAGCGCGAGCAGGAGGCGAAATTGGCTGGGAAGAAATTCAAGCCGGCGATTGAGCCGCCGTATCGATGGCGCGATTGGGCGGTGCAGGCGGATGGGATCACCGGGGATGAATTGTTAGCCTTCATCAACAACGACGAGACAGTCCGGCCTGATGGCAAGCGTGGCGCGGGATTGTTCCGCTACCTGCGGACACTCACCAGTTCCAATGGCGACGACCGCCGCGATGTGATTGCCACCGTGTTCAGAGGCGTGGACAACCGGCTGAAGAGCGGGTATTTGCTGCGCGACGTCATCAACAAACTCAACGGCATTCATTTCACGTCCAGCGAGGAATCGCACACGCTCGGCGCGCTCTACGAATCGATGCTGCGCGAGATGCGCGATGCGGCGGGCGACAGCGGCGAGTTCTACACGCCGCGGGCGGTGGTGCGGCTGATGGTGGCGGTGACCGACCCGCGGCTGGGCGAGACCGTGCTTGATCCGGCGTCGGGCACCGGCGGGTTTCTGGTGGAGGCCTACAGCCATCTATCAAAACAAGTCAGGACCGTGGCCGACCGCAAGGTGCTGCAGGAGCGCAGCTTGTTTGGCGGCGAGCCGAAGTCGCTGCCGTATCTGCTGTGCCAGATGAATTTGTTGCTGCACGGGTTGGACGCGCCGCAGATCGACCCCGGCAATTCGCTGCGCCACAAGCTCAACGACATCGGCGAGCGCGACCGCGTGGACGCGATTCTAACAAACCCACCGTTCGGCGGCGAGGAGGAGAAGGGGATTCAGGGGAATTTCCCCGAAGACAAACAGACCGCCGAGACGGCGATGTTGTTCCTGCAACTCAATCTGCACACCATCGTGCGCCTGCCCAATGGCGTCTTCGCGCCCTACACCAGCATCCCCACGAATTTGTTGTTCTTCGACCGCAACGGCCCGACCAAGGACGTGTGGTATTACGAGCACCCGTTGCCCGAGGGCCGCAAGAACTACACCAAAACCCAGCCGGTCCAGTTCGAGGAGTTTGCGCCGCTCATCGCATGGTGGGGGGCCGGGCCAGCCGGGCGGTCAAAACGCAAGGCCAATGACCACGCCTGGAAGGTCCCGGCCAAGGAATTGTTAGCCAATGGCTGCAACCTCGACCGCAAGAACCCCTGCGCCAAGGACGACATCACCCACCTGCCGCCGGCGGAATTGGCGGCGAGTATCCTTGCCAAGGAAGCAAAAATCGGCGAGATTGCGGCCCGCATCCAAACATTGCTCCGCTCATGAACGAAATCATCTTTCTCGTGGAAGAAGCCCCGGAAGGCGGCTTCACCGCCCGCGCCTTGGGCGAATCCATCTTCACCGAGGCCGACACCCTCGACGAATTGCGCCACCAAATCCGCGACGCCGTGGCCTGCCATTTCGAGGATGGCAAGGGACCCAGCGTCGTGCGCCTGCACATCGTGCGTGAGGAAATTTTGGCCGCGTGAGTACGCCGCCCGACACACGTTTCCCAAAATGCCGGCGAAACAAGCCCCATTAACCACTAGCGAAAAGTCATGGCATGAGACTACCCCGCGATGTGACTGGCGACGACCTGGCAAAGGCGATGCAAACCCTCGGTTACGAAATGACCCGCCAGACCGGCAGCCACATGCGCCTCACCACCTCCGAGCACGGCGAGCATCATGTGACCATCCCGCGCCACAACCCATTGCGCGTCGGCACCCTCGCCGCCATTCTCGGCGATGTCGCCGCTCATTTTCAAACAGCCCGCGAGGACCTCGCCAGGAGGTTGTTCCGATGAGGCTTTTACAGGCATCCGCGGTCCCGGCACAGATTCACCGGTCAGTGACCGGACCATTGGGTTTGTTTCCGACCTGTGGCGAAAGGAGGGCAAAATGACCAAGGCCTGGCCCATGGTCAAGCTCGGGGAGGTGGTCCGCCACCGGAAGGAGTTCATCACGATTGATGATCTAACATCCTACAAGCGGGCGCGGGTTCAACTCCATGCACAGGGAATCGTTCTACCTGACGAGGTTGAAGGGGCGGCGATCAAAACCAAGAAACAACAGGTCTGCCGGGCGGGTGAGTTTCTGGTGGCGGAGATCGATGCCAAAGTCGGCGGCTTTGGCATGGTCCCGGACTTGCTCAGCGGAGCGGTCGTCAGCAGTCACTATTTCTTGTTTGAAGTGGACGAGGCGGAACTCGACCGCCGGTTCCTCGACTTTTATATCCGCACCCGAATCTTCCGCGACCAAGTCGAAGCGCAAGGATCGACCAACTACGCGGCGATTCGTCCTTCACATGTGTTTGGCTACGAAATCCCGCTCCCTCCCATGGCCGAGCAGCGGCGGGTGGTGGCGCGCATCGAGGCACTCGCCGCGCAAATCCACTAGGCGCAGCAATTGCGCAAGGCGGCGGCGGAAGAGGCAGAGGCGATGTGTCGGGCGATCATCGCTCAGGACTCCGGGTCAAAGCTAACACCCATGAGGGAATTGGTGCAGATGCGTCCCAGCGATGTTTCGGTCCGCGCCGACGAGACCTATCAATTTGCCGGGGTGTATTGTTTTGGCCGTGGTGTCTTCCGCTCGCTGGTGAAGACAGGAATGGAATTCGCCTATCCGCGTCTCACGCGCCTGCGCAAAGGCAATTTCGTCTATCCAAAACTCATGGCTTGGGAAGGCGCTTTGGCTATCGTTCCGGAAGAGTGCGATGGATTGGTCGTCTCGACTGAATTCCCGGTTTTTGAGGTTCGGGAAGATCTCGTGTTACCGGAGGTGCTGGACGTCTATTTCAGAAACCCGGCGGTTTGGCCGGAGCTTTCTGGAGCCAGTACCGGGACGAATGTGAGACGCAGGCGGCTGAATCCAGTGGACTTCCTGAATTATAAATTTCCACTCCCCAGCCGTTCCGTGCAAGCGATCTTGAGAAATGTTAGAGCGGAGGTGGACGCGCTCAAGCGGCTGCAAGCCGCGACTTCGCTAGAACTGGACGCCCTGTTGCCATCGATTCTCGACCGGGCGTTCAAGGGGGAGTTCTAATCTTTCCGGGATGACGCGCTGCGGCGCGGCCGCTGCGGATGTTAGATAGGGTTCGTGAGGAAGATCAGGCACTGGCAGCAAGGGCAGGCCGTGGGTGCAGACTTCCTGACCTCGGCTTTGAATTGACGCTGAATTGAGCGACCATGCCGGAAAATGACATGGCACTCTTCCTTCCGACAAGCGTTGGGGTTTGACGGCCTGAAACCACCGTGGATTACGCGGATTTGGCCGCAAGATTGAAATCGAGTCAGGCGGCCTATCTCCGCTTCGCTCCGGTTCACGGATTGAAGAGGAAGACTTGGGGTGGGGTGGATGAGGTGACTTGGTGGGGTGGATCGGGAGCAAGAAACCACTGAGGCCACTGAGGCCACTGAGCACAGAAGAAATCTTCAATCAATGGAACCAGTCTTCTCAGTCTTCATCAGTGGTTTCTTCCCCACGAGCTATCCCGACACTTCAATTCACCCCACCCCAAATTCTTAATCCGTGTAATCCGGTGCGTCAGGCCAAGCCTGGCTTTCCTAGTGATCTGAAATGTGATCAACATGTCAAATAAGTGTCCGACATGTAGCCAAACCGGCGCTGAAAGGAGCAATCCCCAAGGCGAAGCCCGGCGCGGCGAACCTGCGAGCCGTAATGAAAATAAACTCGATTCGGCCTCGTTACACAAAGTGGGAGTGGCCAATCTTCCGGATTGGACGAAGCCTGCCACTGTCGGTGAAGCGACACTTGAACGCAACCGACAGGCTCCTCGGGGTGGCTGGAGACAGCGCGTAGGGAAAGGAAAGCAAAGGAACTTGGGAGACCCGGCGGACGGGGGCAAAGTTGGCGTGGTCCATCGCCCACACCGTCGGGAGTCAGAGAGCAACGGGATTGGCGAAAGCCGCCCGTTGCTCTCTACTCTATCGTCCATCTGCGGTTCATCTTCCTCTTTAGCACCAGAACCCGTGCTGCGCTTGGGTGTGGAACGTAGAGTAACTTGGGCTGCACTATGGGGCGCCGGCTTCAGCCGGCCAGACGCGCCGGCTGAAGCCAGCGCTCCGTAACGAGCCAAGGCTTACCGAAACACCGCTCTTCCGAAGCACCGAAACACCGGTTTCCCGAAGCCCGACCAAAATAACGCGCACTGCAGAATAGTCTTGACCATTCTGCAGTGTGCGTTATTTTGGCTGGCATGAAACGCTTATATGACAGCATTCTGGCGGAGCATCTGGCAGAGCACCGACAGATGGCCTTTGTCGCCGGACCCAGACAGGTGGGGAAGACGACAAGCTGCCGGGCGGTCGGATCGGTGTATTTTGATTGGGACGTGTCCGCCCACAAGCGCCTGATTGCGGCGGGAGCGACGGAAGTGGCGAGCGCGGCGGGCTTGGATGTGCTGGCGCAGGAGCCAGCGGTGCTGGTATTCGATGAATTGCACAAGTTTTCGCGCTGGAAGCCCTTTCTCAAGGGATTTTTCGACTTGTATGAAAAACAGTGCCGGGTGGTGGTGAGCGGCTCCTCGCGATTGGATACTTACCGCCGCGGTGGGGACAGCCTCATGGGCAGGTATTTTCCATTCCGCATGCACCCGTTTTCGGTGGCAGAATTGCTGGCAACGGAACTGCCCGGCGATGGGATTGTTAGAAATCCCGCAAGCCTGCCCGACGCTGCCTGGCAAGCCCTGTGGAAATTCGGTGGTTTTCCCGAGCCGATGCTTGCCGGGAGCGAGCGGTTTTCCAGAAGGTGGCAGTCCTTGCGTCACAGCCAGTTGTATAAAGAGGATATCCGGGATTTGACGCGCATTCAAGAACTGGGGTTGCTGGAAGTGACGGGCAAGTTGCTCGAAGAACGCAGCGGCGGACCATTGGTGGTGGCCAATCTGGCACGCGACGTGGGGGTGGCTCCCAATACGATCAAGGCATGGGTGGACTCCCTGTGCGCGCTGCATGTCGGGTTCTTGGTCAGGCCCTGGCACCGGAATGTGTCAAGCTCCTTGCGCAAGGAACCAAAGTGGTATCTGCGCGACTGGTCGGGCATCACTGATAGCGGGAAACGCTTCGAGACCCTGGTGGCCTGTCACCTCCTCAAGGCCGTCGAAGGCTGGACTGACATGGGACTGGGCAAGTTCTCGCTGCATTACCTGCGCGACAAACAACAACGGGAAGTGGATTTTTTGGTGGCTAACGACGGCCATCCGTGGTTCCTCGTCGAGGCCAAAGCCACAGCAGACCGCCTCTCACCCGCGCTAACCTATTTCCAGCAAGCCACCGGGGCTGAGCATGCCTTCCAGGTGGTGATGAACCTGCAGCCGGTGATGGCAGATTGCTTTACCCGCCGCCAACCGACAATCGTGCCAGCACTGTCCTTCCTTTCGCAATTACTATGACACGGTGTTTCGGTGCCCGAAAGGGATGAGCCACTACCAATATCTCCAGAATCTTGGACTTCAGCGCCTATGACGAAATACTTGCAGGAAAGCCGGATGCGGGAAATCCGCAAGTCCGGTTTGACGAGGGGGAGCAACGGGCCTGGCGAAAGCCGCCCGTTGCTCTCTACTCTACTGTAATCCTCTTCATCCGTGGTCATCTTCATCCCGCTGCACCGGGCAAGCCCGACAAGCGGCGGGGGGGCGGGTCATGGCGGGCAACTCCGGGCGACGCGCAAGCCCACATAATTGTATGAGCCGGCCGGGTAGCTGAAGTAGCGGTCTGCGCTGCGGCAATCGCTGGCGTTGTGGCGCCAACTGCCGCCGCGGTAAACCCGCAGCGTGCCGGCGGCGGCGCCCCGCGGGTCGCTCAGCGCCTGGTCCGGGTAGGGGCCATACCAATCCCAGCACCATTCCGCGACGTTGCCTGCCACGTCGAAAAGCCCGTAGCCATTAGCCGCGAAGGTGCCCACCGGGGTCGTGTACGGCTCCGCTCCGGCACCCGCCGCGGGGTGGTCGCCGGCCCGGCCTGCCTGGTAGGTCTCGGCCCCCTCATTGCGGAAGTTCGCCTCGCGGTGGCTGATGGTGTCGCCCCACGCAAACCGCCGACCGCGCGCGCCGCCGCGCGCCGCCTTTTCCCATTCCGCCTCCGTGGGCAGGCGGTAGCCGTTGGCGTTCCAATTGCAATCGGGCACGCCGACCCCCACCCGGTATGTCTGTCCCGCGACGCTGTAACACGGCGTCAAGCCCGCCTTTTCGCTCGCGGCGTTGCACCATTTCACCAACTCCTGCCAGGCCATCGCCTGCAGCGGGTGATCCGCCGCCTTGCCCGTGCCTGCCGCAAGATCGCTGTAGCCATGGCTGGCTGCCCACGCCTGCACTTCGTCCCACTGCGCGTTGGTCACCTCGTGCCGCCCAATGAAATACGCGCCGACCGTCACGGCGTGCGCCGGCAATTCGTTGGCACCGCCGTCGGCGCTGCTCGCCAGCGCGTTGCCCATGACAAAACTCCCGGCCGGAATCAAAACCAAGCCCCCCGCCGCCGCTGTCGTAGCCGGTGCCGCCGTCGCCGCCGCCCTCGGTATCGGGGTTGGTGTCGGTGTCGGTGTCGGTGTCGGTGTCGGTGTCGGTGTCGGTGTCGGACCGGGGGCGGGCGTGATCCCTGGCGCGACTAGCGGCGGGGTTGCCGGCACGACCGCAGGCGCTTCGGTTGGCGTGGGGGCCGGTCCCTTGCCGGGCGGCGGCGGCTGCCCTGGTTGTGCCGGTTGTGGCGGTTGTGGTTCGCCAAGCTCCGCCACGGGTTGCGGTGTCTGCGGTTTGCTGGGCACTGCCGCCGGCTGTGGCGACGGCGGGCCGATCGCTTGCCTCGGGCCGGGCACCGGCCATGCCAGTCCGATTGCCACCACCAAAGCAGCGACCGCCATGCCGCCGAGCCACCGCCCTCGCTTCGTGCCACCCGTGCCAAGCTTAACATGCGCATTCACGGGCGCAGCCTAGTCCGGCAGCCCCCCACTGGTCGAGGAGACTTTCACCCCGGCCCGTGCCCGAACCATAATGCCAGCCATTATGTACTTGACGCGCACTTGACGAACGGACCGCCACGCCGCCGAGCCACCGCCGAGCCACCACCCTCGCTTCATGCCCCCCTGCCAAGCTCAATATGCGCATCCACCGGCGCGCCCTAGCCCGGCAGAAGCATAATGCCAGCCATTATGCACTTGACGCGCACTTGACGGAACGGACCGCCATGCCGCCGAGCCACCGGCCTCGCTTCGTGCCGCCCATGCCAAGCTTAACATGCGCATTCACGGGCGCGGCCTAACCAGGCAGAAACATAATGCCAGCCATTATGCACTTGACGCGCACTTGATGGAACGGACCGCCATGCCGCCGAGCCACCGGCCTCGCCTCATGCCCCCGTGCCAAGCTCAATATGTGCATTCACCGGCGGGGCCTAGCCCGGCAGCCCCCCATTGGTCGAGGAGACGTTCACCCCGGCCCGAAGCCGAAACATAATGCCAGCCATTATGTACTTGACGCGCACTTGACGGAACGGACCGCCGTGCCGCCCAGCCACCGGCCTCGCTTCATGCCCCCCGTGCCATGCAAGAAACATAATGCCAGCCATTATGCACTTGACGGGATCGTGCCCTGCCATGGTGCTTGCGCTTGACTTGGGCACCGCTGCCTTGGAACACTGCGCCGCACCTGCTTCAAGCCCCCCACCCAAAACCCCACCCAAAACCCCACCATGCAACTCACCCTCCCGAGCACGCCGCTGGCTGTCGTGACCAGCCACATGGCCCTCATCGACTGGCTGATGATCGCCGCCTATTTCGCCGTGCTGCTGGGGGTGGCCTGGTCGGTTGTGAGAAAAAACCAGGATACTGCGGCGGACTATTTCCTGGCCGGGCGCAATCTCGGCTGGTGGGTCATCGGGGCGTCGATTTTCGCGTCCAACATTGGCTCCGAGCACATTGTCGGGCTGGCCGGCTCCGGTGCCAAGGACGGCGTGGCGCTGGCCCATTATGAACTGCACGCCTGGTGCCTGCTGGTGCTGGCGTGGGTGTTCGTGCCGTTTTACATGCGCTCGCAGGTGTTCACCATGCCGGAGTTCCTCGAACGCCGGTTCTCAGTGGGGTCGCGCTATGTGCTCTCGGTGGTGTCCATCATCACCTTCATTCTATCAAAAATCGCGGTCGGCATTTTCGCCGGCGGGATCGTCTTCGGCACCCTGCTGCCAGAGCTGCAGATCACCCTCGGCAGCACCGTCATCGACAGCTTTTGGATCGGTTCGATCGCGGTGATCATCCTCACGGGCCTGTACACGGTCATCGGCGGGATGCGCGCGGTGGCCTATAACGACGCGGTGCAAGTGGTGGTGTTGATCGGCGGCTCGGCGGTGCTGACGTTCTACGGCCTGCACCGGCTGGGCGGGTGGGGCGAGTTGCGGCAAATCTGCGGCCCGGACATGTTCAACTTGTGGAAACCGCTGGTGCCCGCCGGCCAGTCCGCCTCGTGGGCGCCAATCCGCGAGTTCAACGCGGCCGGGGAGGTCGTCCGGCAGGCGTGGTATTTCAATAACAACTTTCCGTGGCTTGGGATGGCGATCTGCGCGCCGGTCATCGGCCTGTGGTACTGGTGCACCGACCAGTACATCGTCCAGCGTGCGCTGGGCGCGCCGAACCAGAAGGTCGCGCGGGAAGGGAGCATTTTCGCCGCCTTTCTCAAGTTGTTTCCGGTCTATCTGTTCATCATTCCCGGGCTGATTTGTTATGCGCTGGTCAAGAAGGACGTGATCCCGGAAATGACCGCCGCCTTCACCGAAAAAGGTTCGCAGGGCGCCTTCCCGATGATGGTTCAATACCTGTTGCCGGCCGGATTGCGCGGCATCGTCGTCGCCGGCCTGCTCTCCGCGCTGATGGGCTCGCTCGCCGGGGTGTTCAATGCCTGCTCGACGCTCTTCACCGTGGACATTTATGAAAAACTGCGACCCCAGGCGAGCCAGTCGGAATTGGTGCGGATGGGCCGCATCGCCACGGCGGTGATGGTGGTCATCGCGCTGCTGTGGATCCCGGTGGTCAAGGGCGCCCACGGCCTCTATGAATATTTGCAGTCGGTGCAGGGCTATCTCGCCCCGCCGATTTTCGTGGTGTTTTTCTTCGGCGTGTTCTGGAAACGCCTCAACAAACATGGCTGCTTCTGGGCCATGGTGGTCGGCTTCATCGTCGGCATCTTCCGCATGGCGGTGGACACCCCGATCACCCTCGGGCTGTTCAAGCAGTACGACCACGGCTCGCTGCTGTGGGTCGTCAACAACATCAACTTCCAATATTTCAGCATCCTCATCACCGTCGTGTCCGCCGTGGTCATGGTGACGGTCAGTTATCTAACCGAGGAACCCAACCAGCCGCAAATCCAAGGCCTGACCTTCGCCACCGCCAGCGCCGAGGACAAGGCGCAGACCCGCGCGAGCTGGAACTGGAAGGATGTGTTAGGATCGCTGCTGATCCTCGCCTGCATCCTCGGCGCCTATATCTACTTCACCGGCTGAGCTGGCCGGTGTATGCGCCGGGTGGTGGTGTAGCCATGCAAATTGCGATAGAATGGTCAAAGTGACCACGGCGGGAGTTTTGAGCCATGACTGCTAGGAAATTGCTTTCCTGGTGAAGGTCGATGCACGAGCCGGTGGCCGGACCGGAGGGCGGGGAAAAGGGGGTTGATTGGGACCCGATAGCCGCCAAAACAATGGGATTTCATTGTTTTTCTGGGGACGTCCCATTGGTCGCATCAGCATCAAGGGCATCGCGGTTGCGGCGTTGTGAAACCGATGCAGCCGGCAAACGAGCCTCCCGCCGATTTGGTGGTCCAGTTTGCCACCGTCGTGGGGCAGTCGACAATCGCGCTCTGGGCAATGTAGTTGTTGCTGGTGTTTGCCTTGATGTTGATGGCACCGCGACCATGGTTGCGCACGATCCGGTTGTTGAAGGCATAATTGTCGGCCGAGCGCTTTTCGGGTGCCAAGCCGCTGAAACTGAGGTCGGCACCGCCGCTTTTGTCCTTGCCCTGGCCATTGTCCTCCAAAAGATTGCAGGCAATGGTGTTCTTCTCGGTGACGCCCGTCACCGCCTGGCAATGGACCGAGATGGCCGTCGACTCGTTGTCCAGGCAGTGGTTGGCAAACACGGTGTTGTGTTTCACGCCTTCTTCGAGGAAGATGGCCGAATGGTAGTTGTTTCCGGTCACGGTGTTGTACAAGGCCGAACTGTGATTGCCAAAGGCATCGAAATCGATAGTCATGCCGCCGGCTTTGAAACGGTTGCCCAAGACATGCACGCGGCTGGTCACATGGATCCACACGCCGCGCGAACCGGAATCGCGGATCTCGCAACCGCGGACCACAAAGGAACCGCCATGCTGCTTGGAATTGATGGCGTTGACCGATTTCGTGCCGAGATGGCCATTGACGGCGCCAAGATCAATCAGCACCCCGCTGATCAAAAGGGTGTTGTTGCCTTTGGCCCCGCTCAGGCCGCTGGTCGCCAGCGAACGGCTGACCACTCTGCCGCCGGAAAAGGAGACGCAACCTTTGCCGGCCATTTTCACCATCTGGTCGCAGCGGTCGGTCTGGTTGTTGGTGATCGAGCCATCGAGTAGCACGCAGGTATGGTCGGGCAGGGCGATGCCGTCCTTGGTGGTCACCTTGAATTGACCGACCAGTCGGGCGACCAGCACCTTGCCGGGATTGGCCGTGCGGGCTGCCTGCAGGCGCTGGGTCACCTCGGTGCCGGCCATGGGATCCTTGCCCGAGGCGATGGTCAGGTCAAAACGGCCCATCGGCGCCTGGCCGCTTCCCTTCCACACCACGTCATCTTTGTGCGTATCGGCGATGGTCGGCGGCCGGAAGTAGTCGGTCCCTGGGGTCGTCACCGCAGCGGCGGTCAGGCCAGGATTGGATTGGAGCAGATTGTCCTTGCCGCCGATGACGACCTGTTTGTCGTTGGCGAAGCTGTTGGATTCGACCGTGGCCTTGGTGCCCAGGATCTCGACTCCCGTGCGATTGTCCTGGATGGCATTCTCGGAGACCAAGGTACAGTCGCTGTTTTTGTCCAGGCGCAGGCCAGTGGCATTGGCGATGATCTGGTTGCGGCTGATCGTCATGTCCTTGCCCAGGACGATGATGCCGGTGCGGTTGCCGGCACAGATGTTGTTGGCCAGGATGGCCGAGGCCGAATCGACGACCATGCCATCGCCGCCGTTGCCGCTGATGCGGTTGTCGAGGGCAATGAACTGGGCGCTGTCGCGGACCGTGAGCCCGTTGCCGGCGCCACCGCTGATGGTCGAACGGGTCAAGGATACCGGATCGGCGTAGCGCCCGGCCCCGCGACCCGTCACGGCCAGGCCGCCACCGCCGCAATTGCGAATGGCCAGGCCGTCCACATGCACCTTGCCGCTGTTGACCACCTGGATGCCGATGATCCCGGACCCGGCGCCGTCAAGTATCCCCCGGGTGTTCCCGGACGCCGGCGCCGCGGATGCCAGGCTGAGCAGCTCCGCATCCTGGATGCGCACCAGCGCCGGGGCCGAACATGGATCTGCCGCGGAGATCCGGGCGCCAGGCTGGAAGAAGACGCAGGTGCGGGTGCCAAAGCTCAGGGGCACCGTGGCGATGGTGATCTTGCCCGCGATGGTCACCAGCAGGACGGCTGCCGGATTCTTGGCCCGGGCCGCGTCGAGCTGGGCCTGCGCTTCCTCGCCGGTGGAGGAGCCCAGGATGATGCAGACCACCGTCTCGTCAGGAGCGCAGATAAAGGGCGCGGCGGGAACCGTGTAGAAGCCGGTCGCCAACCGCAGATCCTTGATCGGGGTTCCCCGGGCGACTTTGGGGGCTCCGCCCGCCCCGATTGCCGGCTTTGCCGCCGCGACCGGGCTGATTTCGGCGGCCTTGAGACCATTCGCCAGGCTGACAGCAAACCACAAGAACAACGCAACGCTAAGCAAGAACGGTTTTTTGTGGTTCATTCGATTTACTGACTGGCTGACTGCTAGGAAATTGCTTTCCCGGTGAAGGCCGTTGCAAGAGCCGGTGGCCGGACCGGAGGGCGGGGAAAAAGGGGTTGCGGGGGAAAAGGGGGCCACAAGGCCGGAACATTTGGCGAACCGAGTCAAGCGCAAGGCTCCAAAGTGCGAATTTGGGCAAGGGACAGTGGTTTGCGGCCGGATTCATGGGAAAGCTCCTCAAAAGCGAAAATATCCATCCAGTCCGCTTTGCCAACGAATTTCGGTGAAAAATCTTGGCAAAGCGGCGATTTTGAGGCGGCGGACGCCTCGCGGACAGGCGCATCTGTTCTAACGGTTGTCAGTAGATAGAATGTGATCGAATGGCGACAGTTAGAGATTTCTAGCCGTCGTAACCCGTTGATTGTGAGGAGGAAATCCATTAAGCGGGGCGACAAAGTCCCCGGGTCTCCCCACCCCCATCCAAATCATGTGATTTGGTGATTTGTGTGGAAAATCCGAAATTCCAAGCACGAAATTATAGACGGAAGAGAAATAACATGCAGAAGGGACGCCGCGTTCTTTGTTTAGAATTTATGATTTCGGATTTGGGATTTGAACCGGCGCTGGGTGTCGTCGCCGTTGATGATAACCGGCTGGGTGAAGAGTGTTCGGCAGGATGCCGAACACAGCCGGCGGGACGCCGGCGCTCCCCAGAACCGCAGGGCGAGGAAGCGCAGGCATCCTGCCATAGTGGAAACCCGAGCACTCCCGCAACCCTGATGAGGCAACGGCATTTGCCGTGTCGCTAACGGCCGGCGGGATTTTATTGGCACAGGATGGGCGGTCCCGCGCCTCAGAGCGCGCGGAGGGTGGCTTTGATGGCCTCGAAGTCGGGCAGGTCCTTGGGATGGTCCTGGACTTCGGCGTAGCGGACGATGCCGTGTTTGTCGATGACGAAGGCGGAGCGCTTGGCGACGCCGCCCATGATGAGGTTGGCCTCGGGCAGGAATTGGTCATAGGCGACGCCGTAGGCCTTGGCGACGGTGTGCTCATAGTCGCTGAGCAAGGGGATGGTGATGGCTTCCTTGGCGGCCCACGCGGCCTGGGCGAAGGGATTATCGCCGGAAATGCCGAACACCTTGGCATCCAGCGCCTCGTAATCCTTGATGCCGGTGGAAATATCACACATCTCCTGGGTGCACACGCCGGTGAAGGCCATCGGCACAAACAGCAGCAGGATATTGGCGCTGCCAATCTGCTCGCTCAATGTGACGAGCTGCGGGCCCTCGGCGGTTTTGGTCACGAGGGTGAAATCTGGGGCGCGATCGCCTACGTTAATGGACATGGTTGGTTGGTTGGGGGTTGAATGTTGGGTTGCCACTATAGATGCTAACGCCCGCCGGTCAACCCGGCACCCGCACATGCAATACGAATTTTCCCAATTTGGCCGGCACCTCGGCTGTGGCAGCGGTATCGAAGAGTTGATGGACGACCTCGGCCACGCCCTGGCCAGCGGCGGGCCGGACCTCAAGATGTTGGGTGGTGGCCAGCCGGCGCGCATTCCCGAAATCAACGCGGTGTGGCAGCAGCGGCTGGCCGAATTGATGGCGGAGCCCGGCGGGCTCGACCGCACCCTGACGTCTTACGACCCGCCGCGTGGCAATCCGCGCTTTCTCGAGGCGGTGGCCGGCTTGTTCCGGCGCACGTTTGGTTGGGACATCGGGCCGGACAACGTGGCGGTGACCAGTGGCGGGCAAACCGCATTTTATTTTTTGCTCAACCTGCTGGCCGGGCCGATGCCGGACGGTTCGCGCCGCAAGATTCTGTTGCCGTTGGTGCCGGAATACATCGGCTACGCCAACCAAGGGGTGGCAGGCGAATTGTTCCGCGCGGTCACGCCGCTCATCGAAACCACCGGACCACATGAGTTCAAATACCGGGTCGATTTCGATAGGTTGGTGGTCACCCCGGACATCGCGGCGATTTGCGCGTCGCGGCCGACCAATCCGACCGGCAATGTTCTAACCGACGAGGAGATCGCCCGCCTGTCGGGCTTGGCCAAGGCGCACGGCATCCCGCTGCTCCTCGACAATGCCTACGGCGCGCCGTTTCCCGGCATCATCTTCACCGACGCCACCCCGTATTGGGCCGACCACGTCGTGCTCACCCTCAGCCTATCCAAAATCGGGCTGCCTGGCACCCGCACCGGCATTGTGCTCGGCCCGCCGGCGCTCATCCGCGCGCTGGGCTCGCTGAGCGCCATCGTCGGCCTGGCCAATCCTAACATCGGCCAACAAATCGTCCTGCCGCTGCTTGAGTCCGGCGAGATCCTGCGCCTCAGCCGCGAGGTGGTGAGGCCGTTTTACGCGGAAAAATGCCGGCTGGCGCGGCAGGCTGCGCTGGAGGAATTCGGCGATGATTTCGCGTGGTTCATGCACCGCAGCGAGGGCGCCTTGTTCCTGTGGTTGTGGTTTCCCGGCCTGCCCATCACCGCCGGCCAACTCTACCAGCGCCTCAAACAACGCGGCGTGCTCGTCGTCGCCGGCCATTACTTCTTCTTCGGCGACGAGGCCCCGGACTGGCCGCATCGCCACGAGTGCCTGCGCGTCTCCTATGCGATGGACGAGGCCACCGTGCGCCACGGCCTGCGCATCATCGGCGAGGAAGCGCGGCGGTGTTGGGCGTGAATGGTAATGCGGGACGAAGATGACCACGGATGAAGAGGATTACACGGATTAAGAATTTGGGGTGGGGTCAATTGGAGTGTCGGGGACTGGCGCGCAACCAGCCCCCGGGGTCCCATTCGCCAAGCCCGGAGCGGCTTTTTTTGTAAAAATACCTAATTTTGGATTTTTTTGTTGACCTGCCCCCCGTTTATTTGCCTTTTTACCGCGTAATTTTTTTCCGCCTGCCAGCAGGTGTTCCTCCCATCTCCCCCCTTTTAGAGTCCACCCCCATGAAGCCGCCTCGCCTCTCTCGCGTTTCCTCCCTCGCCGTCGCTATCGCTGCACTCCTCGCCGCGCAAGCGGTGCGGGCGACTGACATAACATGGGACGGCGGATCAACAGGGAATGGCAACTGGTCCACCGCCACGAACTGGGTTGGCGACTCTACCGTGCCTGGGAGCGCCGACACCGCTATATTCGACGCTGCTATCACTAACACTTGGGGTCTCCAAGGCTCGGCCATCCTTATTGACTCCGGCCAGAACATTAAGGAAATTACCTTTTCGGGCAGCGCCGGGGACTACTACATCGGGTCAACTGGTGGCAATTCCCTGCTGGTGGCCGCTGGTGGCAAAATCGCCATTACTAGTGAAATCACAGGTGCAATCGCAACCAGCACAGAAACAATTAGCGCGCCACTGATTCTTCAGGGTAGCACCTTCACGCTAACCAACAGCAGCACTGACGATATATTGCAACTCAAGGGCACTATCACCGGTTCGTCAGGCACCCAGACATTGACTCTTTCCGGTTCTAACACGAAGAGCAACCTCATTGAAAACGCCATCGCCGATGGCTCCGCGCCCTTAAACGTCACAAAAACGGGCTCTGGAACTTGGTATTTGGACGGCGCCAACACCTTTACGGGGCAATTGACTGTGGCTGAGGGAACCTTGCTGACGACAGCCATCAATGACTCTGGTTCCACTGGGCGACTGGGCAACAGCACGAGTTCGGTGATTCTGGGCTCATCAGGACAAACCGGCACCATTGAGAACGCCACCCCGAGCAGCAATGCATCCAGCACCAAGAAATTCACCCTCGCCAGTGGAGGTAGCGGTTCCATCAAAGTGACGAGTCTTACGGCGGGGTTGACTTTATCTGGGGTGATTGACGGCAGTGGCAGTTTGATCAAGTCTGGCGATGGCGCCCTCGTTCTCACTGGCACCAATACTTATGCAGGGACCACAACGATCACACTTGGGAATCTCACTCCAGGTGTTGCTGAGTCTTCCAATCCATTTGGCACCAGTGAGGCTGGCGCATCGATTATCTTTAATGGTGGAACGCTCCGCTATTCTTCCGCCAACACCAATGACTATTCGTATCGTCTCACCGCCTCCAACAACGCGAATTATCGCATCGATACCAACGGTCAGGCCGTCACATTTGCCAACGGACTGGCGGTCCAAGGCACCAGTGGCCTTGATAAGTTTGGAACTAACACCCTCACCCTTAATGGCGCCAGCACATACACCGGCCTGACCACTGTTGCTGGTGGCACGCTGCAGATCGGTGTCAATAATGCCATCAATTCGGGCAATAATGTCACCATCAAAGGTGTTACGGCCAGCCAGACCACCACCCTCGATCTAAACGGCAAAGAGCTGACAATCGGATCCTTGACGCTTGGTGGTAACGCCGGCAGCATTGATACAGCATCAACGACCGCTCAAGTGATTGGTTCCGACAGCGCCAGCAAGCTGACTCTCACGGGCACAACCGCAGCCCTCACCTACGACGCAACAAACAATCCGCAGGGAGCTACTATTTCAGCTAGCTTGCTAAACCTGAACGACGATATCCAAACCTTCACGATCGGCAACAGCACCAACGCCAACGCCACATTAGACACCTCAATCTCATCAGTCATTGAGTCTGATGGTGGAATTATCAAGGCTGGAGCGGGTACACTGATGCTCTCCGGAGAGAACACCTACACCGGCGCTACCAGTGTGGTTGTGGGAGTACTGAATATCCAGAATAGTGCCGCGCTTGGAACCGATGCCGCAGGGACCACCGTAGCCAATGGAGCAGCCTTGGAACTTCAGGGCGGGGTTGCCGTAGGTACAGAGCCGCTCACTATCGGAGGCACGGGAATATCCGCCGCCGGGGCGCTGCGAAGTGTTAGCGGTAACAACTCCTTCGGCGGGCCGATCACGCTCACGCAGTCAACGACTTCAGTCATATCCTACAATACGGGTGATTTACTTACGCTTTCAGGCGTTATCAAAAGCGATGAGGTCGATGGTGGTGCACGCAATATAACTATAGGCGGCAGTGGCAACACGCTTATCACTGGTACTATCGATACAACTTTTACTGACTCGCTTGATGCGGTTCAGGCAGGTACACTAACCAAAAGCGGTTCTGGCGTATTGACTCTCTCTGGGAGCAGTACCTACACGGGGGCAACGACGATCTCCGAAGGAGTTGTGAAATTGGGCGCAGCGGGTGATAGCACGAATTCTCCGCTTGGCACGAACGCGGGGAGAACCGCAATTACTTCGGGTGCTGTCCTCGATCTGAATGGGGTCACTCTGAGCACGGCCGAAGCCCTCACTATCAATGGAACTGGTATCTCTACTGGAGGGGCTCTTACCAACAGTTCGAGCACTAGCGCCACCTACACGGGACTGCTCAGGCTCGGCGCCAGTGGTAGTTCAGTTGTCGCCAGTAATGGGAATATAGTATTGAGCAACATAGGCATTCTTTATGGGTCAATCACAGGATATGGGCTCAAATTGGGAGGATCGGCCACAGCTTGCGAGTTTGACGGAGTCTTCAATGGAGGCACATCCAGCGCAGCTGGAGCTGGCACGTTGACCAAGGAAGGCTCTGGCACATGGATCCTGACCGGCGCGAACACGTATACCGGAACTACTACAATCAACAGCGGCGGCACGTTGCAACTCGGCAGCGGCGGCACGACTGGCCAGATAGCCAGCACTGCTAACATTGTTGACAACGGCACTCTGACTTTCAACCGGAGCAATGCACTCTCCCAAACTAAGATTATCTCCGGCAGCGGTAGTGTAATCCAAGCAGGCACAGGCACCACGACCCTTAGTGTTGCCAATACCTACACCGGCACGACGAAAGTCAATGCGGGTGTCCTGAACGTGACCGGATCGCTTGCAAGTGGTTCGGCGGTCACGGTCGGCGGCGACGGCAGCAGTGGCACTCCGACGATTTCGGGCACCGGAACGATCAATGGCGCAACGACCATTGCAGCGACCGGCACCGGTGTGGTGGGCACCCATTCTCCAGGTGATCGCAGCGGCGTCGCAAGTCTGGTTGGCACGCAAAAGTTCAACAGCACACTGACCTACAACACCGGGTCGATCTTCGAGTGGCAGTTGGCCTCCAGCGCGCAAAACACCCGTGGCACGGGTTATGATGCCGTGAATGTCACAGGCGGCACCATCAGTGGCAGCGGCGCCGTGTTCAAGGTGGTTCTCGGTGGCAGCAGTAGTTTCAGCGAGACCTTCTGGAACAGCAACCAAACTTGGTCTGACATCTTCAAGACTAGCTTGGACGGTAGCGGCTCCTCTATCTCCATTGCCAGCACCTTCGCAAGTGGCAATGTCCAGTGGTATGCGGGCAGCACCAATATGACCTCATTAACAAGTAGCGAGGGGTATTTCACCACCAGCGGCACGAATCTCAACTGGACCGCCGTTCCCGAGCCATCCAGTGCGCTGGCGGGTTTGTTGCTGTGTGCGGGGTTGCTGCGGCGGAGGCGCTAAAAGCAAGAAGACAGAAGAGGAGAAGACAGAAGACAGAAGACTGGAACAAGAAGCGCCATGCGCGGTCCGGCAGCTCTTCTTTGTCTTGTCTTTGAGCGCAGCGGTCCGGGAAGAAAAGGCGCACATCGAACATCTCCGAATTGATTGACGATTGATGAATGTTGATTTTGGATTGTTGAAGTGAGCTTGGTGGACGCTCGTGTCCAAGCTCACATCACAAATCAACAATCATCAATCGACAATCATCAATCGACAATCATCAATTCTCTTTGTCTTGGGCCTGAGGCGCAGCGGTCCGGGAAGAAAAGGCGAACATCGAACGCCGAACGCCGAACGCCGAACGCCGAACGCCGAACGCCGAACGCCGAACGCCGAACGCCGAACGCCGAACGCCGAACAAAAGAGGCGAAAGAAACGTAAGCGCTCTATGAGTGGGCATCGGAAGCTGCTGGCCGGTTTTGCGTAGATAGCATACACAGGTGTGTATGTTACGTATGAGTCGGCACGCTTCAGCTCAGACAGGCCGTGGCTTCAACGTCCACGACCGGTCCGGCTG
>CAIZNN010000019.1 GCA_903934285.1 Akkermansiaceae bacterium | reverse complement strand
GCGGCCGCATCGAGAAGGCGCCGGACGCGGGCAAGCTCGTTTTCGTAAATGATGGTGTTGAGCGCCAGATAGGCGCGCACTCCTGCCTGCCGGCAGGTCGCCACCATCCGCGGCAACTCGGCCGCGCGGAAATTGTTGGAATTGTCCCGCATGTTGAAGCCGCGCACCCCGAAGTAGACGGCGTCGGCACCGGCATGGATGGCGGCCTGCAGGCTGGTCCAGTTGCCGGCCGGCGCCATGAGTTCCGGTTTGATGCGCGGCGGCATGGTGAGATGAGGTTTGCCGGGTGGGGGCGCGCGATCTAACAAGCTTGGCGCGGGCGCTGCGGCGGGATGCTACTCGACGATGACCCTGGTGCCGAGTTTGACCTTGGCATAGACGGTGGGAATGGTTCCCCCGGGGCCTCGGATACAGGCATGGGATGCGCGATAGCGGCGAACCGGGCCGATGTGGTGGCCCACGCCGTCATTGGTGAGGCGCATCCAATAGCGCATGGGGGCCCCATCGAAGCGGCCGCCTTCGGGGATGATGTCGGTGGTGGCGTCCGCATCGGTGTTGACGCACTCGTCTGCGGCGTCATAGATGCGGCCATAGCGGTTGGACTGCTTTTCCACGACTTTCTCGAGGATGGTGTATTCACCCGGCGGCGTTTCACGTCCCGCGCGCCCCGAGCAAATCGGGTAATCCATCACGACCTCTTCGCCATTCATCAGCTGGCCGCGTTGCTTGGCGAGGTCGATGCGGATGTGGGAGTTTTCGGGGGTGGTGCGGGAGAGCAGCTCATCGTTTGTCCACACCTTGTAGGTTTTCGGGTAGCTGCGTTCCGCGGTGAAATGTTGGTAGGTGCCGACCGGGTAAGGATTGACGTAGTTGCCGCTGGCATCGGTGGTGGGCAGGGGTTTTTTGGTGGCACAATTGGCAAGCAGCAGCGCGAGGAGCGGCACTGCAAGCATAATGGCGAGGCGAATGGTTTTCATGTGCTACGGGCGGCGGGGCGCGCACGAGTACAGCGAAATGCCCGCGAAAGCAACACCTGTCGGCGGAATTTGCTCGGCAGCCGTTATTTCTTACAGGCGGCGGTGGTGCGGAATCGCGGCGCCCTCGCTCGCAGGTCGGCCGCTCAGGCCCGCGGGTGGGCATGATCGTAGGCGGATTTGAGCCGCTCCTTGGTGACGTGGGTGTAGATTTGGGTGGTCGACAGCGAGGCGTGGCCGAGCAACGCCTGCACGCTGCGCAGATCGGCACCGGCATCCAGCAGGTGGGTGGCGAAACTGTGGCGCAGCTTGTGCGGGCTGATGCTGAACGGGATGCTGCTATGTTTGAGGTGTTTTTTGAGCAGTTGATCCACCGCTTGCTGGGTGATGCGCCGCCGCCGCTTGCTCAAAAACAGCGGCCCGCTGGTCACCGCCGCCTCCTGCCGGTAGCACTGGATCGCCGCGAGCGCCGGCCCGCCGATGGGCACGATGCGCTGTTTCGCACCCTTGCCAACCACGCGGACGGTTTCACCAATGAAATCCATGTCTTTGACCTCCAGGCCCAGCAATTCCGCAATCCGCAACCCGCAGGAATAAAAAAGCTCAAGGATCGCCGCATCGCGCCGGGGCAGCCACGCCGGGGCCTTCTTATCAACCGGCTGGTGCAGCGGAATGCTTAGCAGTTCATCGATTTGCGCCACGGTGAGGACCACCGGCAACCCGCGCTCCGGCTTGGGCAGCAGGACGGCGGCCACCGGGCTGTGCGCCAGCCCGCGGCGCAGCACCAGGAATTTGTAGAACGAGCGCAGCGCGGCAAACCGCAAGCGGATCGTCGCCCGCCTGAGGTCCAGTTTCATCAAGGCAAAGAGGTAGTCGCGAAAATCATCGGCGCTCGCCTCCCGCCAACCGCTGAACCTTTCGCCGCGCCAGTTGCGGTACGCCGCGAGGGCCTCCCGGTAGTTGATCAAGGTTCGCGGCGAGGCACTCTTTTCCGTGCCTTGAAATTCCCAAAATGCCGCTTCCAACCCGGCGTCGTGCCCCCCCGCGGCTTCTCCTGAGTGACTCGTCATGCTCCGGATTTGGAAAAATGCTCCCAGCCACCGCTCAGCGTGTCGCCCGCGCCCGCCTCCACCAAACACCCGATCCGGGTCAGTGGCAGCGTGGGAAAACGCCCCGCCCATGCCGCCAGCAGTGCCGGCACCCGCGCGTCCTCCAGCGCCAGCAGCAACTCGAAATCTTCGCCTTCACCCAAGGCCTGCTCCACCGTGCTGCCGGCCGTGACCGGCAGCGCCGCCCGCTCCAGCACAAACCCACACCCCGACGCCGCCGCCAAACGCGGCAGATCCCGCCCCAAACCGTCCGACAAATCCATCATCGCCGTCGGTTTGAAGTGAGATACCAACCAATCGGTTTCCTCCATGCGGGGGCTGAAGGCGAGGTGTTTGCCGTGGTGGGAGCCGCCGAGCGTGCCGGTGACGAGGAGGGCGTGGCCGCTGTGGGCGGTGGAGCGGAGGGTGAGGTGTTCGCGGCGGACATGGCCGGTGGCGGCGATGGAGATGACCGCGGCGGAGTGGGGCGGGACGCTGGAGGTTTCGCCGCCGGCGAGGGCGCCGCCGAAGCGTGCCAGGCAATCGCCGATGCCGCGGTAGAGTTCTTCGGCCCAGGCCACTGGGGTTTGCGCTGGCAGTGCCAGGGTGATGAGAAAGCGGTCCGGGTGGCCGCCCATCGCGGCGAAGTCGGAGACCACGCGGGCGCAGGCTTTCCAGCCGACCGCCCGCGGTGGTGCGGCGGGGAGGAAATGGATGTGCTCGACGAGGACGTCGGTCTTGAGCAATTGGAGGGAGGCGTGGCCGGGGCCGGGATCGACCACTGCACAGTCGTCGCCGGGGCCGCCGGTCGCAGCCGCAGCGTGCGGGAGCAAGCGGATGAGGCGCTGGATGAGGGCGTCTTCGCCAATGTCGGCGAGGCGGATCACGGGCTGGGAGTGAGGGGGATATCGTAGATGCGGGCGAGGACTTGGATGACGACGGTGGCCGTGTTGAAGCAAAAATGCATGGCCATGGGTGCCCACAGTGAGCCGGTCAGTTCGTAGGCCACGACCAGCAGGCAACCGAAATAGAACAGCGGCAGCAGTGGTGCCAAGCTGTTGTGTGCGGCGGCAAACACCAGTGCCGAACTAACACCTGCCACCCACGGCCCGGCGTATTTTTTGGCCGCCGGGTAGAGGTAGCCGCGGAACACGATCTCCTCGCACAGCGGTGCGACAATCATGGCGGCAACGGCCATCAGGGCGAGGGTCAGCGGGTCCTGCGTTTGTTGCAGAAGTTTCACGCTGTCTTGGAGTTCGTCGACCCCGAGGGACTTGAGCCAGTTCATGTAACCGCTGCCGGATAGGACGCTTCCCAGCAACCACATCGCGGCCACCCCCGTCGGCGCGATCAGCAAGACCCATCGCCAGCCCGGCCAGCGCAATCCCAGCCATATCTGCGGGCCGACCCGCCAGATCATCACCACCACGGTCATGCCGGCGAGCAATCCTTGAAATCCGATCGATAGCAGCAGGCCTTGCGCGGTGATGGCCGTTCCGGGGCCGTCCCCGGCGAGGCGGGCGGCACCGATGCTCAGGGAGGCAAACGTGCCGAAAATAAAGCCCATCCACACCAGGTCCAGAGCGAGGTAGGGCCAAGTGGCGACGCGGCCGACGGGGAGTGGCGGGGGCGCGTGGCTTGCTCTCCTGGCTGCGGCCCACCGGGCCATGGCGGTCACCACGAAAAGCCCCAACGCCCCGGAGAAACAAACTTGCAGGGTGATGACAGTCGGATCGGTCATGGCGAAAGGGCGCGGGCGCGGCGATGCGGGCGCGGCTGGCGTGAGGGTGAGTCAAGCAGCGCAGAAATCAAGACAATGCATGGCGCGGTTTTCAGAAACAGCGGACGCTATTTTGCTTCGTGGTTGCATTGGCGAGTGCTACATTCCGCCCAACCCCAATTCCACGGTTCGGCATGTCTCATCCATCCTTCAATGCGCCCTCACCCGAAGTTCTCGGCCGCCTGTTGCCCGCATACGACTTCGAGGGCTTGATTGCCAAGGGCGGCATGGGCGCGGTTTACAAGGCCAAGCAGCGCTCGCTGGCCCGCAACGTCGCCATCAAGATTTTGCCGCGGGAAGTCGGGCGGGACCCGTTGTTCCGACGCTCCTTCGAGACCGAAGCCCGCGCCATGGCCCGGCTTAATCACCCGAATCTCATCGGGGTGTATGACTCGGGGGCCGTCGATGACATGCTATACATTGTCATGGAATATGTGCCCGGCAAGTCGCTCTATCATTCGTCCTATGGCAAAATGGTCGATCCCGTGCAGGCCGTCCAATTGGTCCAAGGCATCTGTGCAGGCCTCGGCCACGCCCACGAAAACGGCATCATCCATCGCGATATCAAGCCTGCCAATATCCTGCTCTCGCCGAAAGCCGAGCCGAAGATCGGCGATTTCGGGCTGGCCCGCCCGGTGGAGTCCGAGGGCACCGGCTTGGTGATGGGCACGCCGGGATACACCGCCCCGGAAGTCATCAGCAGCCCGCAAGTGGCCGATCAACGCTCGGACCTGTTTGCCGTCGGGGTGATCCTTTACGAATTGCTCACCGGCGGGCGCCAGGAAGCTGGGGCACCCCCGCCGTCAGCCCGCTGCAGTTGCGGCCCCGGCCTCGATGAAATCTGGCGCCGCGCCACCAACCCCGATCCGGAGCTGCGCTACCCGGATGCGCAGGCATTCAACGCGGCCCTCACCGACTGGCTCGTCAAATTCAAAGCCAAAGGCGCCCACCCCGGCCGCAAAGCCACTTTTGTCACCAGTCCCCCGCCGGCCAAGGGCACCCCGGTCGCCCCGGCCGGCGCCGGCGAACCGGGCACGCCAGCCGTGGCGGTGCCCCAGGTGGACTTCCAGGTCAAAACCAACTGGCATTTCGTCCGCAACCTCGTCATCATCGCCGCGCTCGTTATGGTCATCGCCGTGGTGTGGAAAAAACTCGAGGTGGCGCGCGTCCAACGCGACAAGATCAATCGCGAGTTGCGCTTGGAGGAAGCCAACAAGGAGGCCAAGGCGGCCGTCGAGGCCAAACAAGCGGCGGCACAGCTGGCCACCCAACCGAAACCGCCGGTTGTCACCCCTGGGGTGGCGGCCGCTCCGCCCGTGCCCAAGGTGGTGCCACCGCCGGAAACTCCGTTAGAGTCGCTCGAGCGGCTGCGCATTGATTTGGTCAACGGCAAGCGCACGGAAATGCCCATCGGCACGGTCCGCCGTGGCGATTATGATTTTTTCTACGTGCCCAAGCCGATGACGTGGTCGGAGGCGGCATGGTATGCGGAGCGCTTTGGCGGTCATCTGGCGATTCCGACGTCGCCCGAAGATATCTCATGGTTCGGCCAAAAGGCACCGCCGGCCGGCGGGGTGTGGATTGGCGCCGGCCGCAGCGGCCGCAACGAGTGGTCATTCATCGATGGCACCCTGTGGAAATTCGCCACCCCGCCGCGCGGCACCGGCAGCCACGTCGGCGTCAACAACCTCGGCTTGGTCAAGGGCCTCGATTCCAAACAACAGCACCCGTTCCTCATCCAGTGGCATCGCGATGGGGCCAATCCCGCCTCGCTCGCCGCCGCCCTGCTCGCCACGCGCGAATCGCTCGGCCAGGCGAATCCGATCTATCCGCCAGGCACCGAGACCTCCGAGAGTCGCCACTATTGCCATGTGTTCCGCCCGATCGCATGGCGCGAGGCGATGGAATTGGCGGAAAAATCCGGCGGTCATCTGGCCGTGGCCAGTGACAAGGCCGAAGCGGCCGCTCTCGCCCAATTCGCCGATAGCCTCGTCGCGCCGGATGGGGTCTGGCTGGGCGCGTCGCTCCAAGGCAGTGACTGGACCTGGATCACCGGCGAAGCCTGGGGAGCCATCAAATGGGCGGCAGGCCCCCTCCCCGACAAGAAGGGTTGCGCCTTGCTGCTCCGCCCCGACAAGGGCTGGGAGGCGCAGGACGCCACTGCCTTGGCCTCCGGCTTCATCATCGAATGGAGCACCGACCGCAACGCCAAATCGGCCGCGCCGCAGGTCGCCCCGGCCGATCTCGGCAATGCCGCCACCTTGGTCGCGCGGGCCAGGGAGCTCGTGATCGAAGCCGATAAACAACGCTCCGAGCAGCTCGCCACCAATGCCCGCTCGTTCACTTGGGATCTGGATCTTTTCCTCCGCACCCTCCCGCGCAATGAACAATCCAACTGGCTGCTGCCCGTCACCAAACTCAAGGCCGCCATCAGGAAATCGCGGGTTCCGGTCGAAATCCCGAAGGGCAGTGGTATTGCCATTTCTCCCCAGATGACCAAGGTCCTCAGCACTTGCATCGCCAAACAAGAGCAAATCGATAGCGAGTTTCTAACTGGCGTGGACAAGCTTCGCGTCGCCTATCTCGCCAAACTCAAGGATGCCGGTGCCGCCGCCGATGCGGCCGGGCACAGCGCGCTGGCCGCCGGCCTGCGCGCCGCCTTCAAGCAAGCGTCTGACAATGAGGCTTGGATCCGCTCTTTCGGCATCGACCCCAAGCCGGCGGCACCGACCCTGAACAAAGACGAATCGCCCGGTGGTGAGGACAAGTCCGGCGGCAAAGCTGGTGGCAAAGCCGGTGGCGGTGCCTGAGGTTGCCGCCGCCATGGTTGCGCGCCGTTGCCGGCTAACCCACCTGGCGGAAGCTCCCACGGGCCGCCTTGCACCCCAGCTCCCATCACTAACACACATGTCATGGCTCTGACCCTGAAAACCAAATCCGCCTGCGCCTACGATCAACTTTCGTTGGGTGAAATCATGCTCCGGCTGGATCCCGGCGAGGGGCGCATCCGCACCGCACGCCACTTCACCGCCTGGGAGGGCGGCGGCGAATACAACACGTCGCGCGGCTTGCGCAAATGTTTCGGCTACAAGACCGCGGTATGCACCGCATTGGTGGATAACGAAATCGGCCACCTCATCGAGGATTTCATCATGCAGGGTGGCGTGGCCACCGAGTTCATCCAGTGGCGCGGCGATGACGGCATCGGCCGCACCGTGCGCAATGGCTTGAATTTCACCGAGCGCGGCTTCGGCATTCGCGGTGCCGTGGGCAATCCCGACCGCGGCCACACCGCCGCCTCACAACTCAAGCCCGGCGATATCGATTGGGAACATCTCTTCGGCACCCTCGGCGTGCGCTGGTTCCATACCGGCGGGATTTTCGCCGCACTCTCGCCCACCACCGCCGCGCTCACCGTCGAAGCCGTCAAGGCGGCTAACAAACACGGCACCATCGTTTCCTACGATCTGAATTATCGCCCGTCGCTGTGGAAATCCATCGGCGGTCTGGCCAAGGCGCAGGAGGTCAACCGTGAAATCGCCAGATATGTGGATGTGATGATCGGCAACGAGGAGGATTTCACCGCGTCGCTCGGCTTCGCGGTCGCCGGCGCCGATTCTAACATCCCCGCCATCGAGACGGATGCCTTCAAGGCCATGATCGTGGCGGCGGTGAAAGAATTTCCCAACTTCAAAGTGGCGGCCACCACCCTGCGCCGCGTGCGTACCGCCACCAACAACGATTGGGCCGCCATCCTCTGGCACGCCGGCGCGTTTTACCAAAGCCGCCCGTACCCCGGGTTGGAAATTCTCGACCGCGTCGGCGGTGGCGATAGTTTTGCCAGCGGACTGCAATTCGGCTTCATGGAGTTCAATGCCCCGCAACTGGCGGTGGATTACGGCGCGGCCCACGGCGCGCTGGCCTCCACCACCCCCGGTGACACGTCCATGGCCACCCGCCAGGAAGTCGAAAAACTACTCGCCGGCGGTGGCGCGCGCGTCGTCCGCTGACGGCACGCACGCGTGCAAACCGTGCGATTTTGAGAGCCTAAGTTTCCAGCGTGGGGGCGAGCGCCTCCACCGCATCGAGAAACGAGGGGAAGTGGGGTTGCCAACCGGTGGCCCGCAGCTTGGCGTTGCAGACTTGTTTGTGCGTCCAGCCGCGTTTGCGGTTGACGTCGCGTGGGCCCGCGGGTGGCAACGGACGCCGGAATAGCGCGCTGAGTTGGTGATAGCACGCGAGTTGAGTGAGCGGAGTGGAGTCGCTGAGATTGAAAATCTCACCGCGATAGAGCCGGGCGCCGCTTGCCAGCTGATAGATCGCGCGGGCCGCATCGTCGCGATGGATTTGATTGAGGAATCGGCCGCCACCGTCCTCAATGACGGCCTCGCCGGTGAGGAATTTTTTGAGGATCACGCTGCGCCTGGGACCATAGATGCCGGCGAGCCGGGCGACAATCCCGCCGCCGGCCAGGGTGAGCCGCTCGGCTTCCAGCAATTTCTTCCCGGTGTCTCGTTCTGGCAGCGTGGGGCTCTCTTCGGTGACGGTGGCTCCGTCGGTCTGGGCATACACCGATGAGCTGGAAGTGAACAGCAGCGCAATGCCGGGGAAGGTCGCTAACAAATTCCGGCAGCCCTCGACGTACACCCGCTGATAGGCATCCGCCCCGCCGTGGCCGGAGGCGGCACAGTGGACGATGCAGTCTGGCGCAATGGCGGCGCCGAGCGTGGCCACCGCTTGCGCATCGGCCACATCGCAGGCGCGGGTGCCCGGGCCGCCGCTCAGCGAGGTGGGCGTGACATCCCAGCCGGCGGCGCGGAATTGGCGGGTGACGGCTTGACCCAAATAACCATGGCCGATGAGGAGCAGATGCACGGGAGTGGAAGAAGTGGCGTGGCGCAACCCGCACGCTGGTTGGTATCGACCACACGGCGTGGCTCCGGGACAAGCAAATAAGCAAATAAATCAAAACCGCCGCTCCCTTGAAAGGTGAGCGGCGGGCGGACAGCGGTGCGTGTCGCAGCACGCCCAAGGCGCTTATTTCGCCTGGGCGGCCGATTCTATCAGATCGGCGGCGGGCAGAATCACGTTGGAGGAGGATGGGCCTTGGTCGCTATCTTCTCCTTTGGCGCTGAAATGGTTGATGCCGAAGCCGATGAATTTGCCCTCGCCGTTGAACACGGGCATGCCGAGGCAGGGCGCACCAATGCGGGCAAAGATGCGTGGCTTGGTGATCATGGCGATGACTTCGCTGGTCATGATGACCGGCTCGCGGTTGAGGTCCTTGCCGAGCCGGCCGAGCACAATCACATCGTCAAGCATCCCAAGCGGCGCCGAGTTCGCGATGTCCACCGCAGTGAACGTCACCCCCTCGGACTTCTCCGGCCGGATGAAGGCAATGTCGAGGTCGACGTCCTTGAAGGCGACCTTGGCCGGCGTCTCACTGCCATCCGGCATGATGATCTTGACCTCCTTGGTGGTACTCTTGGCCGAGATCTTGAGCGGCCCTTTCTGGGTGTTGACCATGCGGCCATCAGCGGCGGCGGCGACATCGAGGGTGGAAAGCGGCACCGCGATAAGACCATCCTTGTTGATCACACAGCCGGTGGTTTCGAGTTTGCGCTCCTCCTTCTTGGACGGCAGATCACCCGCTGTCATTTCAATTTCCACCGTGGCGCTGAGTTGCACCACCGAGTCCTTGTGGGCCGCGGCTAGAGCGAGGGCTTTTTCCTTGAGCGGACCGGTGGAGGCACTCGCAAGCGGGGCGGCGACCAGCGCGGCGAGAAGTAGTGAACGTAGTTTCATGGGGTGTTGTGGTGGTGGGAGTGTGTTGTGGTGGTATGGAGAGCTGGGCAGCGCGATTACCAGGACGGCTCGAGTTCAATGTAGCGAGTCGTGATGCCGCGCTTGACAAAGAATACGAACGGGCTGCGCTTGGTTTTCTCAAGCTCTTCAAGCTGGAGCTTGAGGGTCTTGATCGAATCGGTGGCCTGGCCGTCTATCGCAAGTAGAATGTCGCTGTTGGCCAGCCCGCCCAGCGCGGCCCAGCCCGATCCCTTCACCTCGGTGATGAGCACCCCTTTCAGCTCGTCTGGCAGCTTTTCCGAAATCCGGTCGGACTTGGCTATGTCACGGGCGTTGAATTCAAGTGGCTTGCATTCGTGGGAATCCAGTTCAGTGCTGGCCTCCGGGCCGGCTTCCAGCACGAGCTTGAGGTTCAGGTCATCCTTGCCGCGGTGGCCGCTGAGCGTCACTTCACTGCCGATTTTATATTGCCGGATCAGCGCGGTGAACACATCGGAGTCTTCCGGGCGCGACGCGGCGATGACCGTGCCGTCGAGCTTGCCGATCAGATCGCCCACTTTAAGGCCGGCCTTTTCAGCATTCGACC
Source organism: Akkermansiaceae bacterium (assembly GCA_903934285.1). Taxonomy (GTDB): domain Bacteria; phylum Verrucomicrobiota; class Verrucomicrobiia; order Verrucomicrobiales; family Akkermansiaceae; genus Luteolibacter. Next base: position 10,012 of record CAIZNN010000019.1, on the reverse strand, counting down.
CGGGATAAATCTGGGTGACCCGCACCCCTTTGGCACCGGCAATGCCCAGCGCTTCGGCGAGGTCGGCGGAAATGACCTGCGTATCGATGCCAATCCATGCTTTGCGGGCCAGCCCGGGTTTGTCCGCTTCCGGTTCGGGACCGATCTTCACGACGGTTAGATAGCTGCGCCCGGCGTGTTCGTAGGCTATGAGTGTGGGCACCGGCTGGTCCTTGCCGGCGGTGACTTCGGCGGTGACCCGGATCAGGTCGGCGGTGTTGGTGATGGGTTGTCCCGCCACTTCCAGAATTAAATCGCCGGGGTTGATCGCGGGTTTGGCATACGCCGCGGCACTCCCAGCGCGCAGACTTTGCACCACTGCGGCGCGGTTGTCGGCGCGCAGCAGTTCCCTGGCGGCGAGTTTGGTGAGGTCGCGCGCTGTGATCCCCCAGGCCAGCAGTTCCTTTTCGCGCGGTTGTGCCGGCTCGCGTTCCATGGTGGTGGCTTTCCAGGTCATCGCCGTGCCATTGCGACTGCCTTCCATCACCACTTCGGAACCAATCGGCGATTCCAGCAAAATGCGGTTGAAAACCGGGATGTCTTCCGGCGCGCGCGAGGCGGCGATGGCTATGCCATTGCAGCGGGTGATGCGGTCTCCAGCTTGCAACCCGGCTACCTCCGAGGGCGAGCCGGCGATCACGCCGCTGACCAGCACGCCTTCGGTGGCGCGGATCGTCTTCAGCAGCGGTTGCACCCCCAAGCCAATCCAACTGCGTCGCACGCACCCGTTGGCGATGAGTTCCGCCGAGACCTTGCTGGCCAAATTCGCCGGAATCGCCCCGCCGAGACTACCGATACCCACCTCATTCACCCCGATGATTTCTCCCTTGAGGTTGACCAGCGGCCCGCCCGAGTTGCCTCCGAAAATGATCGCGTCGTGGCCAATCCAGCGCACCAATTCACCCACTGCTTCGCCATCAAGGCGCATCGATCCGCCGGGCGCGATCATTTCCGTGTTGGCGACGATGCCTTGGGTGACTGATTGCGAGAGCCCTGCCGGACTGCCCATGGCCAGGACAATATCCCCAACCGCAAGCGTTGCACTGTCACCAAATTTCGCCACTGGCAGGGCCATGTTCGGATCGCGCAGATCTTGTTTGTCGATCTTGAGCACTGCCAGGTCGGCCAGCGGATCGGTGCCGACCAGTGTCGCCCGCAATTCTTGCCGGTCGGCCAAATTCACCACGATGCGGGTGGCGCGTCCTGCCACGTGGTGATTGGTCAGGATGTAGCCATCCGGGTGAATGATCGTCCCGGAACCGCTGGCGCGTTGCTTTTGCATGCGCCCCGCCCCTCCTTCTTCGGATACTACATAGATGCGCACCAGTGCCGGGTAGACGGCATTGACTGCCGCTTCAATCTGCGGATCAACTTTCGCGGCCAGCGGCAGCGGGCTGAGCGCCGCCACAAGCGCGGCAACCAATACGAGGGAGCGGAATTCGGACATGGGAATGGGGGAAATAGCGCGGAAGCTTGATAAATTGCTGCATAGCAACCGAGGCGAGCTTGCCGACTTGTCTCGGTATTTTACGAGATTGGTAGATTGATGCCATAATTATACTGCCAGGCATTATGAAGTTGACTGGCGCCTCTGGATTTGGTGGTATTGTGCCATGACTAGCCTGCGTCGCTGCTTTGGAGAGGTGGATTCAGTGTCTGATTGCAAGTTTGGGGGTGGTGGGGGGGCGGGGCTCGGGGCGGCGGCGAAGGCGAAGGCGAAGGCGAAGGCGAAGGCGACGGAGACGGAGACGGAGACGGAGACGGTTGAGGCGGAGTCGGTGCTGAACGCCCGCACGCTCTCGCCCCTGGCACGGATTGAATTGCCGACGGGGGCATGCCTCGGGCAGGTGTTCGCCCGCGGGTGGAAGGGGCGGCGGCGGCGGCTCGTGCTGGGTGCGGCGGACGGGGCGAGCTACCACATCATGAGCCGCACCGCGGGCGGCGAACGCTTGCTCGGCGACACGGAGAAAGAGGCGCTGCGCCGCCTGATGTGGCGCTTGGCACGCTTTGCCGGGGTGGAAATCCGCACCTACGCAATGATGGACAATCACTAGAGACCCTTTTGCCATAAGGTAAAATAAGGCCTCCGCCGCATAATGTGCTTGTGTGTGGCTACTAACAGTGTACAGTTTCGTTTACAGCAACCGCTCAAACGACATGGCCACCACCTACAAAACCAAGCAAAGCAAATTTTGGTTCGCTCGCTACACCCTCAATGGCAAGCGAATCAGCAAATCCACAAAATCAGAATCCCGCCGCGAAGCCAAGCGAATCGCCGCTGGTTTCGAGGCCCAGGACCGCAGGGAAGCGGCCCGCGCCGAGGACACGGAGATACCGGCCATGATCGCCCGCACGGTGGAACTGGCGGCACTGGAACTGCAACAGGGACGGCTCACCCTGATACGCGCCGAGGAACTCATTCGGCAGATGGTGCAAGCCGCCAGTCCCGAGGACACCGGCGGGAATTTCAAGCGCTTTGCCGGTGAGTGGTTGGACATCAAGGAGAAGGCCACGGCGGGGCCAACGTGGCGGAGTTACAGGGATGCCGTGAAGGCCGCCACGGCAATCCTTGGAGCCAAGGCGGAGGGGCCAATGCGCCACATCACCGTTGCCGACATGGAGCGAGTGCAAGCGGCGATGGCGGAAACGCTTCGTGGTCGAACCGTGAATTATTATTTTTCCGTCGTGCGGCGCATCCTGCAAAGCGCCGTTGAAAAGGACATCCTCACCAAAAACCCCGCCCAAGGCGTGAAGGGCAAGGGGACGGGGGACAGCCGCCGCCGGGCAGAGTTCGACGCGGATGAAGTGCGGGCGATTCTAAGCCATGTTCCGTCGCCGGAATGGTACGGGTTAGTCCTACTTGGAGCGCAAACCGGGTTGCGGATGGGGGATTTGCTCAAACTCACCGCCGACAGCGTGGTTGGCAACCGTTTGCAGATTCAGCCGAGCAAGGGCAAGGTGAAATCCGGCGACGTGCTGAAAATCCCGCTGCGGCCCGAGGGGTTGGCATGGCTGGCCGGGCGCGAGGGTGAACTATTCCCGACCATCAAGAGGATGAAATCGGAAACGGCTTCCGGCTCGTTCATCCGGTTCATGCGCGATGCAGGGGTAGCCAACCGGGTTGTCCTTGCGGCAGGGGACCCACCCGTGATTGCCAGCAGAAGCTTTCACAGCCTGCGGCACACGTTCACATCATGGATGGCCAACGCCGATGTTGCCAGCGACGTTAGACAGAAACTCACCGGCCACAAGTCGGAATCGGTTCACCGGCGCTACACCCACCACGACGCGGCCCTAGATCGCGCCATTGAAGCATTGCCTAGCCTTGAAGGGTGATTGAAACGGTCGTTTAAATCAGTGGTGGGGGGGGGCGGTTTTTGCACCGGAACAAAAACCTAGGCCGGGATGCTTGAAGCTGGGATTTTGCCGCCGGCGGCAAAATTCAACCTGCTAGTCCTGCCGGTGCGAGGGGGGCGTCCTAATTGCGCAATTAGGATGCGGACCATCCGGCTCCCTCTCACCCGCGCGCGCGAGGGGTGACTTTCGTTGGGGCTAAATGAGAACTATAGTTCTCAGCTTCACCTCACCCACACGCGCGAGGGGTAGCGGCAACTAATAGTTGCCAAAACCTGCCGACCAAGCTTGCCACCCGCCCACGCGCGCGAGGGGTGACTGAGTTTTTGTTGCGCAACAAAAACCTTGCCTTTCGTTCCACCTCCCGCGCACGCGCGAGGGGTGGCGGAAACGTCTGTCCGGACAGACGTTTCGGCCGTTCCACCTCACCCACACGCGGTGGAAACGGCTTAGAATCTCTTTGCGCAAAGAGAAGTCGGCCTTGTCGGGCGGGGGCGGCAAGTTTTGTGTCCGGACACAACCCGGCCACACATCGCCGCTGAATCTTGTGAGCGCTCACAAAATCCGCCCACCCCCCCCCATCTCCAACCGGGCGGAGGGATAGGCGAAGTCGCTTGATTGACGGAGCGCAATCTAGCGACGTCGCTAGATTGATCCACTCAAGCCGGGGCGGGCAAACTACATGCGCATGTAGTCTAATCCACTAACGCGGGCAAGGTTGCAACGTCACAACCCCCGGCGATTTTCGACCCGGGTCGAAAATTCCCCACCTCCGCCACCGGTCGCCACCTAGCAATATCGCCACATCACAATTGACACATGCGCGGAGGCGTATGCAAACACACGAAGTAACGATAGTGCCGCGCTGGGCAAATTTACCCAAAGCGGAAAAATATTCAGGTTTGGGCGTTCGCGTCCTTGAGAAAGCAATTACCCTAGGGACCATCCGCTCGTCGCTGGTCCACTTTCCAGGGGCCAAGCGGGGGCGGCGGTTGATAGACCTCCGCAGCCTAGACGCGTGGATAGAGTCGGGAATCGGCTCAAAGGCGGCACTGCCATATCTGGTCCGCAACGACAGAAAGGGTAACAACCAATGAAAACCCTAACCGCCGTCCTCGTCGAAGTGGTCGGGATCATCGCCACCACCGCAGTAATGCTGGCCGTTGCCGCCGCAATTGCGCTCGCACTAACCAAAATTGCCCCATTCCTGCCATGAAACGCCGCCGATCCATCAAATCGTTAGAAGTGCTGGCCGAACACCCGCCGCAACAATGCCGCAAGTTCATGTCTAGCGGAGTTCTCAAAATCCTTGACGACATCGCGCGGGATAATGCCAACAAACCCCAACAATTCAACCGGGAGGAACGCGCACAATGACCGCAACGAACACAGGTTTCAGCCAATTGCAAGCCGAGGCGCACGCAAAACGCCTGCTCTATTCCGCAGTCGAACACGGCCCGACGGTGCCGCCGTTAGACATCCCGCCCGAGATCATGCCGACACCGGGGTTGCAACACGCGGCCCGCGTCATCCGGCGTGCATGGAGTGCTGGCAACACCGGGCAGGCGGGGGTTTTGGGATTTGCCATCACCGAGGTTTCAACCCAGCCCGAGCAAGACGCCATCCGCGCGGAACTAATGGATATTTGCGATTGTGGTTTCTCCGAACACCCGGCCACGCTTCACGCCTCCGCCGATGCCGTTAGGAGCTACCACCGCGCCGAACGTCGCCGGGAATTGTCAGGGCGGTATATTGCAGCCACCGGAAACGGCAGCGAGGCACCGGACATCTTGGCCGAGATCATGGCGCTTGAAGCGGAGCAACCGGAATGCGGGGAATTCAACGGCTTTCCGCTCACCATCGCCGGGGAACTGGAAGGAACCGTGGAGGCCCAAGACTTCGTGGAGGGACTCCTAACCGATGGCGGGGCAAGTGTGGTTTACGGCCCGAGCAACTGCGGCAAAAGCTTCTGGACACTTGACCTTGCCGCCCGCGTGGCCGCTGGTGAGCCGTTCAGGGGTGACTTGGAGTGTGAGCAAGGTGCGGTTGTTTATGTGGCGCTGGAAGGCTCGCACGGCGCAAGAAACCGCATTGAGGCATTGAAGCGGGTGGGGAGATTGCCGGCAGCGGCCCCGCTCTATCTGTGTTTCTCTCCAGTGAGCCTGCTAGAGCCTGGCCATACCGCGCGACTCACCGCCACAGTGACCTATGCGGCGGAGCAATCCGCCATGCCGTGCCGCCTTGTGATTCTCGACACCTTGGCCCGCGCAATGGGTGGGGGTGACGAAAACAAGGGACAGGACATGGGAACCGCTGTTGCATCAATGGATTCCGTTAGGTTGGCCACCGGGGCGCATGTCCTGCTGGTCCACCATTGCGGAAAAAACGAAGCGCTAGGCGCACGCGGGCATTCCAGCCTGCGGGCGGCGGTGGATACTGAAATTGAAATCAGCCGTGCCGACGGCGAAAACATTTCAACCGTTCGCGTCACAAAGCAGCGGGACATGCCGACAGGTGACCCAATGCCGTTTTCCCTTGAATCCGTTATGCTTGGGTTAGATCGACGCGGCAAGCCAATCACAAGCTGTGTTGTCAGGCATGAAGACGCCATAATGGCCAGCCTGCCGGGGAAATCGGGGCGCAAGGTGGAAGTGCAACCCGAGCGGCTTCTAGACCTATTGCCGCAACCGTCAACCACTGCTTGGCAAAAGCGGGCCGATGATGAAATGGGAGTTTCCAAGTCCACTTTTTACAGAAATTTGGACAAGTTGAAGCCCAATAGTGCAAAACAGTTAGAAAATGGAGGGTGGGACCGTGCAAAACCTTGATAAATCAATGAATTCCCATAGTCCCAAAATAGTCCCAAAATCAATTTGGGACCAATCGGCAAAGTTAGTCCCACAATCCCACAAGTCTTTAGATTGTGGGAGTGGGACCAACCGGGATTGTGAGACTGGCGAGAATGCGGATCCGCTTGCCATGCCGGGAGTTACCCGCTTGCTCCTATCCGAACGGGCAAGTGCGGTCCTGCTTGAAGCCGGTGAGTGTTTCACCATCGTTGGCAAAGGCAGTTACCCTGACCAACCCGGCAGGATGGCGGTCTATTTGCAGGCCGTACCGATGGCAACCGCGGCGGCAGCGTGTGGGGTAATCGCCGGAACTCACACGGCACGCCGCATTAAGCCTGAGAGGGCCGCCAGCAAGCCGCCGCGGATTGAGTGTGCGAATGTGCCATAGCTCGCCCCGACGCGGCACAGGGGCATCCTCGCGCGATTGCGTTGCTAACGGGTCCTTTGGGAGCTTGTTAGGGTGCAGTGTCCTGTCCCCCGGTTAATTCCTAGTTATTAGATTTTCGAACCGCGCCACACCCTCAAACTCCACCGCGTCCAAAAAATCCCTTGTGCATCAATAGTTTCATGCCACCGCTAGAAAATCAGAAAACCGGCCACCTGTCACGAAAAAAAAGCACGCGGATTTTGCCAACACTGCCCGGCCAATAGGTGACAAGTGACAAACGAAATTGACACGTAAACATGTTGTACGATGAACACATCACCACAAACACTAGCACCACCGCCCGCCGCGTTGTCCGAATCCGAAACGCTGCGGTTTCTGAATCTGCCAACATCCCGCCGGGAATGGCTGCGGGCAAACCTGCCATGCACGCCGATCGGCGGCCAGCTCGTTTACAGCAGCGGTCACGCCGAGATTCTCAAAAACAAATTAGACGCGGCCAACCGGCAACGCGCAATTCCAACCGGCTACACGCCACCGCCGCTGTTTACCCGCTAACCTCTCAGACAAAAAACCGATTGAACCAAAACACACAATGAATACCATGCAAAACACCACCGCCGCCACCGCCAGCCCGTACAGCCTCAACAACTTAGTCTGCCATCGACATGACCCACTTCGCAGTATGCGGCGGGATCGGTTGACCCAGCTTGTAAACAACGAAGCCGGGGAGCGCATCGAGCTGCTATTTCCAAGCCACCGCAACCTGGTTCATCACACCCGCGACATTGATTTCGCTGGCGGTGTGTTTGACGAAGCCCGCCGGGTGAGGCTGCTACAGGATGAACTCGCTCCGCACTCCAACCTCGTCAAGGCCGGTGCGCGCGTTGTGCCACTGGGCGACAGCCCAACCGCGGTTCAATTGCTCAGCGTGGATCCCGAACTGCTCGCCGGATGGCAAACCACGCCCGAGCTTGCGGCGGAAACCCTGCTTTGCGTCCTTGATCCGCGCCGGCTGTCATGCAAAATCAATTTCTCAAAGCAACTGCTGAAGATGCAGCCTGATTTGGTTGTGCCTTGGGTGGAGCGACAACTCTATAGCGCGCTCGCAGCCGAATTGGAGCGGGCGGCGCTGCTTGGATCCGGTGCCGACGGGCAACCGTGCGGATTACTGCTTGAACCCACTGTTGAAACCATCGCCGCCGCTGTTGCACCGGCCAGCATCGCCACCGCCGAACAAGAGATTGCCGAGGCATTTTTAGACGGTGGCCTATCCGTCCTGACAAGCCCGCTCGTTAGGAAAAACTTCCGCGGTACCGCTGCCGACAAGACGGCGTGGCATCCTCAAATCCCGCAATTTGTTAGCCCGCATCTGAAGACGGCGGGCAACACCCCCGGCGAGATTGCCATTGTTGGCAACTTCAGCGATTTCATCGTTGGGACATGGGGGCCGGTTGTCCTGCAATCCAACCCCTACAGCCGCAGCACCGAGGGGTTCATTGAATGTTTGGCCGAGATGTGGGTTGACGTGATTTCACTCCGCCCGGGCGCATTCCGCATCATTAACCCAGCCGCCTAACACCCAGCCATCAAATCAAATGCGAACATCACTTGCAGATATGGATTTTTCGTTCACGGCCCAAGCCGAGGAGCGGACCGAGGGGCGGCGGATTGCTGCGGCTAATGACCTCCGCAGAAGGATTATTGCCAACCGCCCAAAGAACCTGCCGCCATCTTACAAGGTGATCGAGGGCAACGGCAAACCGCCCGAGGTCTATCAAGTTGAACGTGACCCGAAAACCCAGGCTATCACCAAGGTTATTCAGGTCCGGCCATTCCCAAGGACCAACGACGAGGATTTTCCCGGCCACCGCTGGGAAATGATTACGACATCAACCGCCGTCCTTGGTCTGGGGTTGATTGTCGAAGCGGGGGTTTTGCTAGACCTCATGCCGTATGTTGCCTTCGAGTTGCGGCGGGCCGGCAAAGTTAAGGTTGTAGTCTATCGCAAGCCATGATCGACGGACTAAAATTTCAAGGCAGGGATGGCGAGGCCGGAAGGCTAAACCATTCCGGCAATGATCCAAAGCCGCAAGCGGCGGGTCACTGCCCGGCCTGTGCATGGAGTGTGATTGGTGTCACCAGCCCCGCTCGCCCGGCCTTTCCACGAGGGCGGGCGGGTGTTGATGATAACCAGATCGATCCGTTGCACGGAGATTTTCACTAGCGGGGGCAGAAGCCCGCAGTGGGATGCCCGTCCTTGGCTTCAGCCGGGGGCGGGTTTTTTCTAACTAATCTTGACGGTGGCCGACATTTCCCCTAATTGCCCGTTGTCGGCGATTACGCGCCGATCCTCATTCGACCCTTGGGAGTAGTGACCCAAGCGAGGGATTGAATCGAAATCGAATTAAAGCCTGTCACGGAACATCCCGGCCCCACCGCTGGGATGGGCGCGTAATCGCCACCCGTGGCAGGCTTTTTGTATCAAAATGAAAAACAACATCAAGACCACCAGCAAGAAAACCGCCAGCGAAAAAACCACCCCCGTCACGCTCTACCTTGAAGGCGGCAAGACGGAAATCTGCCGCCTGCCTAAATGGTGGATCGACAAACTATCCGCCGAGGCCGCCGCCTGCGGGAAATCGTTTCACGACTACGCCACCCCGATCGTCGAGAAGATAATGATGGATTTTCTGAGGAAGCGCTCCGCCATTTGATCCTCACCCACCCACCCGCAAGCCCCCGCTGGCCGACGCTGGCGGGGGTTTGTCGTGTCGGGGTGGCGGATGTCGCCCATGGGCGACAAAACCGCCGGAACGTCTACCAATGGTAGACAAAACCCGCCCCAAAATGTCTCCAATTGGAGACAAAGCCTAACAGATTCTCCCCACCAAAACTTTTCTTAGGGTGTATAGCTGGAGTTTACAGCGCCATTTTCCCCTACTGGTATAAGGGATTTACAGTGATGGACAACCATTTTCATGTGCTGGCGCGGGTGCCGTCCCACGACGAGTTCGTGGCGCAATTCGCCGGCCCGGACGGCGAGGAGCACTTGCTCGACCACCTGCGCCTGCTCTATTCGCGGACCTATATCGCAGCACTGCGGACGGAGTTGGCAGACCTGCGGAAACACGGGATGCCGGAGGAGGCGGAGGCACTCATCGCCGGCTATCTGCGTCGGATGTGCAACCTGCCGGTGTTTGTCAAGGAGCTGAAGGAGAGGTTTTCACGCTGGTACAACAGACACCGGGGGCGGCGCGGCACGCTGTGGATGGAACGCTTCAAGAGCGTGCTGGTGGAGGATGGCGAGGCACTGCGGACGATGGCCGCCTATATCGACCTCAACCCGGTGCGCGCGGGCATGGTCAAAGATCCGAAGGATTAT
>CAIZNN010000018.1 GCA_903934285.1 Akkermansiaceae bacterium | reverse complement strand
CCCAATACGGTTTACTTAGCACTCTTGGTGGTTTGAGTCGAGGCTCCGGGCAAGATGCCCGGGCCACCGTGGCGCGGGCATCCTGCCCGCCGCCTCTTCATGTCTCGTCCCTGCTTCGCCTTAAGTAAACCGTATTGGGCACGCCGCCTGGGTTCAGGCCGCTGGCCGCCGCGGCGGACCTGCGCCGGGCCAGGATCGTCCTTGACGGACCAACGGGAACCGCCACACTCGGCGCGCGATGATTGCACGACTGCGCGGCACAATACTGGAAGCCTATCCGAACCGCCTGGTGGTGGACGTGCGTGGGGTGGGCTATGAGGTGTTGGTGCCGCTCTCGACGTTCGACCGGCTGCATGCCAGCACCGGGCTGGAGGTGGACTTGCGCACCCATCTGCACATCCGGGAAACGGCGCACACCTTGTATGGATTTGCCAGCGAGGAGGAACGCGACGTGTTCCTGATGCTCATTGACCGGGTCAGCGGCATCGGCCCGGCCATCGCCATGGCAGTGCTCAGCGGCATGCCGGTGGCCCGCTTCAAAACTTGCGTGGTGGCCGGCGAGGTCGCCGAGTTGGCCCGCATCAAGGGGCTGGGTAAAAAAACCGCGGAACGCATCGTGCTCGAACTCAAAGACAAGGTCGGGGTGGCCGATACTTGGCAGGACGCCGCCGCGGGCCAAGTCAGCGCCGCCGCCGCCGATGCCGAACTGGCCCTCATCGCCCTGGGCTACAAGCAGGTGGACTCGCGCAAGGCGGTGCGGCGGGTGCTCGATGGCGAGCCTGCCGCGACGACCGAAGCGTTGCTCCGCGGGGCCTTGCGCACGCTCCAAGCCTAGTCCCGCCAGCGGTCAGCGGTCCTCGCATCTTGCCAACTGGCCATCCCGGGAGGAGGGGAGCGCCGGCGTCCCGCCGGCTGTGTGCGGCATCCTGCCGTGTACTCTTCCGCCGCCCCGCTCCTCCAAAGCGGCACTGCCATCCGCGCCGTCCAACACCTCACGGGCCACGCGTCGGTCGAAACCACGATGATCTACCTGCACGTCTTGAAACGCCCATGCGCCGGCGGCCCGAGCCCGCTCGACCCTCCCTGAACATCAGAAATTTCCCCGGAATTCTTTTTCCACGCATCCTCCCTTGTCAGGGCTTCCATGGCAGTGTAATAGCTCCCCATGGCAATGGCCATGGACAAAATCCGCCTTGCCAGAAGGCATTTGCTCGCGATACAATCTCTGTGTGTTCGATCCGATGAAAAAACACAGACACGATAAGACTGTTAGGTGGAAGATTCCTCGTATGATAGAGCACACCCTATCCATAATCGCCGTGGCGGGTATATTCTGCAACATATGTTCTGCAGCTCCATCAACAACACCCGAGGATCCCCCTTTGCTCCCATATGTTTTTTGGCCATGCGCCGGGGCGCGATGAAGGTGCACTTGCCAACGGATCGAAGGGTCACCGAATCGGCGGGCGCGCCGCCGTCCTTGCCGATATGTCTTTGGCCAACCTCATCGCCGTGGCGGATGCGCCACCGACATCACCTTCACCGTATTGGCCGGATCATCCCTGCACAACAGCAACCGGAGCGCGGCCGCCACCATGGTGTCCCACATCGATGTGGGAGGTTATTGGCTGGTGACCGTGCGCGACAACGTGCTGTTAGAACAGCATCCGCAGCGTCTCATGTGTTTGCGCGTGACGCATGGATAACGCCCCGAATATTCACCTGATGAAAGGATTGCGCCGCGCCCGGGGTCTTGCTAGCGTCCCGCCGCAATGAAACGTCCGCTGCGCTTGCTTTTCGTCGTTCTGGGCCTGGCCGCTCTCGCCCTGATTGCCTGGCGCGTTTTCTACAAACAAGCCGCCGCCCTGCCGGAATTGCAAACCGTGGCGGTGACTCGCGGCGACGTGTTTGCCAGCATCAGCGCCAGCGGCACCCTCGAACCCGAAGAGGTCGTCGATATCGGCGCCCAAGTCACCGGCCAGATCCTCTCCTTCGGCACCGACACCGCCGGCCACACCATCGATTACGGCTCGCAAGTGGCTCAAGGCGCCCTGCTCGCCAAAATCGACGACTCGCTCTACGCCATCAACAAAAAACAGGCCGAGGCCCAACTCCAACAGGCACAATCCGCCGTGCTCGCCGCCGACGCCGGCCTGCTCCAAAACACCGCCAAACTCGCTCAGGCCCGCGCCCAATTCAATCAGGCCAAAAAAGATTGGGACCGCGCCGAACAACTCGGCCCCTCCGATTCGCTGTCGCGCTCGGCCTTCGACACCTATCAAGGCACCCACGACGCGGCCAAGGCCAACGTCGCCGCCGCCGAGGCCGCCTGCGCGGTGGCCACCGCCCAAATTGCCACCAGCAAAGCCGCCGTGATGCAGGCCCAGGCCGCGATCCAACTGGCCGACCGCAACCTCGGCTATTGCACGATCAGCTCGCCGGTCAAGGGCATCGTCATCGACCGCCGCGTCGATGTGGGACAAACCGTGGTCTCCAACATGAGCGCCTCAAGCCTCTTCCTGCTGGCCAAGGATTTGCAGAAAATGGAGGTCTGGGTCGCCGTCAATGAGGCCGACATCGGCAGCATCCACAGCGCCCAGGCCGTCACCTTCAGCGTCGACACCTTCCCCGGCCTGACCTTCCACGGCACCGTCAACAAAATCCGCCTCAACGCCACCATGTCCCAGAACGTGGTGACCTATACCGTCGAAATCAACACCGACAATACCGAGGGCACCCTGCTGCCCTATCTAACTGCCAGCGTGAAGTTCGAGATCGACCACAAGCAGGATGTCCTAACCGTTCCCAACGCGGCGCTGCGCTGGCGGCCCAACGACAACCAACTCGCCGCCGGCGCGGAGAACCCGTACGCCACCAAGACCGGCACCAAGGCGGCGGCGACCGGTGGTGGCGGTGGCGGTGGCGGTGGTGGCGGTGGCGGTGGCGGTGGCGGTGGCGGTGGCGGCGGCGGCGGTGGCAAAGCCGCCGACAAGAAAAAGAGCCACAGCGGCGTGCTGTGGGTGCGCGATGCCAGCGCGCCCAACCGGGTCACGCCGCTCAAGGTGCGCACCGGCATCAGTGATGGCGTCGTCACCGAAGTGATGCCGCTGGCCGCCGACGCCACACTCGAAGGCGTGGAAGTGGTCGTCGCCGAGCAACGCGCGGCAAGCGGCGCGGACGCCGCCGAAACCACCAATCCCTTCGCCCCGAAATTCCCCAGCCGCGGCCCGCGCCGCTAAGCCGCGACCGCCGATTGCGTGTGACCCCATGAATCTCATCGACCTCCGCGACATCCGCAAAACCTTCTACCTCGGCGAGGTGGTGCTGCCCGTGCTCAAGGGCATCACCCTCACCATCGCCAAAGGTGAAATGGTCGCCCTCACCGGCGCGTCGGGCTCCGGCAAGAGCACCTTGATGAACACGCTGGGCTGCCTCGACCGCCCGACCTCCGGCGCTTACCTGTTAGACGGCGAGGAGGTCACCCGCCTCTCCAACGACGCCCGCGCCCAGATGCGCAACCACAAGATGGGCTTCGTGTTCCAGAATTTCAACCTGCTGCCGCGCACCAAGGCGCAGGCCCAGGTGATGATGCCCTTGCTCTATGCCGGGAGTCATATCTCACAAAAGGAGGCCAGGCAACGCGCGACGGCGATGTTAGCCAGGGTCGGGCTGGCCGACCGCATGGACCACCAGCCGTCGCAACTCTCCGGCGGCCAGCAACAGCGCGTGGCGCTGGCCCGCGCCCTGATCAACCACCCGCCACTGCTGTTAGCCGACGAGCCCACCGGCAATCTCGACTCGCAAACCACGCGCGAAGTGCTGGCGCTCTTCAAACAACTCAACGAGCAGGATGGCATCACCATTCTCATTGTCACCCATGACCCGAAAGTGGCCGCCACCTGCCGGCGCGTCATCCGCATGGCGGATGGCTTGATCGAGGCGGATGAACTCACCCCGGGAGGGCCCTCATGAAAGCGCTGCTGATTTTGCTAGCCTCCCTAACCGCATTGCGGCGCAACGTGATGCGCTCCGCGCTCACCACGCTGGGCATCGTCATTGGCGTGGGCGCGGTCATTGCGATGATGGAGATTGGCAACGGCTCGTCGGCGGCGATTCAGAAAACCATCGCCAGCATGGGTGCCAACACCCTGATGATCTTTCCCGGCGCGGCGGCCAGCGGCGGCATCTCGTTCGGTGCCGGCAGCACCATGACCCTCACCCCGGAAGACAGCGCGGCGATCCTGCGCGAATGCCCGTCGGTGCGCGCCACCGCCCCGGTGGTCCGCAGCCGCAACGCCCCGCTGATCTGCGGCAACAAAAACTGGGTGCCTAACGAAATCAACGGCACCACCCCGGATTTCCTCGACGTGCGGGACTGGGGCGTCGCCGAGGGCGCGGCGTTTGACGAGCGCGACGTGCGCAACGCGTCCCGGGTCTGCCTGATCGGCCAAACCGTGGTGCGCGAGTTGTTCCAAGGCCAGTCGCCCGTCGGCCAGGAACTGCGCCTGCAAAATGTCGCCCTGCGGGTGGTCGGCGTGCTGGAAAAAAAGGGCGCCAACATGATGGGCCGCGACCAGGATGACATCCTCATCGCGCCCTGGACCACGATCAAATTCCGCGTTTCCGGCACCACCACCGCCAATACCGCCACCGCCGCCGCAGCTACCGGCACCACCACCACCACCCCGCGTGGCCAACTCTATCCGGGCTCGGCGCAGGGGCTCTACGCCTCCCGCTCCGCCATCCAAGCCAAGAACAGCCCGATGCCGGTGCGCATGATCACCGTCGATCAAATCATCGTCTCGGCCACCAGCGCCGCGGAAACCCAGGGCGCCACCAGCGAAATCACCAGCTTGCTCCATGAGCGCCACCACATCGCCGAAGCCGAAGTGGACGACTTCAATGTGCGCGACATGGCCGAAATCACCAAGGCCCTAACATCCACCACCGTGATGATGACCAATCTGCTGCTGGTGGTCGCCATGATCTCGCTGCTGGTTGGCGGCGTCGGCATTATGAACATCATGCTCGTCTCGGTAACCGAGCGCACCCGCGAGATCGGTCTGCGCATGGCGGTTGGCGCGCGCGGCAGGGATATTCTGCGGCAATTCCTCACCGAGGCGGTGATGTTATGTCTGGCCGGCGGGGCGATGGGCATCGCGCTGGGCCGCACCACTTCCTATCTGGTCACCACCATCCTGCATTGGCCCACCCTGCCCTCGCTCGGCGCTATCATCGCCTCGGTGCTGGTTTCCGCCTCGGTGGGAATCATCTTCGGCTTCTATCCCGCGTGGAAAGCCTCGCGCCTCGATCCAATCGAAGCACTCCGCTATGAATAACCCCCTCCCCCAGCCGTGCCGTTCATGAGCTCCGCCACTGCCGTCCTGGCGCTTTGCGCACTGTGCTGCGTCGGTTGCGCGGTGGGCCCCGAGTTCCACCGCCCTAACAGCGAGCTGCCCGCCACCTGGAGTTTTAGCAAAACCCAGACCGCGCCGGCCGCCGACCCCGCCGCGCTGGTCCGCTGGTGGCGCAGGTTCCACGATCCCGAACTCAATGCGCTGGTCGAACAAGCGATCGAGGCCAACCTCGATGTGAAAATCGCCGCCGCCCGCCTCAGCCAGGCGCGCGCACAACGCCAGGCCGCCGCCGCCTCATTCTGGCCTTGGTTCAATGCCTCGGGCGGCGCCCAGGAAACCCACGCCAGCGGCTCAGGACCCGCGGCGGGCACCTCGCGCAGCTATCACGGCGGCCTGAGCGCCGCTTGGGAACTCGATTTCTTCGGCGGCAACCGCCGCAACCTCGAATCCGCCACCGCCCGCCTCGCCGCCGCCACCGCCACGCTCGATGCCACCCGCTTGAGCATGGCCGCCGAGGTCGCCCTGACGTATTGCCAACTGCGCTCGATTCAGGACCAACTCGCCGTGGCGCAGCGCAACCTCGCCACCCAACAACGCAGCGCTACCATCACCCATGACCGCCGCGCTGCCGGCTTCGCCAGCGCCCTCGATGCGGTCAACTCCGATGCCATCGTCGCCAATACCCAAGCCCAAATCCCGCGCTTGCTAACCACCGCCAGACAGACCACCCACGCCATCGCGGTGCTCCTCGGCCGGCCACCCACGGATTTGTTAGGCAGGCTCGGCCCCTCCGGCCCGCTGCCCACCGCCGCGGCCAGCGTGCCCACCGGCATTCCCTCCGACTTGTTGCGGCGGCGCCCGGACATCCGCAGCGCCGAGGCCAACGCCCATGCCGCCACCGCGCGGATCGGGGTGGCCGTGGCCGATTTGTTTCCCAAATTCGCCCTCGGCGGTTCGCTCAACCAACAAAGCGCCAAGCTGTCCGACTGGCTTTCGCCGTCGGCGCGCGTGAGTGCGTACGGCCCGTCATTCAACTGGGCGCTGTTGCAAGGCGGCAGCATCCAGGCCAACATCCGCGTCCAACAGGCGCTGCGCGATGAGGCGTTATTGGCCTATCGCAAGACCGTGCTGGGCGCCTTGCAGGAAGTCGAGGACGCGATGATCGCCAGTTCTAACGAGCACAAGCGCCGCGCGTCGCTGCTCGCCGCGGTCACCGCCAACCGCCGCGCCGTGGAACTCTCCACCGAACTCTACACCGCCGGCCAAACCGATTTCCTCAATGTCCTCAGCGCCCAGCGTGCGCTGTTGCAAACCGAAAGCGAACTGACCCTCAGCAATCTGGCGCTGGCCACCAATCTCATCGCGCTCTACAAAGCGCTGGGTGGCGGTTGGTAACCGAGGTGGCGGCGCGTCACGACCGCTTGCCGGTCAACAAGTCGCGGTTGCTCCACATGTAATTCCAGCCGGAGATCAGGGTGAGGGCCAGCGCCAGCCACAACGCCACCGGGGTGAGCCACCACTGCGGGTTGGAGAGCAGCGCCAGCAGCCAGCACAGCGGGTCGTGGGAACTAACCGGTTGCACCGCGAACCACACCAGACAGGTGATGCAATAGGTGAGTTGGAAGCCGGTTTTCCATTTTCCCAGGCGATCGGCGGCCAGCACTTGGCCGGCCTCAACGGCGATTTGGCGCAAGCCGGTGATGAGAAATTCGCGCGCCAAAATCAACACCGTGATCCATACCGGGCAGCGCCCCTCCGCGCTGAGATATACAAACGCCGAACACACCAGCACCTTGTCGGCCAACGGGTCCAGCAGCTTGCCCAGCGGCGTGACCAGGCCGTATTTGCGGGCGAAATAGCCGTCGAACCAATCGCTGATGGCCGCAATCACAAAAGCCACCATGGCAAGCCAGTGGCCAAAGGTGCTTGCCAGCGCGGTGCCTCCGACAAAAATGGCGGTCAGCACCAGGCGGCACAGGGTGATCGTGTTGGGCAAGTTCACAGGCGCACTGTGGGAAATTCCGCGCCGCTTGGCAACAAGAGGTTGCGCCGGGGTTCCAACATGACTACACCCGCGCCGCCGCATCCATCGGCACCCTCATTATGAGCAACAGCGATTTCGGACTCATCGGTCTGGCCGTCATGGGCCAGAACCTCGTTCTCAACGTGGAATCCCGCGGTTTCCAAGTCTCGGTGTTCAACCGCACCAGCGCGGTCACCGCCGCCTTCGTCGCCGCCCACCCCGGCAAAAACCTCGTCGCCACCACGACCCTCGAGGACTTCGTCCACTCCCTCGCCACCCCGCGCAAGATCATGCTCATGGTCAAGGCCGGCGCGCCGGTCGATGCGCTCATCGAAGCGCTCATCCCGCTACTCGCGCCCGACGACATCATCATCGATGGCGGCAATTCCCATTACACCGATACCGAGCGCCGCGACCAATGGCTCGGCGCTCTCGGCTTGCGCTTCATCGGCACCGGCGTCTCCGGCGGCGAGGAAGGCGCCCGCAAGGGCCCCTCGATCATGCCCGGCGGCCCGGCCTCCACCTGGCAAGTGATGCAGCCGATCTTCGAGGCCATCGCCGCCAAGGTCGACGGCGAACCCTGCGTCTATCACATCGGACCCGGCGGCGCCGGCCACTTCGTCAAGATGATCCACAACGGCATCGAGTACGGCGACATGCAACTCATCTGCGAGGCATATAATATCTTCAAGGCCGCCGGCTTCAGCGCCGCCGAACTCGCCGCGGTCTTCACCGCCTGGAACCTCGGCGAGTTGGAAAGCTATCTGATCCAGATCACCGCCGCAATCTTCAAGCAGACCGACCCGCAATCCGGCGCGCCCATCGTCGAGAAAATCCTCGACACCGCCGGCCAGAAGGGCACCGGCCAATGGACCATCATGAGCGCGGTGGACAACGCCGTGGTCATCTCCACCATCAACGCCGCCGTCGAAGCACGCATCCTCTCGTCCATGAAGGACCAACGCGCCGCCGCCTCCTCACAACTCGAGGGACCCACCCCCGCCATTGCCACCGCCAAGGCCACCCTCATCCAACAAGTCCACGCCGCCCTCTACGCGTCCAAGATCATCTCCTATGCCCAGGGCCTCGACCTCATCACCACCGTGAGCGCGGCCAAGGGCTGGAACCTCGACCTGGCAAAAATCGCCGGCATCTGGCGCGGCGGCTGCATCATCCGCGCCCGCTTCCTCAAGCACATCACCGCCGCCTATCGCGCCAACCCCGCCCTCGCCAATCTCATGTTGGATCCGTTCTTCAAGGACGTCCTCAACCGCAACCAGCAAAATTGGCGCGAAGTCGTCGCCCTCGCCATGCACAACGGCATCCCGGTCCCCGCCTTCTCCGCCTCGCTGGCCTACTACGATAGCTATCGTAGCTCAGTGCTGCCCGCCAACCTGCTGCAAGCCCAGCGCGACTTCTTCGGCGCCCACACCTACGAGCGCACCGACCAGCCCCGCGGCGCGATGTTCCACACCGCCTGGCCGCAGGTGATTGGCTAAGGAGCGCGGACTTCAGTCCGCAATGCCCATGATACGATCAAGCCGGGGCGCCTGGCGGCTTGGCCTGCGCAGCGCACGGGCTGGCGGGCAAGGATGCCCGCGCCACCGTGGTCCGGGCATCTTGCCCGGATTCAAACCAGCCCATTCCCTTGCCCGCAGCAACCTCATTCCCTTGCCCGCAGCTAGCCCATTCCCTTGCCCGCAGCTGGCCGTCTGAGTCTACCTCCTGATGCCGGAGGCATCGCAGCCATTAGCCGGTGGTTGAGGGAGCGCAAGCGACCGACACCACCGGACCCCGCCTCCCCATCATTCCGCATCCCGGCAGGGATGCCAGCGCGGTTGCCTGCCGATCCGCACCCGCCAGGCCAGAGCCGCCGGGCAGGATGCCCGGTCCACGGTGGCGCGGGCATCCTGCCCGCTGCCAATCGACTCATTGGCCAATCGCGTGCTTCACTGCTTGGTTTCTTCCTCTTCCGCCTCCGCTGTTGCCACCTCTCGGGCGGCCTCCTCTTCCGTCTCCAGCGGGTGTTCCTCCTCGTGCCAATGCTTGGCGACCTTGCCGTCGAGCCAGGCGAAGTTCATCGGATAGACGTCGGGATCAAACATCACGTGATAGAAATGCCAGATCACAATGGCGAGGCAGGCGAGGATCGCCTCGTAGTAATGGATGGTGATGGCCACGTCGATGACCCAGCGCGGGAACCATTGGGTCACGTCAATCTTGAACCAGATGGCCAGGCCGGTGGCACCCATCACCAGCGTGCCCCACACCACCGCCCAGTATTCGAGTTTTTCCGGGTAGCCGAAGCGCCCGAACCGCGCCTTGGGCTTGCCCAACACGAGGTGGGCGACGTTGGTGGCCACGTCCTGGGCGTCGTGCCAGCGCGGCCACAAATCGCGCAGCAACTTGCGCCCGGCGGCGGTGCAGGCGACGTAGTAGATATGATAGAGTCCGCCGCCGATGAGCACCACGCCGGCGACGCGGTGGGTCCAGCGGCGGATTTCCTCGCTGCCCATCAAATGCGCATACCAGGTGTTGGGGAACTTCAACGCAAAGCCGGTCACCGCCAGCAGGATGAAACTGGCCAGCAAGGTGAAATGTTGCAACCGCTGGTTGCGGTCCATGCGGATGACCATTTCACCCTGCGCGCGCCGCCGCGCCGCCACCTTGCGCCACCATGCCAGGCCGTTGTGCGCACCTAACAGCGCAACCGTCAGCACGATGAGCACCACATAGATGTTTCTCACCCAGCGGCTCACCACCATCCCGGTCTCGTCGCTCTTGTCTTCGTCGGCATGAATCTTGCCGCCCACGAACCCCTGCGTCGCCCCGGGGTGGCACTTGCCGCACGTCTCCATCAAATGCGCCGGATGAATCGTCGAGTCCGGGTTGGTCGAGCGCAGAATCTTGTGATAGCCGTGGCAACTCGCACAATTGGCCGCCAAGGTCGAGTTGCCGGTGGCGGCCAGCCCGTGGTAACTCTCCAAAAACGTCTTCACCCGGTCGCTGGGCATGCCGAAGCGGCTGTTGATGCGTTCGCTGGCGTGGCACTTGCTGCAGGTCTCCGCAGTCCGGAACGAGGCCGCCGGACCACTCAACCCGACAATCTTGTGCTCCGCGTGGCAATCAATGCAGGTGGCGCCTTCGCCCTTGCTCTGCGCCTGGCCGTGCACACTGGCGGCCACCTCGGCGGCCTCGGCGGTGTGGCACTCACCGCAGGTTTTCCCCAGATTGCTGACGTGAATTTTGGAGCGCGGCGAGTTGCGCGAAAACACCTCGTGAGTGCCGTGGCAATCCTTGCAGCCCGCCGCCGTCGCGCTGCCCTTGTCATGGGCTATGCCGTGCACGCTCGCGCCAAAGCTCTTCGATTGCTTGTCATGACACGCCGCGCAATCCACTGCCATGGCCGCCTTGGCATCGTCGGGATGCTCTGCCGTCAAATCCTTGTGACACTCGGCACATTGCACCTTGCCATGCACCGTTTCCTTTGACTTCGCCTCATCGACGTACAACGACGCGGTCTTGCCACCGGCCAGCTCTTTGGTTAGATCCTTCTCGCCATGGCATTCCAGGCACTTGTCATTCGGCACCCGTTCCTCGGCGGCCCGTACCGGACAAGCCCACACGGCTACGGCCGACAACAGCGGTATAAGATAGCGTTTCATAAATTGGCGAAATCCTGCGGCACCCGGACCTGCGCCGTGTGCCAGTGGCAATCCCCGGCTGACAACCTGACCCATCCCCTCGGCCGCAGACAGCATGGAGCAATTCCGTGATCGCGATAGTAGGTCGGCCGCCCCCGCCAGCAAGACCCAATGTGCCGGCCTCTGCGCATCGCTTTGCAATCATTGCGCATCACTCGCGATTGGGGCGTTTGCGGGATTTCCACCCTTGCCGCCGCAGCGCAAAGCCATAACGTCGCGCCTTCTGTAAACCTCCTAATGGTTTCAGCTCCCGGCGGCACACCTCCCCCACCGCGACTCCATCCGATACCTCTCACTACCCGACTGCCATGCGCAACCCACTTCTCCTCACCGCCCGCTGCCTCGGCTTGTTTTGGCTGCTGGCCGCCCCCGCCGTAACGCTGGCCGCCACAGCCGCCACAGCCGACGCCGCCGCCACCACCGCCACCGCCGCCATCAAGCCCGCCGCAGAGCTCATCCCCAATGACAAGTGCCTGGAATGCCACGGCGAAAAGGACCTAACCAAAGACCTGCCCGGTGGCAAGACCACGTCGCTGTTTGTCGACGAGAAAATCCGCCAGGCCTCGGTCCACGCCAAACTCTCCTGCGCCGAGTGCCACCCCGACCTCGCCGGTGAGCATCCCGACGACGCCAAGCCGGCCACCCCGGTGAATTGTGCCACCTGCCACAAGGAGCAGGCCGACATCTACAAAACCAGCGTTCACGGCATCAGCCGCTCGATGGGCTCGTCCGGGGCGGCCTCCTGCACCAGTTGCCACGGCACCCATGACATGCTCTCGCCGAAAAACCCCAACTCGCCCACCTTCAAACTCAACCTGTCGCGCACCTGCGCCAAGTGCCACGACAACGCCGGCATCAACAAGGAATACCGCATGCGCTTCCCCGATGTCGCCGCTCATTATCAAGAGAGCATCCACGGCCGCGGCATGGAAAAAATGGGCTTGGTGGTGGCCCCCTCCTGCAATGATTGCCACGGGGTGCACGACATCAAGCGCAGCGTTGACCGCAGCTCGCCAGTCAACAAGGCCAACCTGGCCAAAACCTGCGGCAAGTGCCACCTCGGCATCGAGGAAACCTATAACAAAAGCGTCCACGGCCAGTTGCTGGCCAAGGGCGACTCGCGCGGGCCGGTGTGCAACGATTGCCACTCCGCGCATGACATCGAAAATCCCAACACCGCACACTTCAAACAAGCCAGCGACAACCGCTGTGGCAAGTGCCACGAGGAAAGCCTCAAGCATTATCGCGACACCTATCACGGCAAGGCGATGGCCTTGGGCCAGCCGAACATCGCCAGCGATGTGGCGGCCTGTTTCGATTGCCACGGCGACCACAACATCCTGCCTATCTCCGATCCCGCGTCCCAACTATCCAAACAAAACATCCGCGCCACCTGCGCCAAATGCCATCCCGGCGCCACCGTCGGCTTCACCCAATACGTGCCGCACGCCAATCCGCTCGACGGCAAGAAATACCCAGCCTTGCACCTCACCTTCGTGCTGATGACGGGCCTGTTGCTGGGCGTGTTCGCGTTTTTCGGCGCCCACACGCTGCTGTGGCTGGCGCGTTCGGTGTGGCTCTACCGGCATGATTCCAAAGCCTATCGCGACACGAAATTCGAGACCCAGCAGGATGACGAGTGGTTCACCCGGTTCTCCCCCTTCGAGCGCTTTCTGCACTTCCTGATGGTCACCAGCTTCCTGCTGCTCGTCATCACCGGCATGCCACTGAAGTTCTACTATACCGACTGGGCGAAAGCCTTGTTTGAGGTCATCGGCGGTGCCCAAACCGCCCGCTCCTTGCACCGCTTCGGCGCCCTCGTCAGCTTCTTGTACTTTGGCCTGCACCTGTGCGCCCTCGCCTCCTCAGCCTGGCAAAACCGCGGCACGCTGCGCAACCCGGACACCGGCAAGTGGGAACTCGGGCGCTTCTTCAAGGTCTTGTTCGGGCCGGATTCCATGGTCCCCGGCCTGCAAGACTGGCGTGAATTCGTGGCCCACCAGAAATGGTTCTTCGGCAAGGCCCCCAAGCCGCAATTCGACCGCTGGACGTATTGGGAAAAGTTCGACTACTTCGCGGTGTTCTGGGGCATGTTTGCCATTGGCATTTCCGGCATGGTCATGTGGTTCCCGCAGTTCTTCACCGCCTTCCTGCCCGGCTGGATCATCAACATCGCCCTCATCGTCCACTCCGACGAAGCCCTGCTGGCCGCCGGCTTCATCTTCACCGTGCACTTCTTCAACACCCATTTCCGGTTAGAAAAGTTCCCGATGGACAATGTGATCTTCTCGGGCCGCATCTCCAAAACCGAAATGCTCCATGAGCGCAAAAAATGGTACGAGCGCCTCATCGCCCAGGGCCGCCTCGACCAATACCGGGTGCGCGACGAATGGGAAAACTGGAAGAAAATCGCCCGCCCGGTCGGCTTCGCCTTCTTCGGCATCGGCCTGGTGCTGCTGGTCCTCATCATCTACGCCATGGTCACCCGCCTGGCACATTGAGGCGGCAACATCACCCACCAACATTTCAGGGCGTGCCACCTGCCTGCGCTGCGGAAGCGCGGGTCCGCATGGCACTGCGCCTCGGCGCGCCCGGCGGCGCCTGCCCGCTCACCTAACGACAACCAGCCCCACCGCCACCACACTAACACCCAGGGCGAGGGCGGACAGGATACAGGCCAGGCGCAGCCGCGCGCGCTGGGCCTCAAAAAGCTCCGTTTGCGTTTGCAGTTCTTGCGCGGCGGCCTGCAACCGCACCACCGCCGCGGCAAAAACCTCGCCCATCTTGAGCATGTCTTCCTCGAGTTTCTTGCACCTGTCGTCCCCTGCCAGATTGCGGTTTTGACCGAGCCGTTCGCCTAACAATCCGGCGAGCCCGCCGGAGGCGGCAAGCAGTGGTGTGATCACCTTGACTAGGGAACCGATCTGAATGGCCATGGTCGCGTGGGGGGGGCAGTGGCTCAGGCCCCGCGCATCAGCGAGATCTCGGCCAGCGAAATCATCGCTTGCAGCAGCACCTCGCGCGGCGTGGTTTTGAGGGCGGCGACGGTGACGGCGCGCTCGAGGGTGAACTTACCCGAGCGGGTGCGGCGCAGCGCGCTGAGATGACCCAGGCAGCCGAGGCGCTCGCCGATGTCATGGGCATAGGTGCGGACATAGAAGCCTTTGGAACAATGCACGGTGAAATCGATTTCCGGCAGCGCCACTCGGGTCACTTCGTAGGAGGTGATATGCACCGGGCGGGGGTCGCGTTCGATGATCTGCCCCTTGCGCGCCAGTTTGTAGAGCGGCACGCCGTCCTTCTTGATGGCGGAAACCATCGGTGGAATTTGCTCGAAGGGGCCGACATAGGCGTCGAAAACGGCATGGATCTGTTCGATGGTTAGATCCGGCACCGCTTTGGTTTCGAGCACATCGCCCTGCCGGTCCTGGGTGCTGGTGCTGGAGCCCAGGGTGATGGTGCCCTGGTATTGCTTGTCCTCACTCATCAGCAGATCCTGAATCTTGGTGGCGCGGCCGATCACCAGCATCAGCAGGCCGGTGGCCATCGGATCGAGCGTGCCGCAGTGGCCGATTTTCTTGGTGTTGAGGGCGCGGCGGGCAATCGCCACCACGTCGTGAGAGGTCATGTCCGGTGCTTTGTCGATTAACAACACGCCGCTCGGTCCGTCGGATTCCATGGGATTGGGTCGCATAAGTCTGAAAAAATTGCTCAGTGGTTAGAAGAGGGCGGGGTGCTAGGATGACTCACATCCCCTTTCGCCGCGTCGATGCGGCGCTGGATGGCAGCCAGCACGCGGGCTTTGACGTCATCGAGCACAGCGTGCATGCGGATGCCTGCGGCCAGCGAATGGCCACCGCCGCCGAATTCCGCCGCGACCTGGCACACATCGTAGCGGCGATCTTTGGAACGCATCGAGACGCGGGAGTTGCCGTCGGGCAACTCCTCGAAAAACACTGCCACCTGCACGCCGCGGATGGCACGGATCACATCTATGAGCCCTTCGCTGTCCTCCGCGCAGAGGACCAACTCGCGGCGGGTGGCTTCGCGCAGCGTCCAGTGCGCCACCATGCCGTCGGCCGAGAGTTCGAGGGTGTTGAGCAAGGCGCGCAGCAACTCGAGGCGGCGCAGCGGGTGATTGTCGTAAGTGTTGGAATTGAGCGTGCCCACATCCAGCCCGCGCCGGATCAGGTCGGCCGCCATGTCATAGGTTTTGGCGGTGGTCGAGGGATATTGAAACGATCCGGTATCGGTGGAAACCGCCACGTAAAGGGCATCGCGGGTTTCCTCTGGCAGCGGCAACCCAAGTGCTATGATGAGTTCATAGACAATCTCACCAGTCGCCGGACTGCTCGGATCGATCAGATTCAACTCGCCGTAGTGGGGATTGGATACGTGGTGGTCGATGTTGAGCCAGCGCTTCACCTTGGACACCGCGTGCAGGCAACCCTCGCCCAGCCGCGGCCGCGTCGCCGTATCCAGCGCTATGACCACGTCTGCCACCACCGGCTCGGCCGGCGGCTGTTCAATGCGCTCTGCCCCGCGCAGAAAGGCGAGACTCTCTGGCAGCCCGTCCTCGTTGAACAACCGCACGTTCTTGCCAGCCGCCTGCAACGCAAAACCCAGCGCAATTTGCGAGCCAATCGCGTCGCCATCCGGGCGCACATGGCTCAGCAGCACGAACGACTGGTACCGGCGCAGCACTTCGCCGATTTGCTCGAAGCTGGCGGTTGATTGGAATTCGCTCATGGCATGGAACCGCTGCGCGGGGCGCGGATTGTCTCCGGCGAACCGACCGGCGCAAGCAAAAACCAAAATGGCTGAAAAAGTGCTGCCAGGGAATCCGCGGCAAATCCGGACAAACTACCGTTGCTACGATCAAGTCCTGGCGGGGTTCGCCTGCCGAACCTCCACGGCCCCTGACAGCGCGCCGAATTAAGCCGCGATCCCGGCCGCGCGCAACACCTTTTTTTAGCTGGCGCCGCAAGCGCGGGCGGGCGATTGGCTTAATCCGCCCCTGTGTGCGGCATCGCAAAGCCTGTTGAGCTCCACCTCAACATCAATGCTGATTTAATCATGTTAGCCGGGTTATGATCCCATCCCACCTTAGCTCGACGCTGGTTGCCACCACTCAGGACCTTGAAGCACGCCCGCCCACCGGGATCCTCTTACCCCACCGTTCTCACTGACAACTGTCGCGCGGTGAACAAACTGCCTTGGGCGTCTTCCTGCAGCGCCCGCGCGCCGCTCGTTCGCTTCGGCCCGAAATGCCCGCGATAGGCCTCAAACACCCCGTCCACATACGATTTGGTGCCCAGCACCAACCCGTCTGAAAAATACCGCACCCGGCAGCGCAGCAACGCGGCGCGGCTCAATTTCCCCTTCCGCGTTTTCTCTGCCGCTGCGGTCTCGGTGGAAAACCCGCCCTTGGTGGCCTTGACCCCGCGGGTCTGGCCGGTCTCGCGGATCTTCCCATCCTCAAACAACCAGCAGCGGTACACTTCCGCCGCGCTCATGCCTTTGGCCGCGGCCGGGGTGTTCCAAGCCGCCTCGCCGTGCCCGCCGTGTCCCGCCACCTGGCACAGCCCGAGGCGGGCCGCCTTGCCGCCGCCCATCGCTTCGCCGTAGCCGCACCACCGGTAATCCTTCGGGTCTTTCACCAT
>CAIZNN010000017.1 GCA_903934285.1 Akkermansiaceae bacterium | reverse complement strand
TGAGTTATGAATTATATGGCAGACACCTTTAGGGTGAGCCGAAGAGTAGATAGATTGCGGTCTTATTTTCCGTGTAATCCTCTTCAATCTGTGAAATCTGTGGTAAAAAACGCCACCCCAACCGTTTCCATTTCCCTTTTAAGGCTGATATTTCCACCGATGTCTCTGAAACCCACTGCGAACCGCACAGGGGACTGTGCGGATTACTCGTCGACGATGACGCGGAAGCCCACCCACATCACCGGCTGGTAGTCCTGGAACACGGCGCGGTGGGCACTGCTGCATTGGAACGGACGGGTCCACCAAGCACCGCCACGCACGACCCGCTCGCCCGCAGTGGCCGGCTCGTTGCCGGCGTCGTCGACATAGGGATAGGGCAGGTAGCGCGAACGGGTCCACTCGGCGACGTTGCCGTGCATGTCGTGCAGCCCGAAGCCATTGGCCGCGTACGAACCCGGCACCGCCGCAAGCTGGTTGCCGTCGTTGTGCGCCGCGTCGCGCAGCAGCGGCATGTCATATTTGTTAGGGTTGGCGATGATGCTGATGCCATGGTACTCGCCGGCGGCGGTGCAGGCCGCGAACTTGGCGATCGAAGCGTCGGCGCAATTGGCGAAGGGCGCGTAATCGGTGGTTAGGTCGCCGAAGGAAAACGCCGTGGCGCTGCCGGCGCGGGCGGCCCACTCCCATTGCGCCTCGGTGGGCAGCGTGACTTTGCTGCCGGTTTTTTGCGCCAGCCATTCGCAGAACGCGAGGGCCTCGCGGAATGAAACCCGGCACACCGGTTGCGCATCGTCGTTGAGCGACCACGGGCGTTGGCCGAATTGATAGTTGAGGGCATCGGCGACGCGGGAGTCGTGGCCGGGATCGAACTGGCGGAACTGGCCGTTGGTGATCTCAAACCTGGCCATCCGGAAGGGCCTGGCGATTCTAACCAAACTGACGGGTTGCTCGTCGCGGTGACCGGTGACCGAGCCCATGACGAACTCGCCGGCCGGTATTCTAACCAAGGGAATGCTGATGCCGGCGGCGGCCAGCACGCTTGCGGGGTTGGCGCCTTGGAGCGCGCGCGCCTGGGCGGCGTCAAACGGCCAGCCCGCGGCTTTGAGCTCGGGATTGGCGATGGCCGGCAGCGGCGCTGGCAGCAGCGGCGCGGCGGGCGGCGGATCGGCGGGGAAGTCCTCGTGGTTTTCGGTTAGATTGGCATAAGTTGCCCGCAATCCGGCGCGATCGGTCTCGAGGAGTTTGGCATCGCCCCATTTGATGGAGCTCCACGACCCGTGATAGGGCCGGTTGAGATCGACCCAGGTGATCAGGCGGTCAAGCGCGTCGGCATCCAGCGCAACCCCGTAATGACCCTTGCGCAGCAACTGGCCGAGCTCGGAAGTGGAAAAATGAAACTCCATCGGGGCGAGCAGATGGTAGTCGCCCTCGATCCCGTTGGCGCGGGTGTAGGGGAACAAATTGACATAACTGGTGGAAAATTGGCCGGCCTTGCCGGCGCCGCCGTTGCCTGAAATCTGGCTCGACCAATCGCCCACCATGGTGCCGCCGCGCAAGTCGGGTGGCGCCTTGGTGCCGTCGTGACACGCGCTGCAGTGGCGGTCGAGCACCGGCTGGACCTCGCGGCTGAAGCTCAACCCGGCGACTTGCGGCCGCCACGGCTTGATCGGGGCGGCCGGGGCGGTGAACGCGCTGGAGCTGCGGGCCGCGGGGGCCGGGTCATGGCTCTCATGGCAACCGACACACGACAGCACCTCGCCGGGCATGGCCGTCAGCCATGAGCGCATCAGCGCCAGCGCCTGGCCGTCGCCATCTAACGGCTGGATGGAGATTGGCGTGTTGGCGGGCACGCTGAATTTGGCCGAGCCATCCTCATGCACGGGCACGGTGCCGAGCGGGCGGTGCAGATCCCACGGGCCGTCCTGGCCGATCACGCCATACAGGCCGCCGACATCATGATAACTGAAGGTATAGGAAAAGAGGCGCAGCGCCTTGACCGTGCCGCGGGGAATCCCCTTGAGCCCGGGCCCCTGATAGATATCCTGCAGGTACACGGTGGCGTCCTTGCGCGCGGTGTCCACCTTGTCCGCCACCACCGGCGGCGCGGGCCGCTTGAGCACCGGGATCGGCTCGAGGACGGCCCGCCCGCGGCATTCCTTGAGCAGGAGCAGGTTGTCGAAGGTGTCCACCAGATAGACACCCCACGCGTGGCGCGGTGACGGCTGGCAAGCGGTTAACATATATTTCTCACTCAGCGGCTGCGGGTGGAGGAAGCGCGGCCAGACGTTGCGCATGTGGTCGTAGATGCGGCCCTGGCCGCTGGGGGTGGCCGGCTTGGACGGGATCTGGGCGACCACCCCGGAGTCCTCGCTGCGGCCCTTGGCGGCATCCAACAGATAGAGCTCGCCCAGCCGCGCGTCGCCGTGATGACCGGAGGAAACGCCCACCACCTTGGTGGCGGAGCCCGGCACGGGTGTGGCGTAGAAAAAGGCGCTGGGCCAATAGGAATTGGACCCGTAGAACGACCGCTGGTTGGTGCCGTCCGGGTTCATGGTCATGAGCAGGCGGGTGTTGGCATGCGGGGTGTCGGTGTATTCCCAGCGTTGATAGAGAATGGTGCCGTCGGCCAGCACGCGCGGGCACCAATTGTGTTCCTGATCGAAGCACAGTTGGCGCACCTTGCCATCCTTGGTGAGGCGGCACAGATTGGCGACGTGGGCGCTGCCGGCGACACAGGGCACCGACACCATCGGCAGGGTGGAGGTGAAGAGGAACTCGCCGTTGGGCAGATAACAGGCGTCGTAATTGTCCACGCCGGGCCGGATGTCCGGCGACACCTGCCGCAACCCGCTGCCGTCCAGCCGCACCTCGAAGACCTGCCAATCGCTGTCGCCAGGCATCGAGAACAACAAGCGGTCGGCGTCGAAATGCAGGCACAAATCACCGACGAAGCGCGTTTTCTCCGGCGTGAAAACCGTCAGTTCAGGGGTGCTGCCATGAATGGAAAAGCGGATGATCTGGTTGTTGTACCCGGTCTTGGGCAGCGAGGAGTTGGAGAGGTAGTTGGCGGGCAGACCGGGATGGTCGGTCTGGCGGGCGAGCACCTGATCGAAGTCAAGCAGCGGATTGGCCAGCAGGATGCGTCGCTGGAGTCCGACGATGGCGGCGGCTTGGGCAAGGGCCGCCGGCTCGCCCGGCTGCATGCGCGCCAGCAGCGGCTTGAGGTCCGGGATGTCGCTTACCTGCTGGCGCAGCCCCGCCGCATCCGGGTAGCGGTCTGGCGCGCGCGCCGCCAGATCCTCCAGCGCACGCAGCAAGCCGGCTTTGTCAACCAGTGCGAGTTGGTTGGCAAGCGCGGCGGCCGCCTCCGCCGCGGGGTCGGCGGCGAGCGCGGCGCCCGCCGCGAACATCATCAGAACTGGCAGCAAGTGGCGGAGTGTCATGGTCGGATCGGCGCTGGCAAATATCGCGCGGGTTGCCTGTCTCTACTGCCACGCGTCCGCTTTTGTTTCAGCGGGACGCCCGCACCGCCTTGTGCGCCGTCCCCGCCTCGGACGGCGGCGTGCGGCGCGGGGATGAATTTCGGGTTTCCTGAGTTTCAGGTTGTCCCACCCGGAAATCCGGGTTACAGCTGAGTCGAGAGGAGGGCAAAGTGCCGATTTGTGGGCGCGCCGTCGCCAATCCACCTCAATCCACCACAATCCACCCAGCCAGCAAAACTGCCGATGCACGTCCGCCAAAAAAACCCGATCCAAGATATTTTTCAAATTCCGGGCTATTTTCGTTGACATAAGTACACAAAAGTTCACTTTTAGGCACTGAGCGCGCCTCAGCAGTCAAAAGTGAGCAAGATTGGTCAGCCATATCTGGGATTCAAGCCCTACGCCGTCGATCCGAAGTATCGGTTCGCGGTGCCGCCTGCCTGGCGGCCGGGTACCGAAGAAGTGCTGTATTTGCTCTACTCGCGGGCGCATGAGATGCCGCTGCTCAAGGTGCTGACGCAAGCGGGCTACGACGAGCGGGTGGCCATCGTGAAGAGCAGCGACAAGGACGAGGCGACGAAACGCGAATTGCTCGGCAGGCTGGCGATGCTGTGCCGTGAAGTGACCATCAATGAGCAGGGCAAGCTGTCGATTCCCAAAGACTTGAGCGAAAAGGCGGAGATCAAGCCGGACAGCGAGATCATGCTGGTGGGCCGCCACGGCCATTTCGAGGTCTGGAACAAGGTCCATTTTGAACGGTCCCAGGAAATCGAGATGAATCAAAAGGACGACCTGGGCATTCTCTAACATAATCCGCCAACCCAATCCCCCACCCCGCGGCTGACATGCTGACCCCCCCATCCACCTTGGCGCTAGCCGCTGACCGCCTGCCGGCGGCGCGGTTGGGTGGGGTAGCGGCTGGGGCCGGCTGGGGCTGGCGCCTGCTGGCCGCCACCACAAGCCGCCACAATTTTCTGGCTGGGCGCAACGAGACTCCCGGGACGGAGCTCCTTGCGCCATTTACAACGATGGTCCGCGCCGCTTCTGGCTGGTTGTCGGCGCGGCCATCGGGGTTTTTTCTGGCAAGGCGGCGGCAAGCACTCGGGACAGTGCCTGCCACCGCCACTCATGGCCCGACCGCTCGCACCGCTCCTGGCTGGTTCTCGGTGCGGCGGTCGGCGGCTTTGGTGACGGCGGCGGATGCCCCCGACCCCGCAGCCCACTACCACCTGCCGGTGTTTCCCAGCGAGGTGACCGAGTGGATGGCCCCATGCCCGGACGCGTTCATCATCGATGCCACCCTGGGCGGCGGCGGCCACAGCGAGATGTTCCTCAACGCCGGAGCACGCGTGCTCGGCATCGACCGCGACCCGGAAGCCCTGGCCCACGCCCGCATCCGGCTCGCCCGCTTCGGCGAGCGCTTCGACACTTGGGAGGGCAACTTCGCCCGGCTGGCGGAGGCCCCGGCTATCCAACGCGGCGAGCGGGCCGACGGACTATTGTTAGACCTGGGGGTTTCCTCGCGCCAACTCGATTCCCCCGCCCGCGGTTTTTCCTTCCAGCGCGAAGGACCGCTCGACATGCGGATGGGACCGTCGTGCGCCTGCACCGCTGCGGATATCATCAACCGCTGGCCGGAAGCCGACCTCACCCGCCTGTTGTTTGAAGTCGGCGAAGAATCC
Source organism: Akkermansiaceae bacterium (assembly GCA_903934285.1). Lineage (GTDB taxonomy): Bacteria > Verrucomicrobiota > Verrucomicrobiia > Verrucomicrobiales > Akkermansiaceae > Luteolibacter. Next base: position 10,952 of record CAIZNN010000017.1, on the reverse strand, counting down.
CATGCCCGCCGCATCGCCGCAGCCATCGTCAAACGCCGCCTCACCCATCCGTTTGCCACCACCACCGAGCTGGCCGAGTGCATCGCCAAGGTCGTCGGCCGCCACGGCCGGATCCATCCCGCCACCCGCACGTTCCAAGCCATCCGCATGACGGTCAACGACGAACTCGCCTCGCTCACCGCCGCGCTGAGCGCCGCGGCCGGCGTGCTCAAACCCGGCGGCCACTTGTTAGTCATCACCTTTCACAGTCTGGAGGACCGGATTGTGAAACATTTCCTGCGCCAGCACTCCGCGCCCTTCATCGATGATCCGGGCTGGCCCGAACCCCGACCCAACCCGGACTGCCAGTTCCGGTTGTTAGCCCGCAAGGCCATCAGTCCCAGCCCTGAGGAAACCGCCCGCAACCCCCGCTCCCGCAGTGCCAAACTGCGGGTTGCGCAGTTATTGGAATAATGCCATGAACCGCCACAGATCCGCCGCCCCCCCCACCCCGCGCTCAACCTTCGTCGTGCTGTTCATCGCCGCCAGCATTGCCGCCTGCGGCGGCGTGCTCCACGCCATTTACAAAAACCACCAAGTCCTGGTCAATCGCGATATCGACGCCATCGAGCACCGCGTCGAACAATACAAACTCGACATCCGCACCACCCAGATGCGCAGCGATCACTTGCTCAATCGCTTCGCCATCCGCAAGCAACTCGAAGACTCCGGCTCATCACTGCGACCCATCCCCCTCGGCCTGCCCGAGGCGGTCAATCCCACACCTCCCGCCGCAGTGGCATCCGCCATCCCCTAACCTGTGAACCGCAAGTTCCAATATCGCTGCATCCTGCTGTGCTCGGTCCTGGTGGCCGGGCTCAGCTTGCTTTCAGCCCGATTGCTCCAAATCCAACTCGTCAACCGCCAGCGCTACGCCGCGAGTTCGCACAAGGCGTTTCAGCGCATCGAAAAGCTCCCCGCTATCCGTGGCATGATCGTGGACCGGCGGGAGGAACCGCTGGCCAAAAGCATTCCCGTGGCCACCTTGTATGTCGATAAGAACCATCTGTTCGACCCGAAGCTCGCCAGCTATGGGCTGGCCTATCAGGAAGCCAGCAACCAACCCGGCTGGGACACGATGGATGAGACCAAACGCATGCGCCGCATCAAAAGCCTGCGCGCGGAAATCCTCGACAGCGAAACACCCGACTCCATCATCCAAAAACACCTCGCCCAAGCCGTCGGCTTGCTGGCCCGCCCGTTAGGCATGCGCCGCGAGGACCTCCGCGCCAAAATCGAAACCAGCCCGGGGGTGTGGTTGCCCCTCGCCAAGGACATCCCCGAGGACCTCGCCGACCGCCTCCGCGCCAGCATCGACGAGAATTGGTTGCAGGGCTTTGATTTCGAAAACTCCCTCAAACGCTGGTACACCGCTCCCACCCTCGCCACACACCTCATCGGCTTCACCGGCGAAATCGAGGAAACCGACGACAACGACCAGCAACACACCCGCATGGTCGGCAAGTTCGGCGTCGAATGTGCCATGGAGGAGTACCTCGCCGGCCGCGATGGCTGGCGCCAACACCGCCGCGACGCCCACGGCTTGGTCGTCCCCGGCGACTCTAGCAGCCTGCTGCCGCCGCGGGCCGGACTCAACGTGCAACTCACCATCGACATGGGCTTGCAAGCCATCGTCGAGGAGGAAATGGACGCCGCGCTCAGCGAGTTCAAGGCCGAGCGCGCGGCGGTGGTGCTCATCGACCCGCACACCGGCGAGATCCTGGCAATGGCGAGCCGCCCCCACTTCGACCTCAACCGCAAGGAAAACCTGGTGCAAAACAGTTTCAATTTTGCGATCCAGGCAATTTACGAACCGGGCTCCACCTATAAGATTGTGGCCACCGCCGGTGCCCTCAATGAAGGGATTGCCACGCCGTTCACCTCGGTGTTTTGTCACAACGGCCACTATGTCTCGGGCAAGATCGAAGTGCCCGATCACGCCCCCTACGGCATGCTCACACTGCAAGGCGTCCTCGCCAAGTCCAGCAACATCGGCGCCTACAAGTTCGCCCTCCAACTCGGCCCCAAACGCTTCTACGACTACGTCAAACGCTGGGGCTTCGGCAGCAAAACCGGCATCCTGCTCAGCGGCGAAAGCTCCGGCATCGCCCGCAACTCCGGCAACGCGGTGGATTTCTCCCGCGCCAGTTATGGCTATGCCCTCAACGTCACCCCATTGCAAATGGCCTGCGCCTATGCCGTGCTCGCCAACGACGGCAAGCTGCTCAAACCGCAAATCATCAAGGCCCTCATCGCCAACGACGGCACCATCGTCCAAGACTACCCGCCCGAAATCGTCACCCAAGTGCTCAAGCCTAACGTGGCTGTCCAAATGCGCGCCGCCTTGGAAAAAGTCACCGAAAAGGGCGGCACCGCCACCCTCGCCGCCGTGCCGGGCTTCCGCGTCGCCGGCAAAACCGGCACCGCCAAACGCCATAACCCACACGGCCGCGGCTACCTCCCTAACAGCTACACCGTGTCCTTTGTCGGCATGCTGCCGGCCGACCACCCCGCCTTCGTCTGCGTGGTGGTCATCGACGACCCGAAAACCGACAAGGTCAGCCGCTATGGCGGCACCATCGCGGCACCCGCCTTTGCCAAAATCGCCACCCGCGTGGCCACCCACATGAATTTGCAGCCCACCGAACCGATCCCCTCACCCCTCGCCAAGATCACCCAACCATGATCCTGCGCGATCTAACAAAAAGCCTGTCCCGCGTCACCATCAGTGGCTCCTTGGACGTGGACATCACTGCCCTCACCGCCTCATCCCGCGAGCTGACCACGGGGGGCTTGTTCGCCGCCATTCGCGGCACCAGCACCGATGGCCACCGCTTCATCGGCGAGGCGATCGCCGCCGGGGTGGCCGCCATCCTGGCAGAAACCGCGCCGCCCGCCGACCTGCCGCCGGCCATCACCTGGCTGCATGTGCCGGATAGCCGCGTCGCCATCGCCGCACTGGCCTCCGCCATGGCGGGCCATCCGTGGCGCGATCTGGCGCTGGCAGGCATTACCGGCACCAATGGCAAGACCACCACCGCGTTCCTGCTCCATCACCTGATGAAAACGCTGTGGCACCGCGCCGGACTGCTCGGCACCATCGTGGTGGATGATGGGGAATCCATCCAACCGGCACGCCACACCACCCCCGGCTCGATCGAACTCGCCACCCTCCTCGGCCGCATGCGCGACCACGGCTGCCGCGGCGTGGCGATGGAGGTGTCCTCCCATGGCATCCATCAGCAACGCATCGCCGGCATTGGCTTTGATGCCTGCGTGTTCACCAACCTAACACAAGACCACCTCGATTACCACGGCACCCTCGAGGCCTACTTCCAAGCCAAGGCCGCATGGTTCCACGCGCTGGCCGCCGACCCCCACGGCAAGCACCCGGTGGCGGTGATCAATACCGACGACAGCTACGGCGCGGCGCTGGCGCAGGCCTTGCACACCAAGTTGCCGGTGCTGCGCTATGGCTTCGGCGTGCATTGCGACTTCCGCGCTAACAACCTCCGGCAGACTGCCCGCGGCATGGAATTTGAACTCACCGCCAAGGGTAAGAGCTATCTGGTGCGCGCCCCGCTCATTGGCCGCTTCAATGTCTATAACTTGCTCGCCGCGCTGGCCGCCGCGGCCGCCTGCGGCATCCGCCCGCGCCTCGCGGTGGCCGCGCTGGCGCAGGCGCCACAAGTGCCCGGCCGCATGGAGAACGTCGGCAACGCCGGCGGCAGCGCCGTGTTTGTGGATTACGCGCACACCCCCGATGCGTTGGAAAATGCCTGCCGCACCCTGCGCGAACTCAATCCGCGCCGCCTCATCACCGTCTTCGGCTGCGGCGGCGACCGCGATCAGGGCAAACGCCCGCTGATGGGCGCCGTCGCCGCCCGCCACAGCGATGCCTGCATCATCACCTCCGATAACCCCCGCTCCGAAGACCCGCTCGCCATCATCCGCGACATCGAGGCCGGCTGCATCACCCCTAACCGCCTCAGCATCCCGGACCGCGCCGAGGCCATCGCCGCCGCCGTGCACGCCTCGCTCTCCGGCGATATCATCCTCATCGCCGGCAAGGGCCATGAGACAACCCAACAATTCTCCGATCACACCATCGACTTCGATGATCGCAAGCACGCCAGCAAGGCGCTGCGGGACCGTGCCCAAGCTATCTCCGACCAACGATGCAACCCCTAACCGCACAGCAACTGGCGGACCTCCTCGGCGGCACCCTCGCCGCGGGCAGTCCCGCTGCGCTCATCACCGGCGGCGTGTCCACCGATACCCGCAAGCTGGCACCAGCCGCGGCCTTTTTCGCCCTGCGCGGCGCATCGTTCGATGGCGATAATTTCGCCGCCGCCGCCCTGGCCGGCGGCGCGCGCGTGGCGGTGGTCCACCGCTGGAGCGGCCCGGCGCCGGCCGACACCGCCGTGCTGGTGGTGCCCGACACCTTGCTGGCGCTGCAACGGCTGGCAGAGTGGTGGCGCAGCCAACTTGAGTTGCCGGTGGTGGCCATCACCGGCTCGAATGGCAAGACCAGCACCAAGGACTTCACCGCAGCGGTGCTGGCCCAACAATTCAAGGTGAGCGCCACCCACGGCAATCTCAACAACCACATCGGCGTGCCGCTCACCGTGCTGGCCACCACCCCGGACCACACCGCCGCGGTGTGGGAACTGGGCATGAACCACCGCGGCGAGATCGCCCCGTTGTGCCAGATCGCCCAACCCGGCTACGGCATCATCACTAACATCGGCAGCGCGCACCTCGAGTTCATGGGCACGCGCGAGGCCATCGCCGAGGAAAAATCCATGTTGGCGCGCGCCCTGCCCGCCACCGGGGTGTTGATTGTGCCGGCCGCCTGTGAGTTCCACGACTACCTGTGCCAGTGCAGCCGCGCCACTCTGGTTAGTGTCGGCAACGGCTGCGGCCAGGTGCGCGCCGCAAACCTGCGGCCCGCCGCCGCCGGCACCCGCTTCACCCTCATCATCGAGGGCGAGCCGCCCGCCGAAGTCAACCTAACCGTGCCGGGCCGCCACATGGTCACCAATGCCCTGCTCGCCGCCGCCGCCGGTTGGAAACTCGGCCTCGGCAGCGCCACCATCGCCGCCGGCCTCAACACCGCCGTCCTAACCAACGGGCGGCTGCGCACCTTCACCCATAACGGCGTCACCGTCATCGATGACACCTATAACGCCAATCCCGAATCAATGGCCGCCGCCATCGAGACGCTCGCCGATATCCCCCTGGCCGCCGCCGCGCGACGCATCGTCGTGCTCGGGCGCATGGGCGAACTCGGCGCGCACGCCGCCGCCGCCCACCAGCGCACCGGCGCGCTGGCCGCGGCCAGGGGCCTGACCCTCATTGCCGTGGGCGAGGGTGCCGAAGGGATTGCCGCCGGCGCCGGCGGCGCCCCCCATTTCCCGCAATTCGCCGCGGCGGCCGCCTGGCTGACCCGCGAACTCAAGCCGGGTGATGCGGTGCTCTTCAAGGGCAGCCGCACCGCCACGGTCGAACGCGTCATGCACACTGTCTTTCCAGCCACCTGATGTTCCCCCTGCTCTACGATTTCTGGCTGCATGCCTATGAAGCGGAAAACACCGCCCATGTCGCCCATGGTTGGACCTACACCTATAATTTTCTCAACCTGTTTCAATACGCGACGTTCCGCTCCGCCAGCGCCGGGCTCACCGCATTCCTGCTGACCCTGCTGGCCGGCCCCTGGGTGATCCGCAAGCTCATCTCGCTCAAGGTCGGCCAACCGATTCGCACCGCCGCGGAAGTCCACAAGCTCGCCGAACTGCACGGCGGCAAACTCGGCACCCCCACCATGGGCGGCGTGCTCATTCTCGGCGCGGTGCTCATCTCCACCCTGCTGTGGGCCCGCCCCCTCAACCCCTTCGTCGCACTCTGCGCCTGCACCATGGCCGCCTGCGGGTTGTTAGGCATGTGCGACGACTACAAAAAAGTCAAGGAACGGAACTCCGACGGCATCAGCAGCCGCAAAAAGCTGCTCTGGCAATTCGCCATCGCGATGGTGGCGGCCTGTTTCATTTACTTCAAACCGGAGGTGTCCGGCGTGGGCGCCACGCCGCAGCAACTTGCCGACGGCGCGGGCTATTGCCTCGGCCCCAAATCCCTCAGCATCAGCGCGCTGTGTTTCCCGCTGTGGAAATACCCGCTGCTCGACCTCCACTGGCTCATCATCCCGTTCTTCGCCTTCATCATCGTCGGCTGCTCCAACGCGGTGAACCTAACCGACGGACTGGACGGGCTGGCCACCGGCTGCACCATCAGCACCGCGCTGGCCTATGCGGTGCTGGCCTATCTGGCACATCGGTTCTTCATTGCCACCGAATATCTGGTCATTCCCCACAACCCGTATCTGGGCGAGCTGTCGGTGTTTTTGTTTGCGCTGGCGGGAGCCGGCTTCGGGTTTCTGTGGTTCAACTGTCATCCGGCCAAGGTGTTCATGGGCGATACCGGCTCGCTGGCCATCGGCGGCGCCTTGGGCAGCGCCGCCATCTGCACCAAACAGGAACTCATGCTCGTCATCATCGGCGGCGTGTTCGTCATGGAGGCCATGTCGGTCATCCTCCAGGTCGGCTCGTTCAAATTGCGCCACAAACGCATCTTCCGCATGTCGCCGATCCATCACCACTTCGAACTGGCCGGCTGGCATGAGAACCAGGTCATCACCCGCTTCTGGATCCTCTCGATCATGCTCGCCTTGTTCGGCCTCGCACTTTTGAAAATCGCCTAACAACAATATCGATGTCCCTGACAGGAAAACATGTTGCCATTCTGGGTGCCGGCCACAGCGGCCGCGCCGCCGCCACCCTTGCGTTGCGCCAAGGGGCGCGGGTGTCGGTGTGGGATGGCGCCGGTGCCGACGCGTTGCAGGGGATGGCGCCGGGCGCGGAATTGCACCCCGCCGCCACCGCCGAACAAGGCCGCAGCGTGGTGTGCGACCTGCTGGTGGTCAGCCCCGGCATCGACACCTATGGCCCGTACGTCGCGGCGTTCGCCAGCCAGGCGGGCGAAGTCATCGGCGAGGTGGAACTGGCGGCCCGCTACTATACCGGTAGTATCATCGCCATCACCGGCACCAATGGCAAGACGACCACCACCGAATTGGTGGCGCGCATTCTCCACCGCGCCGGGCTGGGTGGCACGGCCTGCGGCAACTACGGCACGCCCTTTGCCGAGGTGGTGCTGCAAGACCCGCCACCCGCCGCGGTGGCGCTCGAACTCAGTTCGTTCCAACTGGAGACGGCCCGCACGCTGCACCCGGCAGTGGCCGTCTGGCTCAACTTCGCCCCCGACCACCTCGACCGCTACCCCAGCGTGGAGGCCTACCGCGCGGCCAAACTGCGGATTTTCGCCAACCAGACCAGCGCCGACACCGCGGTGATCCGCGCCGGCGAAACGCTGCCACCCGTGGCCGCGCAAAGCGTCACGTTTTCCACCCTGGACGAATCGGCGGCGTGGTTTTCCGATGGACACCACATCCGCCTGCACGGCGAGACGGTGCTGGACTTGGACCACGACACCGGCCTGCGCGGCCTGCACAATGCCGAAAACACCATGGCGGCGATGGCCGCTTGTCAGACGTTAGGCATCCCGTTTGCACTCATGCGCGAGGCACTCCACGGCTATGCCCCCCCACCCCACCGCTGCGAGTTGATCCGCACCTTGGATGGGGTGGAATACCTCAACGATTCCAAAGCCACCAACCTGCATGCGTTAGAGAGCGCCTTGCGCTCGCAGACCCGCCCGGTGGTGTTGCTCGCCGGCGGCAAGGACAAGGGCCTCGACTACGCGGCGCTGCTGCCACTGCTGCGCCAGAAGGCCGTCGCCTGCGTCACCTATGGCCAGATCGCCAACCCGCTGCTGGCGCTGTTTCGCGCGGCGGTGCCCACCCGGGCCGTCGCCACGCTGGCCGAAGCGCTGGCTGCCGCACGCGCGCTGGCCCCGCGCGGCTCGACCATCCTGCTATCGCCAGGCACCTCGTCGTTCGACCAATTTTCCGGCTACGAACATCGCGGCAACACGTTCCGCGACCTTGTCAACCAACTCCGCTAATCCGCCATGAACCCACGCACCCTCCCCGTCAAACGCCGCCCGGCCCCCCACCGGTTCTTCAAACGCATCCATGCCGTGACCCGCCACCGCAACCAGCGCGTGGCGGCCAGCGCCACTGCCGAGGAGTTGGAAGACGACGACCACAGCACCCGCATCTCGCGCGGCTTCACCATCATTTTCGTGATCCATGTGGTGGCCATCGCACTGTATTTCATCCACCTCAATTTCCTCAACGACCACTCGGTGGCGCAAACCGCCGCCGCCACCACCGAAACCGCCAGCACCCCACAGCCGCGGATTGCCAACCCGCCCATGATCGCCCCTGACGACGCCACCTGCATCGTGGTGGCCGGTGACAACTACTCCCGCATCGCCGCCAGAGAGGGCGTCGCGGAAGACGCCCTCCGCGCCGCTAACAACAACAAGCCGGTCGCCGCCGGACTGACCCTGAAACTGCCGCCTAACCGGATCGTGGCGATGGACCCCCCGGTCGTCGTCGCCCTCCGCCAACAAACCCCGTCAAATGCCGACCGCGGCTTGGTGGAAGCCGTCCCGTTTGAAGCCGGCACCAACCCCCGCGCCCAGGTGGTGCGTCCCAAGGTGCTGCGCGACACCACCACCACGAGCCCACGCGACACCACCACCGCCAAAGCCGCCCCACCCAAGGCCGCCACCACCACCAAGACCGCCACCCGCGAGGCCACCGCACCCAAGGCCGCCACGGTCACCAAGACCGCCGCCACCCGCGACACCCCCGCACCCAAGGCCGCGGCGGCGACCGCCACGCGCTCCTATGTGGTGAGACCCGGCGACAACTTGTATCGGATTTCCAAGCGCTACAAAATCGATCAAGCCGAGCTGATGCGGGCCAACAGCATCAGCGATCCGGGCAAGCTCAACACCGGTGCCACGTTGGTCATTCCGCACTGACCCCACCCACCCGCATGCTCCGCCGATCCTCGATCCTGCTTTGTTTGGCCGTGGCGATACTCGTCGTCATCGGCCTCACCATGCTGGCAAGCACCAGTGTCTGGGTGCAAGGGGTGGAAGAGCCCTATCGGTTTCTCCAAAAACAGGCCACCATGGCCGCCATCGGCCTGGTCGTGGCGGTTGGCGCCGCCTGGGTGTCCCCGGAGGCGCTGCGCAAGTTCTCACCCTGGATGCTGGCCGGCGTCTGCATGTTGTTAGTCCTGTGCTTCATCCCCGGCATCGGCGTCGAATCCCTCGGCTCGAAGCGTTGGGTGCAGTTCCCGTTGCTCCCTCAATTCCAACCGTCCGAAATCGCCAAAATCATTGCCATCATCGCCTTGGCCACGTGGTTCGCCCGCTGGCAAACCGAGGTCCACAGCTTCTGGCGTGGCTTTGTCTTGCCCGGTGCCATCGCCGGCGTGCCGATCCTGCTCATTGCGGCGGAAACCGATGTGGGCACCGCCCTCTCGCTCTCGGCGGCCGCCGGGGCGGTGCTGTTTTGCATGGGCAGCCGCTTGCGCTACCTCATCCCCACCGCCTTGCTCGCCATCTCCGGCGCGTCGTATTATATCTATCACAACGAAAACCGCTGGGCCCGCATCGTCGCCTGGCTCGATCTGGACAACCCGATCCATCAAGCCGACAAAGGCATGCAACAATGGCGCGCCCTCCTCGCCCTGGGCAACGGCGGCCCCTGGGGCGTCGGCCTCGGCAATGGCGTGGAAAAATTCGGCACCCTCACCTTCGCCCACATCGACTTCATTTTCCCGGTGGTCGGCGAGGAACTCGGCCTGCCCTTCACCCTGGGTGTGGTGCTCTGTTTTGTGCTCATCGCGGTGGCCGGCATTGGCATCGCGGTGCAAGCCACCCATGTCTTCAACCGCTGCCTCGCCCTCGGCCTCACCTGCCTCATCGTCATCCCCGCCATCCAAAACATCGCCGTCACCACCGCGCTGATCCCCAACGACGGGCTCCCTCTGCCCTTTGTCAGCTTCGGCGGCACCAGCCTCATCTTCAGCCTCGCCGCCGTCGGCTTGCTCGTCGGCATCCACCGCCGCGCCCACACCGTCCCACACCAGGAATTCCCGCTCCACCGCAAAACCCGCCTCGCCGTCCGGCTCTAACGCTGGCTAGCGAGGCGGTGCCTCAGACCCAAGACCCAAGACCCAAGACGAAGAATTTGACCTAACGACAACGCCTTCGGCTTTTCAAGGACTCTAGAGGCAGGCGTCGTATGACACAACTTCTTCACATATCATTTGTGGCGGTAACGGGTGCGGCTAAAATAGTGACTTGTGGTGACGTTGTCGCTGACGGACCCAAAAGGAGGAATCATCTCAAAGTTGCAGGTTCCGCTGCCCAGGGGGCAATTGGCGTCACCTTATATCTATGCCGGGGCCGCGGCAGCCAAGTCTGATCCCAACGGCGCCTTTATCATGCCGGTGTCGTAGGTCCCAAGAGTCTGCGCTGCGGTTGGCGTCAGCAACAGCAGAGTCGGCAACCATGTGACACAACAAAAATCTGTCGTCACCTCGCTCAGCGCGGTCTCCCAAGCCACCGTGACTGTCCGCCTGCCCATGCCGCCAGAAAAGCTCGCCAATGTCTCCCGAATGAATGTGACGGCTGAATAGCTAAAGTCCTTGAAAAGCCGAAGGCGCTGTCGTTAGGTCAAGTTTTCTTCTCTTGTGTCTTCAAGTCTTGCGTCTTGCGTCTGAGGTGCAGCCTCGCTAGCCCATTTGCGTCTGATATGAAAGACATTGCCCGACACTATGTCCGCCATAGCGGATGGTCATTCGCGTGTCACCGATACCTTCCATTCCGCTGCCAGCCGCCCACGCGCTGCTTAAACTGGGTCGTGATCTGGC
>CAIZNN010000016.1 GCA_903934285.1 Akkermansiaceae bacterium | reverse complement strand
ACTCCGACCGGAGCCATTGAGCCATTGAGCCATTGAGCCATTGAGCCATTGAGCCATTGAGCCATTGAGCCATTGAGCCATTGAGCCATTGAGCCATTGAGCCATTGAGCCATTGAGCCATTGAGCCATTGAGCCATTGAGCCGTCGGGCCGTCGGGCCATGAATGAGCGCCGTTGTCAGGTATCGGCGCCCGGCGGCTCGAGCAAGCGGTAGCCGATGCCCGGCTCGTTGCTAACGAGCAGGCGGGCGCCGAGTTTCTTGCGCAGGTGGTTGGCGTAGACGCGAAGGTAGTGGGTTTGGCCGTCGCCCTGCGGGCCCCAGACCTCGCGCAACAACTGGCGCTGGGTGACGATTTTGCCCGCATGGCGGGCCAGCGCGTGGAGGAACGCATATTCGGTCGGGGTCATCTTCAGCGCTTCCCCGGCGAGCAGCACCTCATGGCGGTCCAGATGCATGGTGAGCGGGCCGACCACCAGTTCGGGAGACTCGTTGCCACGATGCCGGCGTTGAATGACCGCGAGGCGGGCGACGAGTTCCGCAGTGCTGAACGGCTTGGTCACATAGTCGTCAGCCCCGCTTTCCAAGGCCGCGACTTTCACGCTTTCCTGGTCGCGCACCGAGAGGATCAACACCGGCACGCTGCTCCACTCGCGGAGGCATTGCAGCACCTCGAGGCCATCCATATCCGGCAAACCCAGATCCAGCAGCACGACATCGGGTCGGCAAAATGCGGCTTCCTGCAAGCCGAGGCGGCCGTTTGCCGCGTCGCGCACCGCATAGCCGCGCGACTCCAACGCCAGCCGCAGCAAGCGCCGGATCTGAACCTCATCGTCTATGATCAAGGCGGTCATGGCGGGGCAGCGGCACCGCCAGTTTCGCCAAGCGGCGGGGGAATACAAGCACTCTCGGCGCCCGGCCCCAGGAATTCGGTCTGCAGCAGGATATCAAACACCGCCCCACCGTCAGGGTGATTCCGGCAGCCAATCTCGCCGCCCAGCGCCTGGATGAAACCGCGGGCGATGGAGAGCCCAAGCCCGGTGCCGCCGGCCGGCGCGCCAGCCGCCCGATAGAATTTCCCGAACACGCGGGCCTCCTCGCCGGGTGGCAGGCCCCGGCCATGGTCGCGCACGCTGAGCCGGAGCGTTTGTCCGGAGTGGTGCACGGTGACTTCGATGGGGGCCTGCTCCGGAGAATACACGGCGGCGTTGTGGAGCACGTTGGACAGGGCCTGCAGCAACAGCGCTTGGTCGGTCTTGACCAACGGCAGGTCCGCGGCAATCTCAATTCCAACCGGATGAGGCCTCACGGCATCGCCGGCGGCGGCGATGGCACCCTCCACCAGTTCGCTCACATCACACCATTCCAGTTGCGGCTCCACCACTTGCGACTCCAGCCGGGTCATCTGCAGCAGGCCGTCGACCAAGCGTTGCAGGCGTTTGGCGGCGGTGTCGATCTCGCCGACGTATGGATTGGCGGCGGCGGCGCCCATGCCCTCGATGGCCGCGCGGATGACGGCCAGCGGGGTTTTCAATTCGTGGGACACGCTGTCCAACAGATTGCGCCGGAGCCGTTCGGATTTGTCCAACACCTCCGCCTGGTTCACCGCGTGCATGAAATGTTCCTTCTCCAGCACCAGCGCGAGTTGCAGGGCAAACGCCTCCACCGCTTGGCGCCGGAGGAAATCCAGGGCTTGCTTGTCGCGGGCGAGGCGCAGCCCCAGCACCCCCATCACCGAGGTGGCCGTTTGCAGGGGAAACCAGGTGGCGGCGGATTGCGGCAGGGTCTCGGTGAAGCGCCCGGCGACTTGTTTGTTAGCATAACTCCAGGACGCGACGCCGAATTCGCGCTCCGGCGGCTGCCAGGTGCTGGCGCGATGGGCGACGGTGGACAAGCAGTGATCCGGCAGGCGCACGATCAGCGCGGTATCGGCCTCGATCACCGAATTGATGATCTTGAGCGCCTCCGCCAGCCCCTGCTCGGTCTCCGGGGTGAGCGCCGCGCTCTGGGTGACCCGCAGCAGGGCATCGGTCTCCAGCTGTCGCCGCCGCTCGGCAATCTCACGGGTCCGCAGCCTGGTGGTTAGGTGGCCCATGCTCAGCGCCACCGCGAAAAACATCACCAGCAGGACGAGGTCCTCCGGCGACCTGATTTGGAAGGTGAAGCGCGGCTGGATGAAGAAGAAATTCCACGCCAGCGCGCTGAGCGTGGCCATCAACAGCATCGGCCCGCGGCTGAACCGCAACGCCGCCAGCAGGATCGCGAGGAGATAGACCAGCGCAGGCATGGTGTAGCCGGCGACCTGCTCAAACTGCCGGCACAGCACGGTCAAGACCACCAGCAGCGCAAGCACCACGCCATAATCCTTGTTAGAGCCGGCGGCGGCTACCGCGAACCTCCGCTGCGGATAGTCGCGGGGGGCCGGGGGCCGGCCGAGCAGCGGGCGCACCACCGACACGTCGATATCGCCGCTGCCCGCGATGATGCGGTCCGCGAGAGTGGGGTGCCAGCGGCGGCGGCGGCGGTCGGATTTGCCGACAATGATCTGGGACACGTTACGCGCGCGCGCCGCTTCTAACAAGCTGGTGGCCACATCATCGCCGGTGACGTGAACCACCTCCGCGCCGAGGCGGCGCGCGAGGCCCAAGCCGCGTGCCAGCAGGTCCTGTTGCTGAGGCGTTAGCGGCTGTGGTCCTTCGACCCAGACCGCGAGCCACGGGCAGCCATGGCGGCCCGAGGCGCGCCGCGTCCAGCGGATGAGGCTTTCCGAATAGGGCGAGGGACCCACCCCCACCAGCAGCCGGGCGTTGGTTTTCCACGGGCTGCCGACCCTGCGGGCTTTGCGGATATCCTCCAAATCGCGGTCCACCCGTTCGGCGGTGAAACGCAGCGCGAGTTCCCGCAGGGCGGTGAGATTGCCCTCGCGGAAAAACCCGGCCGCCGCCACCTCCGCCCGCTCGCCCAGATAGACTTTGCCCTCGGCGAGGCGCTGCAGGAGTTTTTCGACGCTGAGGTCCACGAGTTGGATCTCATGGGCGCGGTCGAGCATCGAGTCGGGAACGGTTTCCTGCACCACCACGCCGGTGACTTGCCGCACGACATCGACCTGGCTTTCGATGTGCTGGACGTTGAGTGTGGTGCAGACATCGATGCCGGTGTCGAGCAACTCCAACACGTCCTGATAGCGTTTCAGGTGGCGGCTGCCGGGGGCGTTGGTGTGGGCGAGTTCATCGACCAGCAGCAGCTCCGGGCGGCACTGGAGCGCGCCATCCAGATCAAACTCCTCGAGCGTGTGGCCGCCGTAATCGATGCGCTTGCGTGGCAGGACCGGCAGCCCTGCCAGCAACGCGGCGGTGTCGTCGCGGCCGTGGGTTTCCACCACTCCGGCCAGCACCTTGAGGCCATCGAGTTGGCGCTGCCGGGCTAACAGAAGCATCGCATACGTCTTGCCGACACCCGGACACATGCCGAGGAGAAGGTAGAGCCGCCCGCGGGTGCCACGGCTGGCATCCCGCTGCACCTGCTCCAGCAAGGCGTCGGGATCGGGGCGGGGGTCGTCGTTCATGGCGCTAAAGCTTTGCCACCTTCAGTCCGGCCGCCTTGGCCAGAGCGCTGTGGCGGACCTCAAAGAAAAGGGTGGGTGGTTTCCACGGTGACAGATTGATGGGACACATTTGCCGTGGGGTCAAGGCAAAGCATCGAGCGAGAGATGCAGGCGCAGCAGATAAGCGCAGCCCGCCTCAGACCTCGATCTGCGCGCCCAACTCAATGACCCGGTTGGGCGGCAGCTTGAAGAATTCCATGGCGCTTTGCGAACTGCGCGACAGCAGCGCGAAATACTTCGCCTGCCACAACGGGAGTTTCTTGTTGGTGGGCAGGATCGTCTCGCGCCCGAGGAAGAAGCTCACTTTATCCGCGCTGCATGACAAGCCATGCTCACCACAGGCGGCCAGTATCTCCGGCACGTTAGGTTGCTCCATGAAGCCATAGCGAGCCACCACCCGCCACACCCCCATGCCCAGTTCGATCACCTCCAAGCGCTCCGCCTCAAGCACGCGCGGCGTGCGCACCGCCTGGAGTGTTAGAACGATGGTCAGCCGGTGCAACACCTGATTGTGTTTCAGATTATGCAACAGCGCCGGGGGCGCCGCCCCACCCGCCAGCGACAGGTAAACCGCGGTCCCCTGGGCACGCATCGCCCCGCCCCGCTTCAGGGAACTGAGCAAGTCAGCCAGCGGCAGGCTCATCGCCGCGAATTTTCCCGCCAACACCTCCCGCCCGCGCTTCCACGTCAGCATGGTCAACAGCAGCGCCCCGCCAATGGTCAGCGGCACCCAGCCACCCTGCTTGACTTTGAGCAAATTGGGCAGCACAAAACTCAACTCAATGGCCAGAAACGTGCCGCACACCAGCCCGACTTTCCACCGCGGCCAATGCCACAGGCGCCGCGCGATGGAGGACAACACCAGCGTCGTGATGAACATCGTCAAACACACCGCGATGCCGTAGGCCGCCGCCAGATGGCTGGAGCTCCGAAACCCTAACACCAGGGCAATGCTGCCCGCCATGATCGCCCGATTGACTTGTCCGACATAGATTTGGCCGTGCTCGCTCTCCGAGGTGTGCGCGATCGCCAGGCGCGGCAGGTAGCCCATCTGCACTGCCTGCATGGTCATGGAGAACGCGCCGGAAATCAACGCCTGTGAGGCAATGACCGCCGCCAGCGTCCCCAAAATCACCAACGGCATCTTGAACCAGTCCGGCGCCAATTGGTGCAGCGGAGACACCAAGGTCTGCGCCGACGGATCGGCCAACACCAAGGCCCCCTGGCCCAGGTAGTTCAGCAGCAAGGCGGGCAAAACCAGCGCAAACCAAGCCACGCGGATTGGATTGCGGCCGAAATGGCCCATGTCGGCATACAACGCCTCGCCGCCGGTGATGACCAGGCACACCCCGCCCAAAGTGACCGCCGAATCCAGGCCATGATGATACAAGAACTGCAACCCATACCATGGGTTGATCGCCAGCAGCACGCCGGGATGCAACAAGATCCCGCGCGCACCTAACACCCCGATGGTGATGAACCAAACCAAGGTGACCGGCCCGAACATCGCGCCCACCCGCCCGGTGCCCCGGTGTTGGATTGAGAACAGACCTAACAATATCACCACCGTGATCGGCACGATCCAGCGCTCCAATGCCGGCGCGGCCACTTTGAGTCCCTCCACCGCCGAGAGCACGGAAATGGCCGGCGTGATGATCCCGTCGCCGAACAAAAATGAGGTGCCTAGCAACGCCAGCAGCACCAACAGGTAATTGCGGCGACTCACCGGCATGCCGAGCTGGGCGGTGTGCGGCACCGCCAGTGCCAGCATCGCCAGCAACCCGCCCTCGCCATCGTTGTCAGCCCGCATCACCACCGAGATGTATTTCACCGCGATGAGGCTCAGCAGCGCCCAAATGATCAGCGACAGGATGCCCAACACGTTAGCAGGGTTGGGCGCCACCATCCCGTGCCCGCCAGGCCCGGTCATGGCTTCCCGCAGCGCATACAAGGGACTGGTTCCGATGTCCCCATAAACCACGCCCAACGCTCCCAGGGCTAACAAGGCCTTGCGACGCGACGGCGATTCTGGAGGATGGTTCATGCCGGAAGGTGACACAATCGGAACCGGGATTCGGTCATGAGGGTGACGGGTGCCGCTCCAAGATGCCACCACCCGCCCAAACGCAAAGTCAAAGGCCGGCCCCCAAGCATCAAAAATGCGTAAAAATTGCCGTGTTCATAGTGTCAGAGAAAACATCAAGAATCTTGCTTGATCTTGCTTGACGCTGCGCACCGTTGGATTTGGGCGTGGCCGACGCGGTCGGCCTGGCATGCCGGGTTGGAGCAACGATCAGGCACGGGCCGCGCCGGATCTAGCACGATTCGGCGGCGGCGGCGGCGGGCTCGGGGCTCGGTGGCTCGAGGGCGGGCCGCGCCGGGGCCGGCGCGGGCCACTCCGGCAGGCGCGCGTACGGGCTTTCGTGGAGCACCACGGGTTTGCGCTTGGTCAGCAACAGCCAACATTCATAGGCGGTGCCGAGCACGATGAGGGTCACCAGCACCAGCAAGGTGGCGGCGACCACCACGTCGACGCGGGCGTTGAACAGCGAGTTGCGGGCCGCGGCAAGTGCCGGGCCATCGAGGCCGCTGGCGATTTTCGCCTCGAGCTTGGCGATGGCGGGGACAAAGCCCGCGGCATTGGGGGAGAAAATCTTGAGCCAGCCGGCGCTGTAGGTTGCCACGGTTAGAATAGTCATCGGCAGCAGCGTGATCCAACAATAACGGGCCTTGCCCATCTTGATGAGGACCACCGTGCCGAAGCAGAAGGCGATGACGGCCAGCAATTGGTTGGAGATGCCGAAAATCGGCCACAGGCTCTTGGCGATGCCCTCCGGATCGAGCGCGCCTTGATAGAGAAAGAACCCCCAGGCGGCAACCAGCAGCCCGGTCGCCAGGAGGTTGCCCGGCCACGAGCGGGTGTCGCGCAGGCGCGGCGAGAGTTCTCCTAACAAGTCCTGCAGGATAAAGCGGCCGACGCGGGTGCCGGCGTCGAGGGTGGTGAGAATGAACAGCGCCTCGAACATGATGGCGAAGTGATACCACAGCGACAGCGCGGTGGTGCCCGGGATGATGGCGGCAAACATGCGGGCCATGCCCACCGCGAAGGTGGGCGCGCCGCCGACCTTGCCGATCATGTGGGGTTCGCCCAGATCGCTGGCGAGCGTCTGCATGCGCTCCAGGCTGATGGCGTAGGTGGGCCCGTACGAATTGATGAGGTCGAGCTGGGCGGCGACGGCGGCCACGTTGTTAGGATCGACCGGGGAATTGATGGCGAAATATTCGCCGGGCGGCAGGGCGCAGGCGGCGATGACGGCCATCAGCGCGACCAACATTTCGACGATCATCGCGCCGTAGCCGACCAGGCGGATGTTGGCTTCGCTGGCGAGCAATTTGGGGGTGGTGCCGGAGGCGATGAGGGAATGGAAGCCGCTGATGGCGCCGCAGGCGATGGTGATGCAGACAAACGGAAACACCGGGCCGGGCACCACAAAGCCGCCGCCATGGACAAACGGCGTGAGCGCCGGCATCTGCAGCGGCGGCGCCAGCACCACAATGCATATACCTAACAGGGCGACGGTGCCCAGTTTCATGAAGGTGCTGAGGTAATCGCGCGGGGCCAGCAGCATCCACACCGGCAGCACGCTCGCGGCGAACCCGTAGAGCATGATGGCCCAGGCGAGTTGGGTGGCTTTGAGGGTGAGCGCCGCGGCCCAGGCCGGGGGCAGGTATTTGCCGGCGACCACCGCCGCGAGCAAGCCGATGACGCCAAACACGGTGGCCGCGGTGACGCTGACCTTGCCGCTGCGGATCGCCAAGCCCATGATGAAGGCCAGCGGAATGGTGGCGGCAATGGTGAAGAGTCCCCACGGGCTTTCAGCCAGGGCCTTGACCACCACCAGGCCGAGCACGGCGAGCAGGATGGTCATGATGGCTAACAGACTGATGAGGGCGATGATGCCGAGCACCGGGTTGAGTTCCTCGCGGATCATTTGGCCCAGCGACTTGCCATCGCGGCGCATCGAGGCGAACAACACCACCGAGTCGTGCACCCCGCCGCCAAGCGTGGCCCCGACCAGGATCCACAAGCTGCCCGGCAGGTAGCCGAATTGGGCGGCCAGCACCGGGCCGACCAGCGGCCCGGGGCCGGCGATGGCGGCGAAGTGGTGGCCAAAGACCACCCATTTGGGGGTGGGCACGAAGTCCTTGCCGTCGTTGCAGGTGATGGCCGCCGGGGCGCGCCGCTCGTCCACGGTCAACACCTTGGCCATCAGCCAGGCCGAGTAAAACCGATAGGCCACGGCAAAGCTGCACACCCCCGCAATCACCAGCCACAGCGCGTTGACCGGTTCGCCGCGCTGGAAGGCGACCACCCCGACGGCCAGCACCCCGAGCAAGGAAACGGCGAGCCAGAGGAAAACGCGGTAAATGTTAGACATGATGTTAGCCGGGCGGGTCTTACAGTGGTGGAATGCCGCGATCAAACCAGCGTCGGACTACCAGCCAGCCTTCCGCTTCGTCCGTCGTGCCAAGTCGATCCGTCGTGCCAAGTCGATCCATCGCGCCCGCAAGCATGAGGCCCACTTGATGATTCGACAGTTCGATGACTTCCGTCACCCGCTCTGCCGTCGTCATCGCACGGGCACGCTGGACCTTGTCGCGATAGATCGCGTCCTGCCGCGCCTTCAGGGCGGCGGAATCCTCAGGCGGGTTGTTACTCACGGCGCAACCAAGCTAGATGGGTACTCCGCCTGCGGCAACTCCATTTCTGCCGCTGACGCCTCAAGCGGCACCGCTCCGCCGCTTCACAGGCCCCGCCAACCCCCATGAAAGAAAAAAAGATCACGAATTCAGAAATAAGTCTTTACAGGGCCGCGGAAAAGGTCACGCTGGTCTCGGCACTTTGCCCATGAAGGTGTCTTGCAGGCCGTTTTTTTGCGCCGGAAATCCACCGTGTGGAGGTGCTTGTTGGGCCTGCGAACGTCAAACCAACAACCCAAAATCCACCACCACAACATGAAAAGCACGATGCCACAGAGCTTGAGAGAGACGACTCGATCCGCCGCCTGGAAGGGTGGTCAGGCCAAAACCCGGATTTTATTGGCGCTCACGGCGGGGGCGATGGTGATGCCAACGCCCTGCGAGGCCAAATTCACCTGGAAGGATTTGTTGGGGGTGCTGTGCACCGTGGGCGGAGTGGTCTCCGGTTCCACCGGCAATGTTCCCGTCGGTGTCGCGTTGATCGGGGTTCAAACCGCGATTTTTTCATCAACTGCCGTCATCGCCCATAACCCAGGCATCTTTACCGGGCCGGATGTCACACCGGAGGGACTCTTGGGCGTGGGCACAATTCCCCGTTCAGACACGGCGATGCAAGCGGTGTTGGCGATGGATTGCCCCGACGTTGCGGTGGCGGGAACGCCTGCGGAACGAGCGTTTATCGGCAAGGCGAATATCGTCATCGGCCTGGCCCGCGAGTTGCGCACGGCGCAGGACCCGGCTGCGGCGAGCAACCTGGTGCAGCAGATGTCCGCCGCGCTCGAAGAGGCCGCCACCGCCTACGAAGCTCTTGGTCTGCTCAACGACGAGATCACCCAGACCCAATGGGACGATTTCAAACTTGATTGCGCGGATGGTGTCGCGCCGACGTTGGAGGAAGATTATCTGATTGCCTGCGGCCTGAGTACCGCCCAACGCGCCGCGTTGAATCTGGATCAAGCCGCGCAACGCAGCGTGATTGATCACCGGATCAAATACAAGCCGGGCACGGTTCTGCATCAGGCGGCGGCGCGGTACAACCGCAACAATGTGGGTTTTGGCGATCTTATGCATCAGCCCATTGGAGATGTCGCGCTGTCACAACCTGCGGGCGGTGACGGCGTTCACCTGCAATGGGGTGCACCTGGCACCGGAGCGGGCGGGGTGAGCATTGCTCTGCCCAGTGTAGCCGCGTGGGATGGTTACTGGTCAGACTTGGACGCGGACAACGCGCTGCCGGCCGGGGCCTTCATCGAGAGCAGCGCCACAGGCGACGCGCTCGACGCGCTCGGCGCAACCACCAACGGCCCGCTCGGTTCCTGGCGCATGACCAAAATCAGCACGGGCAAGTATGCCGTGAGCGCCGATTTTTCCGCACTTGGCGCCGCCACGGTGAGCGTGCAGGTTTTCAACGGAAGCAATCTGGTCTATTCGGCCGGAGGCCTAAGTGGAACCTTCTGCAGCGTCAACGGCTGCGTGAGCGATGACCATTGGGGACGGCCCACGCAGAGACCCGGGATGGGCGGCGCTCTGACCTTGCGCGGCCCAACCGAGATCAAGTTTCAGGGCAGCGCGAGCGTCGTTGGAGACCGCATCGCGATCCTGCCGGAGTCGGCTCCCACGATCACAGCCTTCACCCGCGTCTCGATCACGGCCTCGGGAGTCCCTGAACTGACCATCACCAACGAGAGCACTTCGGCACCGTCCGCCCGCCCGCTCATCCGGTGGATTGCAATCGGTGTGCCGGGTGTGTTCGGCGGTTGTTTCCCTGGCTTCGGCATCTGCTCGATCAACCCCTTCCCGACATCCGATGGCGCGCCGGTGCTGTTGACCCACAGCAACGGCCTGAACTTGGAATTCCTAACCGCGCAGGCTGACGCGGCACCCGTTTTTACCATCAGCAAAGAAATGCCGCTCGACGAGAATGCGGCACATGATTTCGGCTTCGCCAAGTTCAAGATTATGCCGGGTCAGTACCCCGTGGACTTCAGTCAAAACCCCTTTGGCACCGTTCATCTCAACACGGCAACGGAATACATCACCCTCGAGCGTGGCGACGGCGGCCTGTTCAACATCAACTGGGTCAATGATGGTGTGAATGTATTGCAGGAGACGGAGGAGTTGGGTTCATGGACCGATATGCCGGTGCAGGTAGCTAAACCGACCGGAAACTACCGCACGCCACCGAAGCGATTTTTCCGGGTGCGCATGCGGGATTGAGCGGCTCAACTTGCTGCGGGAGCTGACTCAAGCGGGCTACCAGATCAGCCAAGTGAGGCGGCACCCTCTGCCTGGACCCCTGGTTGTTTGTGCGGCGTGATGTCGAACGCATTTGCCAATACCGCAGTCAACGGCTGGAGGCACTCTTTTCATACCGCCAAACGAATGCGCCCGCGCGACCGGCCACGAGCCGGCCCTAATGAAACGCGCGTGGCGGATTGCTTGACAGGCGCGGCAGCGGCGGCACGCTGTGGTCGCGCGCTGCGGTGGCTGACCGTGGTGCCGCGAAACCACATCATCTCCCTAACGAAATGAGCGACATCACCAGTGTTTTTGGCGCCACCCGCATGGGGGCCGCGGTACTGGGCCTGCTGGCTGCCTGCGCGCCGCTGCAGGCCCAACAAAACCTCAGCGCCAGCAAAATCGGCACGCGCGTCGATGTGACCATTGCCGACAAGTTCTTCACCAGCTACCACTGTTTGGCGGATGAGAAATACCCCTACTTCTTCCCGCTGAACGGGCCGTCGGGGGCGTCGGTCACCTCGATGCGCAACGGCGAATATCCCCACCACAGCTCGTTGTTCTTCGGCTGCGACTTGGTCAACGGCGGAAACTACTGGCAGGAGGGGCTCGAGCGCGGGCAGATCCGTTCGCAAGGGGCCAAGTTGGAGCGCGCCTCCGGCAAGGAGATTGTCATCACCGACACCTGCGATTGGACGCGGCCCAACGCGACGCAAGCGCTCCGCGATACGCGCCGGATCGTGATCAGCGCCCCGTCGGCGGCGCTGCGCCAGCTAGATTTCGACATCACCTTGGAGGCGCTGGACAATATTGAGATTGGCAAAACCAACCACTCGTTGTTCAGTGCGCGGATGGCGCCGGACCTCACCCCGGCCTGTGGCGGCACCCTGGTCAACGCGGCCGGGGCGAGCGGCGAAAAGGCGACCTTCGGGTTCGAGTCGCCCTGGCTGGCCTGTTTCGGTCCACGCGTCGGCAGCGCCGGCGAAGGGCTCGCCATCCTCCAGCACCCCGGCAATCCCGGCTTTCCGTCCAAGTGGTTCACGCGCGATTACGGGTTTCTGTCGCCGACGCCGATGTATTGGCCCGCGGACGGCAAGGGCACCCGCCTGGCCAAAGGGGAGAAGCTCCAACTTCGCTATCGCGTGCTGGTGTTCTCTGGCACCCCGCAAGATGCCGGCATCGCGGAACGCTACAGTGCATACGCTGCCGGCGCTGCGCGTTAGCCAGCCGGCCACCACCCGCTCTAACAATGATGGCGGATCATGGAGGGATGGTCTCGCGTCGCCGATGCCTTCGGCGCTTATTGGTTGCGTTTCATGGCCGGTCAGGCTATCAAAGCCAGCGCATTCGCCTGCCTGCGAATGCAACCCCCATTTCCCCCGCCCTCCGGTCCGGCCACCGGCTCTTGCAACGGCCTTCACCCGAAAAGCAATTTCCTAGCAATCATGAAGCCAATCATTACTATTCTATCATCTGCGGGTTTGGCGATGTTGTGTGTGGCCGCGCCGTCTGTGAACGACGGAGTGGCCATCGTTGGCAAGCACTCCATCATCCTGAATGCACCGGTTGGTGGGCCAACCCAGTTCATGCCGCAAGGCCCGTTGCTAGGCAATGGCGACATCGGGGTCATGCAGTCGGGTCCGGCGGATCAATTGGTTTATTATATCGGCAAGAACGATTTCTGGGGGATCCGCACCCAGGGCCTGATGGCGGTGGGTCAGGTGCGCCTGTTCACCCCGGCGCTGCAAGGGGCGTCATTCAAGACCACGGTGGACATGCAATTGGCGGAAATCCGCGGCGAATATGCCAAGGATGACGCTGCACTCGCATCCCGCGCCTGGGTGGATGCCAACCACAATCTGTTATGCGTCGAACTGTCTAACAATGGAAGCAAGCCGCTGGCCATGGCCGTGCAGGATATCAAGGGCTGTGGCGGGGGAATGCCGCCGGCGAGCGTGCAGGACAACGCCACCCCGGTCGCGGTGGGTTGCGAACTGCACGGCGGCGGGCGCTGGTTTTTCAATGGTGAAATGGCGGATGTGCAGGTGCTCGACCACGCGCTGGCACCGGCGGAGATTGCCGCGCTGGCGCGGGGTGGCCGCAACCAGGTCGCCGCCTTCGATGGCAAAACCCGCCGCCCGCTAACAGCCCCGCCGATTGCCAAGACTCTAACAGTAAGCGCGTGGCTCAAGGTGACCGGTCCGGTATCCCCTGAGGCCAATTACGTTGTCAGCAAGGGTGAGTGGAGCCAGGCCTATAGCCTGGGACTGTCCAATGGCCACCTGCGGTTCACCATCAACGGCTTCATGCTGCAATGCGATGATACGATCCCTCTCGACCAGTGGGTCCATGTGGCGGGTGTTTTTGACGGCAGCCAGATGGCGGTGTGGGTCGATGGCAAGGTGAAGAAATCGGTGGGATCCAACAGCGACAGTGGTGCGGCATTTCTCTATGATCCCGATGCCCCGAATCCCGATGGCCGCAAAGTCGGGCTCGCAACCCGTGTCGTGGGTGCGGCGGTCGCCGGCCGTGAATTCACGCTGGAACCCGGCAAGTCAGTGGTCGTCGCCACTGCCATCCTCACGGATCTTGATGCCACGGGCAAAGATCCATTGGCCACGGCGAAGACGCTGGTGGATGCACTCACACCCGCTAAACTCTCCCATCTAACGGCTGCCCATCGCCAATGGTGGCAGGATTTCTGGGGCCGGTCGTTGCTTGAGATCCCCGACAAGGTGATCGAGCAATGTTGGTATTCCTCATGGTATATCATGGGTTCATGCAGCCGCGCGGGCAAGGTGGCACCCGGGTTGTGGGGCAATTGGATCACGGTGGACAACCCGGCATGGCACGGCGATTGGCATCTCAACTATAACTTTCAGGCGCCGTTCTACGGCTTGTATTCCGCCAACCACACCGACACGACCATGCCGTTTTATGTCGGCATGAACCAGTCGATCCCGCGTGGCAAACGCATCGCGGAAAAGCACGGCTGGAAGGGCATCCACCTGCCGGTTTCCATCGGCCCGTGGGGGATGTGCCCGGAAGGTGACAACAGCGACTGGGGCCAGCGCTCGAACACCGCCTATGCCGCGCTGCTCTATATCTGGCAATGGCAGTACACCCGGGACAAGGAATGGCTCAAAACCTCCGGCTATCCCTATGTAAGGGAAGTCGCCGCCTTCTGGCAGGACTATCTGAAACTGGAAAACGGACCCGACGGCAAGCCGCGCTATGTCATTTACAACGATTCGATTCACGAGGGGTCCGGCCCGGACATGAATGCGATCCTGTCGCTCGGACTGGTGCGCGCGCTTTTCAATAACATCATTCCGATGAGCGAGGCCCTCGGTGTGGATGCCGACCAGCGCGCCAAGTGGAAAGATATATGCGATAAAATGAGTGACTTCCCGCTGCAGGAGATGAATGGCAAGACGGTTTTCCGCTACTCGGAAAAAGGCATGGGCTGGAATGGCAGCAACACGCTCGGCATTCAACATATCTATCCCGCTGGTGCCATCGGTCTCGATAGCGATCCCAAACTCCTCGAAATCTCCCGCAACATGATCGACGCCATGGGCCGCTGGCGCGATTACAACGGCAGTTCCTCATGGTACACCGCCTGCGCCCGTGTCGGCTACGACCCGAAGAAGATCCTCGCCGAACTCAACAACATGTATTCGCATCACGCGCTGCCTAACAAGCTTCTCAACTTCGGCGGTGGCGGCATCGAGAATGTCTCGCCGGCGCTGGGCGTCACCGAGATGCTGCTGCAAAGCCACGATGGCGTGATCCGGTTGTTCCCGTGCTGGCCGAAGGAACTGGATGCGCGCTTCGGTACGCTGCGCACTGTCGGTGCCTTTCTGGTTTCCGGGGAACTCAAGGGTGGAGTGGTCCAAGGAGTCCGTATCTTTAGCGAACAAGGCGGCGACTGCACGCTGGTCAACCCGTGGCCGGGGCAAAAGGTGCAGGTCATCCGCAATGGGAATCCCGCGGAGGCCGTGACCGGAGTGAGGATCACCCTCAAGACCAGGCGTGGCGAAGCGATCGGGCTGCAACCTCTCTAACACTCGCGCAGCTCCGCTTGTGACCCGGACACGACCGCCTGTAAATCCTACCGATCAACCCCATGCTGTGCGAGGCCCAATAATCCATTGTCTGCTTTCGGTGTGCTCTATTGCCGTGGTGGGTTCCTTGGCCGCCGCGGCTGATGAGAATAGCAGGACACGGGTGGTTGCCAACCATCAAGCCGTGTTTACCGCGCCACCGCGCCATGTGCCGACCGACCAGATGGCTGACGGTCCATTGTTAGGAAATGGCGATGCGGCAGTGGTGATGGCAGGACCACCGGAGGAAATGCGGTTTTTCATCGGCAAGAACGACTTTTGGGGGCGTGCTTTTCCAAGGGTGGCGCGCACGGCGGAGCAACTGGCCGGTGGCAGCACCAAGTTCGCCCACACCAAGAACATCGGACAGGTTATCATCGGCATTCCTGCGCTCGCTGGAGGATCCTACCGGCAGGAACAAAGCCTGGCACGCGCGGAGGTGTGCGGAACCTTCACCAAGGCAACCCCTTTTTCCCCCGCCCTCCGGTCCGGACACCGGCTCTTGCAACGGCCTTCACCCGAAAAGCAATTTCCTGGCAATAAAACTCGGCGAGCATCATGCGCCTCACTGAGCAATTGCCCAACACCCGGGCGGGAAATCATGTGGCGGGGCAGTTGCTGCGCTCCGGCACCTCGCCGATGCCCAATCACGGTGAAGCACAGGCGGCGGAGTCAGCGGCTGATT
>CAIZNN010000015.1 GCA_903934285.1 Akkermansiaceae bacterium | reverse complement strand
TCAACACGGCCGCAAGGGCAATTCCCACATCCGGAAACACCGGGGAGACGTTGCCGGGAAGACTCGTCACCTGCAACGCCACCTTGGTCGCCAAGGCGTACACGATCGCCACCACCAGAATTGCCAGCGGCGCGGAAACCCTGATCGCTGGCGCGCAATCAGCCGCCGCGGCGAGCCGATTCATGGGTCGGGCACTCCATACTGGCATGCCCTCCGGCAGCGCGAATCGAAAGCTGTGTTTCATTGGCGTGTGTGTGTGGAATGGGTTGCGTCACAGCCACGCTGGCGCGCGCCGCGGGCTTGACGCCGCAGCCGCAGGTGGGGTACTCCCGGACCTGGTAAGTGGCTGGCCTGCGCGTGCGTCCAGTTCATGACGCGCGCAAAATTTCAAAAAAACCTCCGGGCGTCGAGCGGGAAATCAACTTTTATTAATAAGTCATTATTTTTTGAGATTTCATCCCCGTGGAATCAAGAGCGCCACACCGGCGTGACGGGCATGGTCAGCCGGGTACCCGGGGTGGTTGGCGGCCTGGCTGCGACTTGGGCGGTCACAAGAGTTTTTTCAAGCCGCTCCACGATTGGTTGGCGGCGTGGAGGTAGCGGAGGGTGCCGTTTTCGATGAGCAGGGTGCTGGGCATTTCCATCGCATCGTAGTCGGGATGGCAACTGACGAGGCGCAGCACGGTGGTGGCGGAGTGGCGCCACAAGTCTTCAAAGGCTTGGCGGGCGAAGACGTCCAAGCCGCTGAAGGGTTCGTCGAGGAGCAGGATATTGCCGCCGCTTGGGCGCACCGAGTACTCGGCGAGGATCAGGCTGGTTTTGCGGCGATTGCCGGTGGAGAGGCGGCCATAGGGTTTGCGCACATCCAGTTCGAGGCGTTCGGCGAGGGCGAGGGCAGCGGCGCGTTGCACTTTGGGCAAGAGCATCCGGAACAGGGTTTGGGCCGGAATCTCCGGGTCGAAGCGCAAGTCCTCAGGAAGGTATTGGGTGAAGCCAACAGTGTCGAAATGGCCGGCGACGGGCTTGTGACTGCGCGCAAGGGTGCGCAGCAGGGTGGTCTTGCCCCGCCCATTGCGGGCCAACAGGAAATGCGTGCCGCCGCCGAGGACGACTTCGTCCTCAAGCCGGGCGAGCGCGGTGCCGTAGCCGATGGCAAATCCGGGGTGCATGCAAATGCTGGGCGCGGGTGAGGTCGTCATGGGTGCAGCACGGTTGCCGCGGGTTCTAAGAAAACCGCGCCGCTAGTCAAGGGAAATTAATTTGGCCTGAGACGTCGGGCGCTTGGCAGGGGGCTTGGGCTGCTGCAAACGACGCTGCGGAAACATCCGCAAGTTTTTATGCGTGACTGGCGCGGCAGGGCTGGTAGAACCGCTGCACGAACCATGGCGGGAAAATTGACTTACCAACAGGCTGGGGTGGACACGCGTAAAGCGGCCGCTCTGGTGGGCGACATCGGAGCGCACGTGCGCCGCACCCAACAAACGCGCAAGCTGTGGGGGGCGTTCGGGTTGTTTGCGGCGTGTTATGATTTGAGCGCCTACCACGAGCCGGTGATCATGACGGGTTGCGACGGGGTGGGCACCAAGCTGGAGCTGTTGCTGGAACAGGATTTGCTCGAAATCGCCGGCAAGGATCTGGTGGCGATGAATGTGAACGACATTCTAACGACTGGCGGCGATCCCCTGATGTTCCTCGACTATATCGGCATTGCGGCACTCGACGAAGCGCGCATCAGCCGCTTGATCGCCGGGATGGCGGATTATCTGCAATCCTGCGATTGTATTCTGGCCGGCGGCGAAACCGCGGAAATGCCGGGAATCGTGCCTCCCGGGGTCATCGAATTGTCCGGGTTTTGCATCGGTTGTGCGGAGAAATCCGCCTTGGTGGACCCGACCAGCGTGGCGGTGGGCGACGTGTTGATCGGCTACGCTTCGGCGAGCATTCATGCCAACGGCTGGTCCTTGGTGCGGCGGGTGTTGCGCGATCACCCCGGCGAAGTGAGCGCCGCCGAAGTGCACGGGTGGTTGCAGCCGACCCGGCTCTATCACGATGTGGTGCGCGGCTTGCGGGCCGCGGGCGTGAAGCCCAAGGCGATGGCACATATCACCGGCGGCGGCCTGCCGGAAAATTTGGAGCGCCTGATGCGAGGCATGGGGGCGGATTTGGTGATTCCACCTTGGGAGTTGCCGGGCATCGACAAACTCCTCGCCCATGTGGATGCCACCGATCGGTTCCACACCTTCAACATGGGCATCGGCTGGGTCGCCATTGTGGCTGAGGCCGATCTGGCCGCCGCGCTGAGCGCCGGGCCGGGCGGGGTGATGCTGGGCCGGATGGTGCCGCAGGAGGGGGTCAGAGTGCGGGTGCGGGGCGAGTGAGGCGGCGATTTTTCCGACTATGAGCGATTTTCTCAGACACGAATGCGGCATCGCGGCGGTGCGCTTGCGCAAACCCCTGGCTTATTTTCAAGACCGCTACGGCACCAGCCTGTGGGGCCTCAACAAGTTGTTCCTGTTGATGGAAAAACAACACAACCGCGGCCAGGACGGCACCGGCATCGGTTGCGTCAAACTCAACATGCCCATGGGCCAGCCCTATGTGCAGCGGCGTCGTGGTATCGAAAAGGATGCCCTGGCGCGCATTTATCGCGAGGAACTCAAGGAGTTTCACAAGATGGCGCGCAAGGGCGTGCTCAATCCGCAAGACCCGCAAAGCGTCAAAACCCACTTCGATTTCGGCGGCGAGGTGCTCGTCGGCCATCTGCGCTATGGCACCTCCGGCCAATTCGATGCCGGCTCGTGCCATCCGTATTTGCGCCGCAGCAATTGGCCGACGCGCACGCTCATGGTGATGGGTAACTTCAACATGACCAACGCTGCGGAACTCAACGAGGTGCTCATCGAGCGCGGGCAGCACCCGGTGTTTGGCACCGACACCCAGACGGTGTTGGAGGAAATCGGCTACCACCTCGATGAGGCCCATACCGATTTGTACCGCCAACTGCGCGATGAGGGCGTGCCCGGCCACGACATGCCGGAACACATTTCCGCCGCGCTGGATGTGCCGCGCCTCATCGCCGAGTCCGCCGCGGCGTGGGACGGCGGCTACGCCATCTGCGGCGTCATCGGCAACGGCGATATGTTTGTCATGCGCGATCCGCGCGGCATCCGGCCCTGCCACATGCTGGTGACCGATGAGGTCATCGCCTTCACCTCCGAGCGGGTGCCGTTGATGACCATCTTCGAAGTGGAAGCCGACCAAGTGCAGGCCGTGGAGCCCGGCACGGTGGTGACCATCAAGGCGGACGGGTCGATGACCACCACCGCCTTTGCCGCGCCGCAACCCCACACGCCCTGTTCCTTTGAGCGGATCTATTTTTCCCGCGGCAATGATCCCCAGATCTACCGCGAACGCAAGGCCATGGGCGCGGCCTTGGTCTCCCAAGTGATGGCTGCCATCGGCGGCACCTTCGATAAGACCGTCTTCTCGTTCATTCCCAATACCGCCGACACGGCCTACTATGGCCTGATGGACGGGCTCCGCATGCAGCGGCGCCAGGAAGTGCGCGCGGCCATCCTCAAGGGCGTGGCGGCCGGCGATCTAACTGCCGAGGCGGTCGACGACCTGATCCTGCGCAATTGGCCGCGGGGCGAAAAGGTGGCTAACAAGGACATCAAGATGCGCACCTTCATCGCGCAGGACAAGGGCCGCGATCAAATGGTGTCGCTGGTCTACGATATCACCTACGGGGTGGTCAATCCGGGCGATAACCTCGTCGTCCTGGACGATTCCATCGTGCGCGGCACCACCTTGAAAAAGTCCATCCTCAACATTCTCGCCCGCACCCATCCGGCCAAGATCGTGATTTGCTCCACCGCCCCGCAAATCCGTTATCCGGATTGTTATGGCATCGATATGGCCGAGTTGGGCCGCTTCATCGCGTTTCAAGCCGCCGTGGGCCTCCACAAGCGCGCCGGCCGGGCGGCCTTGCTGGACCGGATCTATCAAAAGTGCCTGGCCGAGATGGACAAGCCGCCCGCCACGCGCGTCAATTGCGTCAAGGAGGTCTATGCCGCCTTCAGCGATGAGGACATCTCCGCGGAAATCAGCCGCATGGTCTATCCCGAGAAAACCGATTGGAAGGGGCAAGTCGAGGTGATCTTCCAGACCATCGAAAACCTCCACACTGCCATCGAAGGCCCCACCGGCGATTGGTACTTCACCGGGGATTACCCGACGCTGGGCGGCTTCGCTATGGTCAATATGGCCTTTATCCGCTGGCATGAGGGCATCAGCGGCAGAAGTTACGACCTGCCCCTGTGAATTGGTTTCCCATCCTGAATCTTCAGGATGACAAAACAATCTTGCCTCCCGGGAAAAATCCGGCATTGTAGCTCGCAAGCCAGTCATGGGAAGCAGGGACAACAAGAAACGCGGTGCGCTACCGGAGTCCGGCAGGTGGTCCAATGAAATCATTGGGTTCCTGCTCATTGTCGGCGGCCTACTGCTGCTGCTGGCACTCATTTCCTACACTCCGGCGGATCTGCCGCGGTGGGGTTGGTTGGAGCCGTTCGCCGACAAGGCGGGCAAGACCGGAGCCAATTTCATTGGGCCGGTGGGCGGGGCACTTGGGTTTGTGCAGATTCTGCTGTTCGGGGCGGCGGCGTGGTTGGTGCCCGTGGCGCTGATTTGGTTCGGGGTGATCAAACTGGCGTTTGACGGCCGCGTGTGGCCGCGCTTGTGCATTGGCTTCGCGGTGTTGCTGGTGTCCGGCGCGTGTTTTCTCCACGCGGCGGATTTCTTTTTTGCCGACTGGGCGCAGCGGTGCCGGGGGCAAGGCCCCGGTGGGGTGATCGGCAGTGTGTTAGGAGGAGCGGTGTTGTCCAAAGTCATCGGCCGGCCCGGCACCTTGTTGCTCACCGGGGCGGCCTATCTCATCGCGCTGATTTTGCTCACCGGCCAAACCCCGGTGCGCTTTACCAAAGCCTGCTACCGCCTGGGGCGGCGGAAATACCATGACTGGCGCGCCGGTCGCAGCGAGGCGGGGCGCGTAGCGGCCCGCGAGTTGGAGTTGCTGGCCGAGCGCGGGCGCCAGCGCGAGCAGCGCCGCAAGGAGCGCGAAACGGCCACCAGCGCGGCGGCGACCAAGGCGGCCGACGGGGAAGATGCCCAAACCCTGCTGCCCCTGCGCGACATCCCGCCACCCCAGATCATCGATGCCTCACAGCGCCGCAGCACCGACCCGGTCAGCGCGGGGGCCCGGCCGTTTGAGCGCAAAAAACCCGGCCACCAATCGCTGTCGGTCACCGGGTTTGAGGATTACGAATTGCCCGGCTTCGATCTGTTGGATGTGGATGAATCCGTGGAAGCCCCGGAGGCCAACCGCGCCGAACTCCTCGCCACCCAGCAAACCATCATCGAGACACTCCGCGCGTTTGGCATCGAAGTGACCGCCGGCGATATCACCCGCGGCCCGACCATCACCCGCTACGAAATCTATCCGTCCACCGGACTGCGGGTGTCGCGCATTTCCCAGCTCGAGGCGGACATCGCGCGGGCCACCTGTGCCGAGCGCATCAACATTCTCGCCCCCATCCCCGGCAAGGATACCGTGGGCATCGAACTGGCCAACTCGCTCAAGGTGGCCGTGCCGCTGCACGAACTCTTGCACGACCCCGAGTTCCGCTCCGCCAAAAAGAAAATCCCGCTGGCCCTCGGCAAGGATGTCTATGGCAAGACGGTCATCGGCGATCTGGCGGCCATGCCGCATTTGTTAGTGGCGGGGGCCACCGGCTCCGGCAAGTCGGTGTGCATCAACTCGATCATCGCCTCGATTCTCTTCAAGTTCGGCCCCGACGAACTGCGCTTCATCATGGTCGACCCCAAGGTGGTGGAAATGCAGATGTATAACAAGCTGCCGCACATGGTCGTGCCGGTCGTCACCGATCCCAAGAAGACCGTGGCCGCCCTCAAATGGGTGGTCAATGAGATGGAAAAACGCTACCGCATGTTCGCCAAGGAAGGGGTCCGCAATTTCGATGGCTTTAACAACCGCCCGCGCCCCGAAAAATCCGCCGCCACCGCCCCGCCCAAACCAGACCCCCCCGTCGACGATGCCGCCATCGAGGAAATCGCCCGCGCCTTGGAAGCCGGCGATCTCGGCGAGGAGGAGGACCTCGACGAGCTCATTCCCGACGACGATCAAATCCCGGACCGTTTCCCTTACATCGTTGTGTTGATCGATGAGTTGGCCGACCTGATGCAGACGGCGCCCGCCGACGTGGAAATGTGCATCGCCCGCATCGCCCAGAAGGCCCGCGCCGCCGGCATCCACCTCATCATCGCCACCCAGACGCCGCGTGCCGATGTGGTCACCGGCATCATCAAGGCCAACATCCCGTGCCGGATCGCCTTCCAAGTGTCTTCCGCGCTGGATTCCCGCGTCATCCTCGATACCAAGGGCGCCGACAAACTCGTCGGCAAGGGCGATATGCTCTATCTGCCGCCCGGCTCCGCCAAGCTCGAGCGCGCCCAGGGCGCCTACCTCTCCGACGCCGAGGTCGAGCGCATCGTCGACCATTGCGCCAAGCAGGGCGCTCCCAACTATGAAACCGACATCCAATCCTCCATCAACGAGGGCGGGGATGACGATGACGATGATGTTTCCGAGGCCGATGAGGAACTCATCATGAAATGCATCGAAGTGGTCCGCCAGGAGCGCAAGGCCAGCACCTCGCTGTTGCAGCGCCGCCTGCGCCTCGGCTACACCCGCGCCGCCCGCATGGTCGATATCCTCGAACAACGCGGCATCGTCGGCCCCGGCGAGGGCGCCAAGGCGCGCGAAGTCTTCATCAAATGAGGCCGGCACCCCCGCCCAGCAAAAAATCGCGGGTTTTTTCATTTTCTCATTGTCAAACCGCGCGGCCTGCAGCTAAATCCCCGCCCGCCCGTAAGGGTGGCCATTTCATGGCCCGATAGCTCAGTTGGTAGAGCAGCGGATTGAAAATTCGCGTGTCGATGGTTCAAATCCGTCTCGGGCCACCTCTGCAACCCACTTGATTTCATTGGGAAAAAATGCCGGGGCTGGCGGGGAATCCCTAACACCAGGAAGCCGCGCTGCGGCTATGGTGCAGTTTGAAGACGGCGAGTCGACGCCTTGCCCCTGCTACTTTGGCATCCATCTCGTTCCAGGATCCGATGAGATTCACCTGATCCATCGGTCCCTGTCGGTGGTGCCTTGCTTGGCTGGGCCGGTTCGCCGGCGGGGACCTTTCCTTCAACGCGTGCGGCTCCCACGCCCTGCGCTTTTGGGGAGCGCCGGCGTCCCGCCGGCTGTGTGCGGCATCCTGCCGAACACTCTTCACCCAGCCGGTCATCAGCAACGGCTGCGCAACTTTTTTTCTGTAAAAGTTTTCAGGATGGATTTGGAGGCTGATTTCAAGCGTCTGTTTGGTGTTGTTTTTGGTGTTAGACAGGCGGTTTTGCGGAGTCAGAGTGAGGTAGGCTTTGCCGGGCGTGGGAAGACACAAGACGCAAGAGAAGAGGAGCTTAGCGCAGGGTCAGGGGCGGGCTCGCTGGATTTTGAAGACTGTTCCGCAGGATGCGGAACAGAGCCGGCGGGACGCCGGCGCTCCCCGGAAGAGGGGCCTTGCGCGGCGTTTATTTCTTGTCTTGTGTCTTGTGTCTTGCCGTCTTCTGTAGGCGAGGAATTGCCCTTGCTGGCGAGTGGGGGCGCTCTTTGACGGTTTGGCTTCCTTTGGTGCGTTGCCGCCAATCTTGGTTTCAGGCTGCGATGATAAAACAAGAGGTCGATATAGAAGTCATCGCCAGCGACAACAATGCGCTTTTGCCGCACAACGAAATCCTATGATGGATGACGTCGCCTTCAAGAGCGCGGTTTTATTTTTGGCGGGCACGAGGATGCAGGTGGACTGTTAGAGATCGCCGCCCGGACCGACATTTGTGTTTTCCATGATTCTCCCACGGTTTCCAGTGATGCCTTGCGCGGCAAACTCAACGGGAACAATGACGCAGAAGCCTTTGCGGATGCGCTTTACACGACCTTTGTCGGCGAGGCTTTTCTTGTTTGCGATGGTTTCGGATTCTGTCACGGGCCAGAGTTTTCAGGCAAACTGGTTGAGGAGCGGTGCGAGGTCGTTCCATGGGAGGACTGTGGCTTTTTCGCGGTCCTGGCGGGCTGTGCCGCCGTGGATGAGCCAGGGAGCGAGAGTTTGCTGGGTGAGCTTGGAGCGCCAGTAGGTGAGACCGGTGAAAAAGTCGGAGGCGATGGTTTCGCCGGACTTGATTTCCACGGCTTGGAAGACATCGGGTGCGGTTTGGATGAGGGCGTCGATTTCGTGCCCTTCCTTGTCACGAAGGAAATGGAGGGACGGTTTGAGTCCGCGATTCGTCTGGGCTTTGAGGAGTTCGGTCATGACCCAGTTTTCAAACAAGGCACCGCGTTGGGGGTGGGCGCTGATGTGGCTTGGGTCGCGCACGCCGAGGAACCAAGCGGCGAGGCCGGGATCGCAGAAGTAGAGCTTGGGGGTCTTGATGAAGCGTTTGTTGAGATTGCTGAACCAGGGGCGGACGAGGAACGCCAGATGGCTGGCTTGTAGGACGGAGAGCCAGGACTCGGCGGTGATGCGGGTGATGCCGGTGTCCGCCGCGAGTGAGGTGATATTGAGAAGCTGCCCGATTCGCCCGGCGCAGAGCTGGACGAAGCGCTGGAAGGTGGCGAGGTCCTGAATGTTGAGGATTTGCCGCACATCCCTCTCCAGGTAGGTGCTGATGTAGTCTTGGAGCCACAGGGTGGGCTCGACCGGGCGGTCATGGATCGGCGGGAAGAACCCGGCGTGGAGAAGAGTGTCCACGGAGGTTGGGGCGCGGCCGACGGCTTGGAGTTCCGCCAGAGAGAATGGCAGGAGGGTGAGCATGGAGACCCTGCCGGCGAGGCTCTGGGTGATCGATTCGATAAGCTCGAACTGGCTAGAGCCGGTGAGAATGAAGCGACCCATCCGGCGGTCGGCATCGACGACTCCTTGGAGGTAGGAAAAAAGTTCCGGGGCCCGCTGGACCTCATCGAGGATGGCTCCATCGGCCACTTGGCGGAGGAAGGCTCGCGGATCCTCGGTGGCGAGGAAGCGGGTATCTGGATCCTCCAGAGAGAAATAGGGAAGGTTGGGGGCGAGCAGGCGGGAAAGCGTGGTTTTTCCGGATTGGCGGGGGCCGGTGATGGTCAGGATCGGGAATCCGGCAAGCCGCTTGCGGGCCGCCGCGGCGGCGGTGCGGGGAATAGTTGGATAGGAAGAACCGGGCATGACTATTTGTATAGTCTTGAAATCGTTTGGTCAAGTTGCAATTGAGCTGCGCATGGGAGGAGATCAGGACTCGAAGTTTCCAAAGACGGCGAAGAGGCGGATGGAGGGGTTGTCTTCCGTCTCCATGGTTGCGGTGAAAAAGGTTTTATAGTCGTCGTGTTTTTTCTGGATGGCGCTGAGTTTGGCGAGTTGGCGGTCGAGTTCCGGCTGGGTGTCGCGGCGGAAGTCCGACCGCGAGGCGAGCAGCTTGGCGGTGCGGGAGCGCAGGGAGTTGTCGCCCTGGCTGGATCCGCGCTCGGCAACATGGTGGGCTTCGTCGATGACGATGATGTCCCACCAGGCGTTTTCGAGGTGGGTGCGGCATTCGCCATCTTGTTTCAATGCGTCGATTGAAATGATCGTTTCGTCGAAGTGGTGGCAGGGATTGTGGTTGGTAGGACTGTGGCGGCGGACTTTTTGGAGGCCGGCGGAATCAAGACGGGTGAGGGGAATGGCGAAGCGGGACCAGATTTCCTTTTGGAACTGGGTCAGCATGGCCTTGACGGTGACGACCAGGATCCGGCGGCCCCGGCCGCGTTTGATCAACTCGGCGAGCAGGATGCCGCACGCAATGGTTTTGCCGAGGCCGACCGCATCGGCAATGAGGAGGCGCTGGCGGGGTTGGGCGAGCGCAAGGAGGGTTGGATCGAGCTGATAGGGAAGAACGTCCATGGCCCCGCGGTGCCCTTGCTATTCCAAGAAGCTGCAAGCTATGCCGATAAATGGCCGCTCCACATGAGTTCGGTTTTGGGGAGCGCCGGCGTCCCGCCGGCTGTGTTCGACATCCTGCCGAACACTCTTCTCCCAGCCGGTCATCAGCAACGGCGACGGCACCCAGCGCCAGTTGAAACCCGAAATCTAAAATCACGATTCTGGCTCAACCGCAAAATCTGTGGGTCGTTTAGGGTCCGGGGAGGGCTCCAAGTTGATGATATAGCGCTATTTGCAAACGCTCGAAGTTCCTGAAAACAAGGCCCTTGCGGATGGTTAGCCCCACCTTCAGGTTGAACCCTTCAAAATCGCCGCCACCCCCCCCCAAGTCAGTCTCCCCGGCACTCTCGGCGATGGTGAGGGCCGCGTCGAGCTTCCAGATCACCTTGAGCCGCTTCTCGATCCACTTCTTCAGCTCAAAGGGATCGTGAAGCCCCCGCCAGGCGTCCAGCGCGTCGGCCGTCGCCGCGTCTCCCACCTCGCGACAGTACCCGATGAGGCGCTCACACGGCGTCTTGGGAACCTTCTCATGAACCCGGATGGTTTTGCTCCCTTCACGCCGCTTCGCGATCTGTTTGAAGGTCGTGGTGAAGCAATTGCGCCACACGCTCCACGCTTCCAGCAATTCAAAAACCGGCTTTATCAACAGGTGGTGGGCGAGCCGGTCATACCCGAGCAGCTGCCTCACATGGGTCGAGTTCTTTTGTTCCACGTGGGCTTGGTCGTTCTTGTGATAGGGCCGTGAGCGGGTCATTGTCACCGGCCTCTCCCGCCTCGTGAAATGGTGGTGCAGATGGTAGTTTAGGAACTCCCCTCCATTGTCGGTATCCACCCCCAGGATGGCGAAGGGCAGATGCTTCTCGATTGCGGCGAACGCGTCGCAAACGCTGTGCTGGCCTCGATTCCAGGACACTCTCACCTCGGTCCAGCCGCTGAAGATGTCAGACGGCACCGCTGAGCGGGTGAGGCTCAGCTTAAAGACCCGCCACATCGAAACCGCCCGATCCAAGAGGGACCAAATCCTCGAAACCAAAGCACGGAACGACCATGCTTGAGCCTGGAACAGCGATGAATGGAAACTGCCATTTCATCGATAGCATCCCGGGGAAGCTCGGTTGGCTCTGAAAGAAGAATCTCAACACCAACAAAATGAATACACTGATATAACAGCATGGCTGAGCTTGGCCTGGTAGGAGCCAGACGACAAAGCCTGCGGTTTTTTGCCAACGGCGTTGTCTTCAAGAGACGTTTTGGGGAAAGCCCAGTCACGCTGCAGGATAATGTGATCCTCGGCATGTGCGGGCAGATCCGTATGGATGGCAACTGTTTCATCTGCCTCGAACCAGAAAGCGCCGCCCCGGAACCCAACCATTGATCACCCATCAGAAAATTTCAGTTAGTTCGGCGCATCCAACCTGTCAAATATATTACCTATATGAAAATTCCCAAGTCAGCCGTCAATTTTGACAAGTTCGTTCTCGATTTCATGCAACCTGATCCGCCCGAGAACCAGGACCAGAATGGAGAGGACGAAGAGAAAGAGTATTCTCGCGATGATGCCCTTGACCAGATGGAGTCAGCGATACCTGAAAATGCCGTGAGAATAGGCACGTTTGCGACCGAAGTCGAGAATTGACGCATAGAAATGAATGGTTTGTGCTTAATTGCCTAACGTTTGAGCGCATCCGCGACGGGATGGAAGCTCCAATTCAATTTGGCGGCTTCTCGCCGTCGGATGGCGCAGCTTGTTGGGGTTGGGTTTTTGGTGAGATGACTTTAATCTCCAGCTTCCCTTCTTCCTCCGGTCTCGCTGGATACATGAGCTTCACGCATGTCGTAACAGCATCTATGACCTGCCCGATTGTGAATGGGTAGCGAGGTGGCACCGCAGCCTTCGATGCATCAATAACCACCTCGACATCGCGAGAACCCTTCTTGTAGGTGCCAACAACTGTGATCCCATAAAGTGAAGGAAGGTTGACATTATGTGGCTCTCTCCATGAGCCATCTGTCGCCGGAACAAAGGGTCGGCAAATAGCAGTGAATCTCCATTCAGGGTCCGCCCACATTGTCGCAAACGGAACATCAACGATGCGAATCACTGAATCCGACTCGGTGCCAATGAGGTAGACGGGCTGCTTCACCGACCTCAATCCGAGGTGAGACGCAGATACGGAAGTTGCTAGCGTGGCCAGGAATAATAGCGAGAGTTTCATTGATTGTATTTCTTAGCCTAACAGTTTTGTTTATGACGTGCGGCGTTAACAATGGTTCAACGAACCCGTCGTTGAACTAGGGGCAAATACAACCCGGACGGGCACTTCTCCGGGGGGACTGCTCATGAAAGGGTTCTAGTCCTCCATGGTCAGCCAGCCAAGCAGGAAATGCGGAATGTGGGGAAATATCCCCGGTTGAGAGGAATTGTTGGATTTCAGGCCGAATCGAGTGGGCTCGGGCCGCCGACCGCTTCATGACAAATACATGCGAAGGAACGGCGCAGACCATGGGATGTGGCGGGGGGAGAGTGGCCGTGGCGAAGAGGTGAACATTGACTGCGTACGGGCTGAAGAGTGTGCGGCAGGATGCCTCACACAGCCGGCGGGACGCCGGCGCTCCCTGGTGTGCGGCAGGATGCCCCACACAGCCGGCGGGACCCCGGCGCTCCCTGGTGTGCGGCAGGATGCCCCACACAGCCGGCGGGACGCCGGCGCTCCCCACGGAATTGCCAGTCGTAAAGGTGGGTGGAACGGCCACGGGCCTTGCTCCAGGCCTCGGCCCACTGGACAAAACAGGGTGGCATGGCCGCTGCATGGCACCCGCAGGCATTCGATCAACGGATTTGTTTGATCGTGACTCCGGAAGCGGCAACCTGCAACGAGGTGACGGCACCCATCAGCAAGGGAAGATTGGGCGATTCGTGGCCGGCGGGGAAGCCGCAAACAACCGGATAGTCATACGGCGCGACCGCCGCCCGGATGATTTCGCAGGCGCTCTGGCCAAATGGGGTCTCGCCATCCTTCATGCCGGTGAAGTGGCCGACGATCAAGCCGGAGAGTAGTTCGAGCACGCCGCCGGCCTTGAGGTTGTGCATTATTCTATCAAGATGATAGTGGTGTTCGCCAATGTCCTCGATGAACAGAATCCTGCCTTGCGGCTGGAGGTCCAGCGGCGTGCCCCGCAGGCTCTGGATGATGGATAGATTGCCGCCGGTCACAATGCCGGACCCCGCGCCGGTCCGGTTCAAACCGTGCGCCGGGATTAGGTACTCCGGCAGCCGGCCTTCTAACAAATCAAGCAGGCGCAGGAAGCTCTCGGTGGGCACGCCGTGCTGTTCGAACCGGCCGGTCATCACGCCATGGACCGAGGCGATGTGGTGGCGGGCCAGGAAGGCGTGAAACACGGTGGTGTCACTGAAGCCGACCAGCCACTTGGGGTGCTTGAGAAAGCCCGTCCAGTCCAGCAACAGGTGCGTCCGCAAGCAGCCGTAGCCGCCGCGGGAGAAAAAAATCGCTTTGATGGCGGGGTCGTCGAGCGCTTGCTGCATGTCGGCGGCCCGCGCCGGGTCGGGGCCGGCAAAGACGCCCGCCACGTCGAACGCATGCGGGCCGATTTCCACCACGAACCCGTGTTGGCGCAGCGCCGCGGCGCCGCGCTGCGCCACCTGCCGGTCGATTTTGCCCGCCGGCGAGAGGATGGCGACGTGATCGCCGGGTGTTAGATAGGGCGGGAACGTCGTGCTGGGCGGGCGGGCGGGGGTGGTCGGCATGAGGGAGGTTCGGGACTGGGGGGGTGAGGCCGCGGCGATTGGATTTGCGGGCGATGGGGGTTGGGTGCAGGCGCCGGAATCGTCGGCACGCCTCAGGGTAGAACGATTCCCTGACAAAAGCAGCAGCGAATTTGGGCTTTGGTGGCGGGTGTTGAGGGAGCGGCGGACTCCGATCCGCCGTGAGCCCATGATGAGCCAATGCGTGGAGGAATACCGCTTGTCATTGCCCGCTCATGGTCCTGGGCGATTCAGAGATCGCCCCTCCGTGCCATGCTACCATGCCCGCAGTTCCTGGCCGCTAGCCGCGATTCGCCTTGGCGCAAGCGGTGCAAGTGGGCTTATGTTACGGCCGTGAACGCCGCCATGGAAACCCTGATGCTTGCCTTTGCCGGCGAGGACGCACTGGTTGTGCCCAGCCACGCCTTGTTTCTGGGGGCTCAGCCGCACCCGGCGCTGGCCCACTGGCCGGAGGTGTGCGGCTGGCAACCGCTCAAGCCGCAGGCGGCGGCCTGGGAGCGCGCCGGGTTGCCGCGGGTGGACGCACCGGCGGGGCGCTATCCGCTGGTGCTGGTGCTGCCGGGCAAATCGCGGGATGAAACATTGGCGTGGTTCGCCCTGGCGCGCGAGCATCTCGAGCCCGGCGGCCGCCTGCTGGCCGCCCTGCCTAACACCGCAGGCGCGGCGCGCTTCGAAAAGGCCCTCGCCAATGCCTGCGGCAACATCACCTCGCTGCAAAAACACAAGTGCCGCGCCTTCCACGCGCTGGAGGATGGCAACTGGGATGAGGAGGTTTTCGCCGGGTGGCGGGCACTGGGCGGGCGGCGCACCATCCCTAACACAAAGTTCGCGGTCGAACCCGGGGTGTTCAGCGTCGACCACATCGATCCGGGTTCGGCGCTGCTCGCAGCCCAGCTGCCGGCCACCTTGCGCGGCGACGTCGCGGATCTGGGCGCCGGTTGGGGGTTTTTAGCCGAGGCGGTGCTGCTGCGCTGCCCCAAGGTCGCGCGCATCGACTTGTTTGAGGCGGATGCGCGCGCCCTGGCGTGTGCCCGCTCGAACTTGGCCGGCCACCAGCGGGAGATGCATTTCCATTGGCACGACGTGTGCGAGGGGGTGCCGGGCAGCTATGATGCCATCGTGATGAATCCGCCGTTTCATGTCGGCCAAGCCACGGCCGTGGATTTGGGCCGGGCATTTTTGAAAACCGCCGCCGCCGCGCTCAAGCGCGGCGGGAAATTGTATCTGGTGGCCAACCGCCAACTCGCCTATGAGGCGGTGTTGGACGCCGCAGGCCTGGTCTGGCGCAATGCCGGGGAGGACCGGACCTACAAACTGTTGTTCGCGGAACGGCGGTGACATTGACACCAGGGCCTGCAATGATATCCATATCTCCAAGCGCCGTCGCAAACGCCCCGCACTCGCCGAAGAGTGTGCCGCAGGATGCCGCACACTGCCGGCGGGACGCCGGCGCTCCCCAGCTATGAAACTCGTCAAACTGCTTGCCAACCTCGGCTATGGCTCCCGCAAGGAAGTCCAGCGCCTGATCCGCGCCGGCGCGGTCACCGATGACCAGGGGCATGTCCTTGGCGAGAGTGATTTCCCGCCTCACGCCTCGATCCGCTTCCGCGGCGAACCACTCGATCCGCCGTTCCCCCTGCTGCTGATGCTCAACAAGCCGGATGGCTACACGTGCAGCGCGGACGATCCGGGCGCCACCATCTATGATCTGTTGCCGGCTCGCTTCGCCTTGCGCAATCCCGTGCTCAGCCCGGTGGGCAGACTCGACAAGGACACCACCGGCTTGTTGCTTCTAACCGATGACGGGCAGTTGCTGCACAAAATCATCCACCCGAAATCCGGCTGCCTGAAAATCTATCATGCCGTGCTGGACCGTCCGCTGCAGGGGCACGAAGCCGCGCTGTTCGCCTCGGGCGAGTTGGTGTTGCGCAACGAAGGCAAGCCATTGCTGCCTGCCGGCCTGGAGGTGGTGGGGGACAAGCAGGCGCGCGTCACGCTGCATGAAGGGCGCTACCATCAGGTCCGCCGGATGTTCGCCGCCGCGGGCAACCATGTGCTCGCCCTCCAGCGCATTGCCATCGGCGGCCTGTGCCTGCCCGCCGACTTGCCGGAAGGCGAGTGGCGGGAGTTGACCGCAGACGAGCGGACGGCCATTTTTCAAGGACTCGGCGACGGCAACGTTCTAGGCTAACAGGCACGGGGCCATGGAGATTGCGCCCCCCCAACGCGCCCCCAACGGGCTCCCACCAACGGGCCCCCAACGGGGGCGGAGATCATAGCCCAGGGCTGAGCAACGCGATGCCCTGGGACCGGATGCCCCCCAAAAAAATTTCCCGCACCCCACCGGGGTGCGAGAGATGGTTTGTGTTCCCCCCAATCACCATTTCGATGACACCGTGAAATTATCCTTGGCCCGCCCAACGAATTCGACGATCCTAGGGATCGTACCAACATTGAATCCCATGCCGCAGTCCCTCGCCAAACTCCATGTGCATCTGGTATTCTCTTTCATTGGCAGGCCGGATATGGTGCGTTTTCAGTGCGCCAATCGGCGGTGGGCGATGTGCGCGTTTATATCCAAAACCAGCGGGAGCATCATCGGGTGAAGACATTTCAAGAGGAGTTTCGTGCATTCCTAACGAAACACGACATCGAATTTGACGAACGATATGTTTGGGATTGAACGGCGTCGTGCGTCTCCGCTGCGCTCTCTCGTGCCCCGTTGGGGCACTGGAAAATTTTCATGGACGCGTGTCCCAGGGCATCGATCGCCTGCGGCGCCCTCAGCCCTGGGTTATGTTCTATCGGCCCGTTGGGCCGGGTGATTGCCCGTCGGGCCGGGTGATTGTGCCCCCAACGGGGGCGGAGATCATAGCTCTCTCTCGTGCCCCGTTGGGGCACTGGAAAATTTTCATGGACGCGTGTCCCAGGGCATCGGTCGCCTGCGGCGCCCTCAGCCCTGGGCTATGTTCTATCGGCCCGTTGGGCCGGGTGATTGTCTGTTGGGCCGGGTGATTGCCCGTCGGGCCGGGTGATTGCCCGTCGGGCCGGGTGATTGTGCCCCCAACGGGGGCGGAGATCATAGCCCAGGGCTG
>CAIZNN010000014.1 GCA_903934285.1 Akkermansiaceae bacterium | reverse complement strand
GCCGCCCGCCGGCAACGGTGGCACCTCCAGCAGCACATGCACATGGTTGCACATGAAGCAATACGACAGCACCCGGCACCCGGAAAAATTCTCATACATCCGCATGTAGGTCCGCAGTTGTTCCTTGTCCTCCTTCCCGAACGCAAACCGCCGGTCCACCACCCGGCTCACGCAGTGGTATATCACCGGCTTCTCCGTCGAGTCCTTCCACGGCGCAATGAATCGAGCACGCATGTCCATACATGCCATCGAAAACCACCATGTCAAGAACTTCTTCTACAGTAGGAGACTTCACTTGCACTTGCACTTCCATCGAAAACCACCATGTCAAGAACTTCTTCTACAGTAGGAGACTTCACTTGCACTTTCACTTGCACTTGCATCCAGCATGCGGATAAACCAGCAAACCAGCGACGCTTCGCGGCCTTCGAGCACCTCGATGATATGGGCGAGGATGCGGACCGGGAAGGCGTCGGCCTTGGCGGGTGGCTTGCGCACATTCTCCAGCGCGGATTTCAAGGCTGGCAACCCGGGCCGGACGGCTTGACCAAGGCGGTCTAGCACATTGGCGGCCTGCACGGCGAAGGGCGGCGTGGTACGTGCTAGTGGAGACTCCTCTTGTTGAGAACGTTGTTGCCCTCGGCGCGCCTGCCTGCCTGCCGCTGCCACCGGGTGTTAGTGGAGTCTCCTCTAATTAATTAAAAACGTTGTTGCCCTCGGAACCGTTGTTGCCCTCGGTGAGCTTGCCGGTGCCGCCGGTCAACAGTGCGATAGCGTGACCTGATTGTTA
Source organism: Akkermansiaceae bacterium (assembly GCA_903934285.1). Taxonomy (GTDB): domain Bacteria; phylum Verrucomicrobiota; class Verrucomicrobiia; order Verrucomicrobiales; family Akkermansiaceae; genus Luteolibacter. Next base: position 4,376 of record CAIZNN010000014.1, on the reverse strand, counting down.
TTTCGGGCGGGGGGCGAGGCGGTGGCGGGCGGCGGACGGGGCGGGTAATCCAGCCACCGAAAGGCGGGGCGCCTGAACCAAACAATCCCGTCACACCAGCAAAAAACCGCCGGGCGCTAAAAAAAGTTCGACTCTAGGGTTGCCAAACTGCGCCTTCTGACTAGGAATGCGCCCCGCAACGCCGCGTTGGCGCCCAATCCGTATCCCATTCATCGCATGAACGACCTCACCAAATACCGCAACATCGGCATTTTCGCCCACGTTGATGCGGGCAAGACGACGACCACCGAACGCATTCTCAAGCTCACCGGCAAGATCCACAAAATGGGAGAGGTCCACGATGGCGCAGCCACCACCGACTTCATGGAGCAGGAACAAGAGCGCGGCATCACCATCCAGTCCGCCGCCACCACTTGTTTCTGGAAAGACTACCAATTCAATATCATCGACACGCCGGGCCACGTCGATTTCACCATTGAAGTATACCGCTCACTCAAGGTCCTTGACGGAGGAGTCGGCGTGTTCTGCGCGTCGGGTGGCGTCGAACCCCAATCCGAGACCAACTGGCGCTACGCCAACGATTCCCACGTATCCCGCATCATCTACGTCAACAAAATGGACCGCATCGGGGCGGACTTTTACCGCGTCGTCGATCAGGTCCAAACCGTCCTCGGCTCCAAGCCGCTGGTGATGGTGCTGCCCATCGGGGTGGAAGGTGGCTTCGTCGGCATCGTCGACTTGCTCACCCGCCAATCCTATATTTGGGATGAATCCGGGTTGCCGGACCATTTCTCGGTGGGCGAGGTGCCGGCGGACATGGTGGACCAGGTTGAGGAATTCCGCGCCAAACTCGTGGAGACGGCGATCGAACAAGACGATGAGGTCATGGAAAAATACCTCGACGGGCACCAACCGGATATCGCCACGCTCAAGCGCTGCATTCGCGAAGGCACCATCGCGATGGATTTTTTCCCGACCTATTGCGGCTCGTCGTTCAAAAACAAGGGTGTCCAAAACATTCTCGATGCGGTGGTCGACTACCTGCCCTGCCCCACCGAAGTGCGGCCGCAACCGGAAGTGGACCTCGAAGGCCACCCGACCGGCGAGTATGCCTACGTGGATGTGACCAAGCCGTTCCGCGCCCTGGCCTTCAAGATCATGGACGACAAGTTCGGGGCCCTCACCTTTACCCGCATTTATTCGGGCGTGCTCAAAAAGGGCACCACCGTCCTCAATACCTTCACCGGCAAAACCGAGCGGGTCGGCCGCATGGTTGAAATGCATGCCAACGACCGCACCGAAATTGATTCCGCCCAAGCCGGCGATATCATCGCCATAGTCGGCCTCAAGAACGTCCAGACCGGTCACACCCTGTGCGATGTGGACCATCCGGCCACCCTTGAACCGATGGTCTTCCCTGAGCCGGTTATTTCCATCGCCGTCGCACCCAAGGACCGTGCCAATGCCGAGAAGCTCGGCATAGCCATTAGCAAGATGGTCAAGGAAGACCCGTCGTTCCACGTGGAAACCGACGATGAAACCAACGAGCTGATCCTCAAAGGGATGGGCGAATTGCACCTCGACATCAAAATCGACATTCTCAAGCGCACCCACAAGGTGGAGGTTAACGTGGGGGCCCCGCAAGTGGCGTATCGCGAAACCATCACCAAGGCCGTGAAGGACAGCTACACCCACAAGAAGCAATCCGGCGGGTCCGGCCAGTTTGCCAAGATTGAATACACCATCGAGCCGCTTGAAGCGGGTGCGGGTTTTGTGTTCGAATCCGCCGTGGTCGGTGGCAATGTCCCCAAGGAATACATTCCCGCGGTGGAAAAAGGCTTCAGGACGTCGATCTTCAAAGGCCCGCTGGCTGGTTACCCCTGCCTCGACTTCAAGGTCACCCTCACCGATGGCGGCTTCCACGCGGTGGACTCCTCGTCGATTGCCTTTGAAATTGCCGCCAAGGCCGCCTATCGCCAGACCATGCAGAAAGCCGGCCCGCTCATCCTCGAGCCGATCATGAAAATCGATGTTTTCACGCCGGAATCGCATGTGGGAGACGTGATCGGCGACCTCAACCGCCGCCGCGGCATGATCAAGAGCCAGGACACGGTGAACCATGGCGTGCGGGTCAAGGCTGAGGCACCGCTCAGTGCCATGTTCGGCTACATTGGCGACCTCCGCACCATGACCTCCGGGCGTGGGCAGTTCTCCATGGAGTTCCTGCATTACTCACCGTGCCCGCGCAACATTGCCGAGGAAGTCATCGCCGCCGCCAAGGCCCGCGAGGAAGCCCTGCGCAAGTAAGGTGCCGCATGGGCGCGGCACGCAGTGAGCGCCGTGGCAATGAGGTGTGCCGCACCCTGGCAAGTCATCAGTCAGGGACGGCGCATCCGGGTTGGAGATGGCCGCGGGTGCCACAATGCGCCGAGGCCCTAGATGCCGCAGCCGCCTTGGGCTGCGGGGTTTGGCGGGCGGTTGCCGGTGGCAACCATTTGCTCGAAAAGTTCCGCCAGCGGGATGGCGGCAAATCCGGAGCTGTAATCCGACATCGCGTACGGAATGATCAGCTCGTGATGATGAATAATGGAGCCACAGGAATAGACCACGTTGGGGACATACCCTTCGCGTTCCTTGTCGTTGGCCATGAGGATCGGTTCGGCGATGCGTCCGATCACCCGGGTCGGGTCGTCGCGGTCGAGCATGGCCGCGCCCAGACAATATCTGCGCATCGAGCCGACGCCGTGGGTGATCAGCAACCAGCCGTGAGCCGTCTCGATGGGCGAGCCGGAATTGCCGAGTTGCACAAATTCCCAGGGGAACGCCGGCTGCTGCAATAGTTGGGCGGGTTCCTCCCACAGGTTAACGATGTCGGAAAACATGATATAACTGTTTTCCCCATCTGGTCGTGACAGCATGGCATATCGACCGTTGATCTTGCGGGGGAACAAGGCCATCCCTTTGCTGCGGGCATTTTTCCCAAGCATCGGCCTGACTTTGAAATGACAAAAATCCTCGGTTTCGAGCAACATGGGAAGAATGGCCATGCCGTTGTATGCGGTATAAGTTGCATAGTATCGCACGCTGTCGTCATCCTCGGTGAATCGCACAAACCGGGCATCCTCGATCCCGTTGCTCTCGGCGCTGGCGATGGGGAAGATGACCCGTTCGGAAATCGCCGTATCCAAGGAAAAGATCACATCGTAGTGCGAGTTCGCCAGCCACACCAGGGCCTTGATGAATTTCTCCGTGGGGAATTCGCTTTGGGTTGCCTGCAGGTGGGCGCGCACCACCTCGCGCAACTCGCTGAAATTGAATTGATCCGGCAACTTTCCCATGATCCGATCCACCACGTCATGGTCATGGCACTTCATCTCCTCGAGCTTGCCGGTGAAGGCTTGCTTGACGAAAACATGATCCTGGATGGTTTCCGCCTCGTCCACGAGTCTGCCGCAAGGCCTGAATTCCAGATGGTTGTGGCGGTCAATAATGCCGCCGCGGAACACCAGTGACGACACGTGGCCCTCACCGGTAGCCCGGAAACTGACGATGACCCTGGTTTGCCCTTCCTGCAAATTCGCCTGGTCGGGATCCACCACCATCGAGGGATTGAAAAACGCCGCCGCTTCGATGGCATATTCATGCGTGAAATAGGAGCCGATGAGCAATTGGCGTTCTCGCGACAGGGTGCCGGGATCGAATCCCGCGCTCCTGACGAGGTGCTCGACACGCCCGAAATGCTTCAAGAAAATCCGGGTGATGTTGCGATGCCTGGCGGAAAAATCCCTCAGGGTTTGATTCAAGGTCTCGAGGGTGTCCTCCTCACCGAGTCCCATGATCCGGGCAATGATGCGTGCGCCCCGCGCCGCCCCCCCGGGAAGAAAGAAGCGCGCGATGACCCGTTTTGGATCCGGCGCGAAATGGACGGGTTTGCGATTTACCGTGATAGCCATGGCCGACAATTGGTTGCACTGAGAAACCACCTGAGAATACCCCTGCGCGTCGCCATGCCAAGCAATCGTTTGGGAATTTTGGATGAATACCCCGGCTCGATGAGCAGAGTGACGGCCGGCCTGCCGTCGACCAGGCATCGTGCCCAATACGGTTTACTTAGCACCCTTGGGGGTTTGAGTCGAGGCTCCGGGCAAGATGCCCGGGCCACCGTGGCGCGGGCATCCTGCCCGCCGCCTCTTCCTGTCTCGTCCCTGTCTCGTCCCTGTCTCATCTTAAGTAAACCGTATAGGGCATCCTGCCCAATACGGTTTACTTAGCACCCTTGGGGGTTTGAGTCGAGGCTCCGGGCAAGATGCCCGGGCCACCGTGGCGCGGGCATCCTGCCCGCCGCCTCTTCCTGTCTCGTCCCTGTCTCGTCCCTG
>CAIZNN010000013.1 GCA_903934285.1 Akkermansiaceae bacterium | reverse complement strand
GGATTCTGGCGCAAACGCATCGTCCTCTCAACCCCTGAGGCCGGGATCTGGCATCTCAAAGACAACCCGGAAGCCGGAGGATTCATTCGCAAGGCAACCACCGCGGTGCCCGCGGTGTGGGGCAGGAGAAGCATATTGACAAGTGACAGCTATGCGGAACTCGCGAGCGAGCACACCATGGTGCTACATACGGATTCCGTCTGGGAATGGTACCGCCGCCGCCGCCCAAAAGGCCCATTCACGCTGATCACCTGTCACTCTGACCGGGAAATTGACGAAGGTTTTCTTCCAATTCTAGAAGACCCGTTGCTCATCCGGTGGCACTCCATGGATGTGTCGGTGACCCACGACAAGATCCGTCCCATTCCACTTGGTGCGCAGCACAGGCTCGGCTTGGACTCATGGCTGATGGACGGAAGATCCAACCTCACCCCTTTGCTATATGATTCTTTACTGTTAGATGGTGGTGCGACTCCCAAAACCAAAGTGTTCAATGCCGCCTTTGCCGTTGGCACCAATCCCCAGCATAGAGAAGCCTGCCTCAGGGCAATAGGACTTCCGAACCGAATCCTTGGCCACTCCGATTTTCTAATCGATCTGGCCCAATCCAGGTATTGTGTTTCGCCGGAAGGAAACGGCATCGACTGTTCGCGAGTCTGGGAGGCTCTTTATTGCCGCACTGTGCCCATCATCACCTGGAACCCGATGGTGAACATGGGGCTTTATGACGGGCTGCCCGTGATTGTTCTGGGCCGGTGGGAAGACTTCCGGTCGGAAGACTTCACGGCAGAAAGATATGAACGGCTCATGGGCGACTTCGACCCCGCATGCATGACTGTGGAACGCTGGATCCCAACGACCGGCGGACTCCAGGGTGAGGAAGCAGTTCCGCACGGATCGGCCGCCGCCCCCCCCCGAACGTAGGCAACGTTAGGCATCCCCCCTTTTGCCCCGCCCCCAGAAATCAATACCCGGCTTTCCCTCCGCCCCGTCGTCCGGGATGTTCCAGCGAGAGAAATCTCATCTACATGTGTGTCTTGTACAACCCAAGTTATATCAATCCCCTCAGATTGTTGCTAGAATCAATGTCTCTATCGGGTAGAATAGAGGCCGAAACAACGGATATTCTCATCATGGAATATTTTCGGAAATCTGTGGTTTTGTCATAGTTTTTCAGATTGCGCGCACAGTGCTGTTGGCGGTGTGACGATTCTGACACTTTGTTGTTCGATTTTTTCTGCGTAGGCCAAGGTGTTTATGTTCGGCGGATAGAGAAAGCGGCTATTTCCTCGGGATCAATATCGTCTTGATAGGTGAAAGGCGAGTCTTCATCGGGGCTGTCGGCGACTTCATCCTCCTCCATACTCGCCACCTGGCGGCGGCCGATCCTGTCGTTGACGGTGAACTTGATTCCCCAGCCGTCTTTGAACTCGTGAAACGGATCGTCGGCCATGGGCATCACGTAGGTTTTCAGGAATTTGCGGACATCGGAAATCGCCCTGCGATCATTCACATCGCTGCGCCTTTGGGTCAGGCGCTTGCCCATTCCAAGGTCGCCAAGGATCCGAAGAATCCGGGTTGGGTGCCTGCCGTGCCTTAGTCTGATGTCCATGACATCCCAAGGCTGGATGCGTTCGTCTCCGTGAATCCGACAACGCAGGCCGTCGCGCTCGATAGAAAGCACGAGGTCCGTCCAGCCCCAGCCTGCCTTCGGCGTGAACATCGGCGGCACCGTCTTCTTTTTCGTCCCCCGAATTTTGCTCCGGGCGGGGGCGATGGACAGCTTTTCAAGCCCCCTGGCTGAATTGAGAACGATGATTCGAACGGCAAATTTAGCCGCGAGCGTGTTCACGTCCTGGGTGAATCCGGCCCGCGTGGGCAAGAGCAGGATCGAGGACTCGACGTCGCAGATCGCCGCCTTGATTGACGCCTCCCGGGGATTGAGGTTGGGAACGAACAAATGAACGGGCCGCGGGTCGCCTGGCTTGACGTCGAACGAGCCGATCTCATGCACGGCACCCTGGCCCCATTTCGGCTGGTCTGCGGGCGTGAATCCCAGCTTTCGCCCGAGAAACCCGGCGATTCCCTTCAGGTTGGGCACCAGTCGGACGCATTCTCCTCGTTTGAACGCGAGCGGTCGGCGGTGGGAGGGGATTTCTTGGCTGAATCCGAGAAAACTACCGTCCTCCTGCGGTTCCAGCTCCAGGATTTGCCCGGGCCACTCCGGGTCTTCGATGGAAAAGACCACATCCGATGCACGCAGGAGTGGCTGGCAGTCGGCAAACTCATCGCCAAGTGCCGCATGCCATGATGCCCGGACCGTCCCGAGCCGGCCGAGTTGGTCAAGCCATTGCCAAAATCGCGTCATGCTTGTGGGTTCGGTTGAATTTGCAGGCATCCATCCATCGGCGGACGTTCGGGTCGTGGAGGTCGCCTTGAATTTTGTCGTCCTCGGGCGAAATCATCAGCGCGAGCACCCGGCGCTCCCAGGCGAGGTGAATTGAGAACGTGGCTTTCACCAAACTGAAATCCTTCAGGTAGTCGAGGCCCCGCAGCTCGATCTCGTGAAACACGTCGGCGGCGTGATGCGTCGTGATGCTGGATGTCCCCTTGCGCCGAAGCGTCAGCTTGCGCAGCAGCGAGGTGGAGACCGTTTCCAATTCCGGGCACATCAGGCATTCCCTGCCGGTGCGGAGCGGTTCCAGAGAAAACCGCCGTGACGGTTTCAGAACCTTGGCGTCGCCAAACAGGTGTTTGGAAAAAACCTGACGATAGGTGTTTTTCACCTCATCGCTGCGACCTGAAAAAAGCAGTTCTCCCGTGTGAGTATCGACGAATCCCACGTCATGCTTCACCGGTCGGAGCGCCTTGACGTCGCGGCGGTGGTCGTCATCGAAAACTTCAACCCGCTTGACCCGCTCTCCATGGCGAATGAGCAGCGCGTAGCCTCCCGCCTCGGGGAACGCCATCACCTCACAGATCGGAATGTCGAACAGGTCCGAGCAGCCGAATTCCAACTCCTTGGCGATTGCCGGGCAAACATCTCTGGTGGGTTCGATGGGTTTCCGGCCATCTTCCGGACGAAACGATTTCATCGCACGATCCCGTTTGAGGCTGAACTTGGTGTAGATGCGCTGAATCGCCCTCGGATCGAGGAGCCAGACTTTCAGCACGATGTCGCCGGTCGTGTCGCCATTTTCATGGATCTTGCTGATGAGTTCCGGGACCACCACGCGAAGTTCGTCGATGCCCGGCCCCGATGTCAGCATTTCTAGCAGGTCCACGGCGGCGAGGAAATCCCCCGGACATGCGGACGGCGGCGAGACGATGATTGCCGACAACTGGTCAAGCTGCTCGACGCTGAGGTCGCCGCCGCTAAGATTGATCCCCTTGGATTCAAAGAATTCGGCAAACTTGCGCAAGAGCCTCATGAGGTTCTTGGGCTTGATTTTCCGGAGGAAACCGGGATTGCCGAATCGTCTGAATGCGGAATGACTCATTTATGCTCGTTAGAAAATGTTAGAAAAGCGAGGGTTGGCGTGATTGTTCGGTCCACCATTGGCCGAGCCGGATTGAAATCATCCTGCGGCTCACAACAAAAAGCGTGGAAAGCTGGCGCTCCGCATCGGCCACGCGATCCTCGAATGATCCAGGGCCGGACAGGACACGCGGCAACTCGGCGCGGGCGGCTTCGATGAGGAGATTTTTGGGAAGCAGGAGAGCCGCCATGGCCAGGTTCGCCTGATACTCCCACCACTCGAACTTGGGCACACTCTGCATCCCCCCCTCGGCGCGGCACAGAAATCCGTCCTTCGCCACGCTGTCAAAAATTCCTGCTTCCTCGCCAAATAACTGCCCGGCGGATTCGACGTTGAGTTTCTCAACAAAAAGATCGGTGTGAAAAAGCCCGTGGCCCGCCTCGTGCGCCAAAGTCGAACGCACACGGAACCGGCTGACCATGCCATCGTCCTCGGCGAGCTGGCGGTTGATGATGATGCGCTTGATTCCCTGCCGGGTGAACTTGGCGCAGCCCATGATGTGCTCGGGCAGCGACTCGAATTCCTCGTCGATGCCGAATTGCAGGAAGATGAACCGTTCAATCCGGACGGGGCCGGGTGAAGACGGCATGAGACCCACTGCGGAAAGGGCACTCCGACAAGTGTCTTCGATGCGATTTTCGTGGAGGTAAATTCGCCGACAAAATGGGCCGGCCGCGTTTCTTACGGTGCTCATGGTTTTTCGTTCATGTTCGGCAGGTTCTCCGAGATGTCGAGAATCTCGCACGGCGGGATGTTTTTCTCCCGCACCGCATCGACGAACTTGCGGAAGGCGAGGCTATATTGGGTGTCCTGCCCGATGAGTTCCTCCATCTGCCTCGACGGCGGACGGGTGGAATATTTGAGCAGATCGTCAAGATCGGTCTCCAACGCGGCGGCCAGTTTCTCGACCAGAGCTTCGGATGGCTGACGGTTTCCGATCTCCACATCGCGGATGTGGGGAGCCGACGCGCCCACCTTTTCGCCAAGCTCACGCAACGACAGATCAGCCCCATGACGAAGCTCTGCCAGACGTTCCCCAAGCGATTTTTGAAGCATGTAAGCAGCCTTGCTAACCCAGCCGGGGGCGTCAAGCGCATTTCCCGCCAAAAATCACAATTTCTCACCAGATCATGAAATTTCCCGGGAAATGTGGATTTGTCGCCCCAAAACCGGCATGTGTGAAATTTTCACACCATTCCCGCACATCCCCAGCGACATCGTAAACCGTTGAATACCAACGGTTTTTTCGTTTCCCAGAGGCCATGTGTGAAAAAATCGGGTCTCATTGTGAGCGTTCACACATAGGCGAAGCGAGGACCATGCACCCGCTTCCACCCACCACCGCCCAAGACCCGGCACCCCTTCTCACCGAGTCTGAACTCGCCGCTTGGCTGAAGACCACAGTGGCGTCCGTTCGCTGGATGCGCCGCACCGGGCGGCTATCCTACCTGAAGATTGCCGGGAATCGCAAGGTGCGATTCGACCGCGGCCAGGTCCTTGAGGATCTCCGCGCCACTGAGATCCGCGCCCATGTCCACACGGACAAGCAGGCGCGCCGGTTGACGCGACGCCCAACCACCGATGGCGGCAGCTCTGCCCATTCGGAGAACCCGGCCACCAATCTCCACTGAATCTCAAATCCACTGCTCAACATGCAAACTACAACAGCAACACAAACCAAAGGCCTGCCCGTCAGTCGCGGCAGAATCACCCGGCCACAGAAGGCCGTCATCTACGGACCGGAAGGCGTCGGCAAATCGACCCTCGCCAGCCTGACCCCCGCACCCGTCTTTCTCGACACGGAGGGCGGCACCCACCACCTCGACGTGATCCGCCTCGACGCGGCATCGACCTGGGACGAAATCACTGCGGCCGTCGCCCAGCTAGCCAAGGCGGAACATCCGTTCAAATCGCTGATTATCGACACAGCGGACTGGCTTGAGAAGCGGCTTTCCGAGCACCTGTGCCGGAAGGCGAACAAGGACAGCATCGAGGATTTCGGCTACGGCAAGGGCTGGGTTCTGCTGACCGAAGAATTCGCCCGCTTCCTCAACTCGCTCGATGCCCTGCTTGCCCGCGGGATGAACGTCGTCTTCCTCGCCCACTCGACGGTGAAGAAATTCGAGGCTCCGGACCAAGCGGGCAGCTACGACCGGTTTGAATTGAAGTTGAGCAAATCGGTGGCGCCGCTGCTCAAGGAATGGGCCGACATCGTGCTGTTTGCCAACTATGTCACGCGCATCGCGGAAAAAGACAGCGGCAAGACGCGTGGTGTGGGCGGCAAGGAACGCGTGCTCTACGCCACGCACGCAGCGGCGTATGATGCCAAGAATCGCCATGCACTGCCGGACAAGCTGCCGTTTTCCATCGAAGCGCTGGCGCCGGTGTTCGGCTTGCCCGCCGCGACGGCATCCCCAGCCCCGCAGACACAGGCACCCGCCGCATCGCTGACTGACCGGATTTTCGCGGCCTTCCAGCGCATCTCCAACATGGCGAACGTGGTCGATTTCCTCGTTGCCCGCGGCCAGCTCAGCTACACCGCGGAGGGGCCGCTCGAATCCATCGACAACCTGGACCCAGCCTACGCGGCCCGGATGTTGGCCGACCCGAAGCGCTTCGTCGCCGCCG
>CAIZNN010000012.1 GCA_903934285.1 Akkermansiaceae bacterium | reverse complement strand
TGTCGAAGAAGCCTCTCAAACAAAACGAATCCCTCAAGGAAAGAGTTATCACAGATATGGCTAACATTAAATCAAACCCAAAACTTGTAAGATCATTCTTTCGTGCCCCAAGTGTAGTCTATGCCAAGGACTAGTCAGTAATTCTACGCGTTTTGCGCCCGTACGGCAGAATCCGCGGGGGTTGCCACTATGGTTGTTGCGTTACATTCACCCGCATGAACCCGCTTGGCGGGGATCCTATCAGCAATGGCGCGCGGAACGTGCGCTCGATGTGGTCGCCCCGGTCGGTGTCACTGCCGGGGATGTCCCAACTGTCCCAGCTGCCCGGCGTCAGATCCATGGAGAACTCCGCCCGCATCTCGAGGTCGGCGGGGGCGGGTTTGGCCAGACGCGCGGTGATTGTTAGAAACTTCCCGGCCGGTCCCGTGTCCTCGGTGCCGATGACCAGGGCGGGCGGAGCGGAGGCGGCGGCGGCCGGGTCGCTGCCGGCGGCATACTCCAACAAATTTGCCGCGCCGTCGCCATCGGGATCGGCGCGCGGGTCGGCGGCGGCGTTTTCGAGCCCTCTGGCGGCGACATAGGTGGCAAAGGAATCCCAGCAGGTCCAGCGTGGTTCCAGGCGGGTGGCGGAGATTTTGAAGTTGTCGAAGGTGGCGGCGATGGCGTCGGGCGTGGCGTTGTTGAAGAGGTTGATCTTGCAGGTCATCGGACCGGTGAGGCAGGCGCGCTGGGAGAGGATCTCGCCGTCAATGAAGGTGGTCAACTGCGCACCGCGGCGGATCAGGCGCAGGTTGCCCGCAGCAGTGCTGGTGCTGAGCAAACCCTCCGTCCACCAACCCGGTTCGATGCCGAAGCGGATGTTCTGGCCTAACTGATTCTCGTCGCTACGAAGGAAATAGTAGGAGGTGCCGTCAATGAGGCAGGTGATGCCAAGGTGATTGCCCCAATTCCCGCTGCGGGCCAGCGCGGCATCGCGGAAGTCGAATGACACATCGAAGTCGGCGACGGCCTGCCACACCGAGTCCATGGTGAACGCGTCGCTACCCGCGACGCCGAGGGGCTTGGACACCCGCACATCCCCATGGCTGGTGTCCACGGTGTAGGAACTGGCGGCAGTGGTGTGCCAAAACCCGGGGCGCAGCGTGTTGCCGGCGAAGTCATCGGCCCACTCGCGCAGCAACTTGCCGGGCACGCTGCCATCGTCCTGATAGGTCGCGCCAAACTGCAGCAAGCCGTCCGCACCGTGGCCGCTGAGGTCCTTGACCGTGCCGTCAAAGGAAAAGGCGGCGGCCAGGCCGGTCTCACTGCCTGTTAGGCCGGCCTGCCGCGCCGAGGCGCGGATTTCATCCTCGCTGAGGGCGCGGTTCCAAAGCCGCAGGTTGTCGACATCGCCGGTGAGGGGACTAAGACCGGCGACCGGGATGCCGCCGACCATCAGCGGTTCGGGGACCGGCACGAAAGCCCCGGTGACTGTTAGGGAATGGTCCAGGTGACCGTCGATGTAGAAGCGCAGGTTGAGCGGGCCGGCCTCGGCGTCGTAGGTCAAGGCCAGATGGTGCCAACGGCCGTCGCCGATCACGCTGCCGGCACCGATCGAATAGTTGCCGGCGGTGGTGCGGAGTCTGGCGTTGGCACAGCGGTTGGCGCCGCTGGGATAGCAGCGGAACGCCAGCGCGCTGTCGCCGTTGCCCCACTCGAGCAGTGACATCGCAGCGGTGCCGGGAGCCAGCTTGACCCACAATTCCGCGCTGAGGGTGTTAGAAAGTTGGAGCGACGCGACTGCCGGGACTTCAACCATGTCATAGCGGGTCAGGGACGGGTCCGGCGCGCAATGGAGCACCTGATTGGTGGCGCTTGGGCCGGGTTGCGGGACGAAGCTGCGGGCGAACAAGTCGCCGTCATACCCTGGCCGGGAACCGACATAAAGCATCGTCCAATGCGTGCCGCCCGAGCTGCCAACCGGCAACAGTTGGAAACTGCGGGGATGCCCATTGCCCCAGGCCCACGGATGGGCGGGCATCACCAAGGGCGCGAAAGTGGCACCGCCATCGGTGGTGCGGCCAATCGCGCTGGCCGAGCACCCGCCGTAGCCCGAGGGCACCGCAAAGGCAAACCACGCGCTGGCACCGCTGGCATCCGCCGGGTCGATGGTCAGACTCGGAAACTCGCCGTTGCCTAACATATTGCTGGCGGCAATATGCAAGGGCCGCGCCGCGCCGAAGGTGGCCCCGGAGTCGTTAGACGAGCGCAGCCAGACGCCGCCGCTGGCGTTGGCCACATAACACAGATAGACATGGGTGCCCTGGGCCACCATGAGCATGCGGCCGCCGCGGATTTCCTCGCTGCCGATGGTGCCTTCCGACAAATCGCGCTCGGTTTCAAAGGTCAGGCCCCCGTCGAGCGAGCGGGCATAGAAGAACGCGATGCGGCCACTCGCGTTGCGCTGGAGCCAGGCCGCATGCATGGTCTCGCCGGTCAGCGCGCAGAGTTGCGGCCGCATGGCGTCTGAATTGACGCTCCAAGCTTCGCTAACTTGAGAGGAAAGGCCGGGGGTGTGGAAACTAAGGCCGCCGTCGGTGGATGTCACAGCAATGAAACGCGGCGAGCCATTGGTGCGCCAGATTGAAACGATCTTGTCCGCGGTGCGCTTGATGTCGATGCAGTCAAATGAGCCACTGTTCCAATCATAGGGGGCATAGCTGTTGCCAAGTATGGTTTGGTGAGTGAAGGTGGCGCCGTTGTCGCCGGACAGCAGCAGGTGACCGCTCGGATCGGAATACCAATTGGGCCTCAAGCTGAAGGCAACAGCCACTTTGCCGCCTCCCGCGGTGATGCGCGCGCCCCCAAAAATCCAGTACTGTTCCGAGGAGGCAATCGTCCGCCTCGGCTCGAAGGTCGCGCCGCCATCGGTGGAACGGAAATAATCAATCTCATAGTGCCAGCCGCTGACAGAGCGCAGTTGGATCACGTGCACGTTGTCGCCGTCCACCGCGAGCCGCGTGGTCTCACCCGTCATCATGTTCGGCCAATTGTCGTAGTCGTAGTCGAGCAGAATCACCCGCTGCTGCCAGGTTGCCCCGCCATCGAGCGAACGGCGGTAGCACAGGTGGTGCAGATCGAAGCCAATGCTAGCGGTCCACACCGTGTGGATGGTTTGGCCGGAAACCATGGCCTCGGGAAAATGATCTTCCTCGGCAGCACCGGTGGAATCCACCGACAATATCGTTTCCCACGGGGAAATCGAGGGGGAGACGGCCGACACCGGCATCACGGCGGCCGCCAGGATCATGGCGCCGACTGTGAACGCCGTTAGGGAATGCCCGCTGCGGCCCGACAACTGGTTTTTTGTGTTCATATGGTGCGTTTGTTGTTCTGCCCCGAACGTCGGCTATCGGTATATTTTCGCGGCGCATTCAACTGGCAGACCCTTGACATATGGATTTTCCGTGCGGGCGCAATGCAAATATGCGGAAAATGCTTAGGGAGCTACCTATGCATTGACGGCTATTGTTGTGTCTTCGGTCTTGCCGTCGGGCGGGCTTCAGTCTTTCTTTGGCGAGCCACTCCCACCCTTGCCGATGCCCAGATTTCTCCTCCCGCCCGCCGCTTGGGCTGGCTGCGGCCAGCAGGCGGCGCTCACCGGCGATGAGGCGCGCCACCTTGGGCAAGTACTGCGCATTCAGCCCGGCGCGAGCGTCACGGTGTTTGACGGGCAGGGGCGGCGGGCCCAGGCGAAAGTCCTCGAGGTGGCCCGCGCCCGGGTGCTTGTGGAGCTCGGTGAGGCGGTGACCGGGGGCCCGGTGCTGCCGGCCATTACCCTCGCCCAAGCCATTCCCAAAGGCAAAACCATGGACCTCATCGTCCAGAAAGCCGTCGAGCTCGGGGTTGCCGTGATCCAACCCCTCGTCACCCGCCACACCATCGTGCAGCCCGGCGACGGCAAATCCGAAAAATGGCGGCGCATCGCGTTGGAAGCCTGCAAGCAATGTGGCCAAGACCAACTCCCCGGCATCGCCGAGCCGGTTGCCTTCGACCGCTGGCTCACCAGCCAATCCGGCGGTGCCGCCGGACTCAAGCTCATCGCCTCACTCGCCCCCGGTGCCCGCCCGTTGCGTGAGGTGCTGCACGCGCACCCTGGCACCACCGCCGCGACCTTGCTTGTCGGACCCGAGGGGGACTTTGCTCCGGTGGAGACGGTGGCGGCTGTGGCGGCCGGCTTTGTGCCCATTTCGCTGGGCACTATCATCCTGCGCGTCGAAACCGCCGCCCTTTTCTGCCTCTCCGCCCTGCGCTATGAATTCGCCGGCTCGGTGAGCGCCGATTCCCCGGCCCCTCACGGCCGATAGGCTTCGCGGTGGCGCAGCACGTGGTCGAAGGCGGGCGGCGGATGGCTCAGCCGGTCTAACAACCCCTCCCAGGCCTGGTGGCCATTGAGGATTTGCACCTCGATGCGGAGGAAATAGACCGGCACATCCAGGTCGGTGGGGCGGGGAAAGCGCACCGCGTCTTTCTCGGTGGTCAGGATCAATTCCATGTCGCGCTCGACGCAACGCTGCATGAACTTGTCGATTTCCTTGCGCGGGAAGCGGTGGTGATCGGGGAAGCGGCGGCGGATTTCCACCCGCGCGCCGAGTTTTTCCAAGGAGCGCTCGAAATTTTCCGGCACGGCGATGCCGCTGATGGCGGCGACCCATTTGTCCATGAGGAAAGTGAGCGGCTGGCGTTCGCCGGTGAAGAGGTTTTCGAGGTGGATCGGGCCATGGGCGCACTCGATGATTTCGGCGCTGCGGTTGTAGTGGCGCAGGCGCGAGACGAGCGTCTGGTTGGAGCCGCCATCGCACTTGGTGATGAGGATATAACTGGCGCGGCGGAGGTTGCGCGGCGGTTCGCGCAGGGTGCCGCGCGGCAGCAAGGCCTCGGTCCCGAATGGCTCCCGTGCATCCACCAACACCAAATCGAGGGCATGGGCGAGGCGCAGATATTGCATGCCGTCGTCGAGCAGCAGGGTGTCCGCCCCGAGCTGGGTGACGGCAAAACGCCCGCCTTTGACGCGGTCCTTATCGACGATGACGGCCACCCCGGCGAGGTTGCGGGCCAGCATGTACGGCTCATCGCCGGCAAATTTGGATTCGAGGAGCAGGGTGCTGCCGGTGGAGACGATTTTGGGCAAGCTTTCGGGCGGCAGCGGTCGGCCATTGGGGCCGGCCCAATGTTGGGGGGTGTCGAGTTTGCGGCTTTTGTAGCCGCGCGACAGGATGGCGACGCGGCGGCCGCGATCGCGCAATGAGCGGGCCAGCAATTCGACGACCGGGGTTTTGCCGGTGCCGCCGACGGTGATGTTGCCGATGGAAACGACGAGGGTGCCGAGGTGGTGCTGGGGTACCCAGCCATGGCGAAACAACCACAGGCGGGATTGTACCACCAGCCTGTAGAGTCCGGAGAGGGTGTGCATCAACAGCCGGGTCATGGCGGCGCGGAAACCTTTGGCGCGCCCAAAGATCACGTCTGATCCCCAGCGTTCGAGTTCCGCAAGCAATTCTTTCATCGGCTGGGCCGACGATGCGCCGGGAGCCAACGCTGGATCAAGCGCCAATCCGCGGCAATCGCGCGGCACCGGCACATTTCCCCAAAGTCCCTGCTTTACAAGCCGCGAAAGGCCGCATAGTTTCGCCGCCCCATGATTCTAGCTGCAATTGAATGGCTCCCCATCATCATCAATCTTTTGTTGGTGGTCTTCGTCCTTGTCTGCCTGCTGATGACCCTGCTCATCCTGATGCAGCGGCCAAAACAGGAAGGCCTCGGCGCCGCGTTCGGTGCCAGCGTGACCGACCAGGTGTTCGGGGCCCGCACGACCAACGTGCTGCAGCGCGGCACCGTCTATCTGGGCTCCTTGTTTTTCATCCTGAGCTTGGTGCTGGCCATCCTCATCGGCCACCAAAACAAACAAAAAGGCCTCACCAAAGAAATCAAGGCTCCCGTCACCGCCCAGAAATCCAGCCCCACCACACCCGTGGTGACGCCCCCGCCTGCTCCAGTCACTCCCGCGCCCCCGGCTGCGGACACCACGCCGGTGGCTCCCGCAGCGCCGGAGCCCGCAACTCCCGCAGCGCCCGCAGCGCCGGAGCCGGCCCCGGCCCCGGAGCCAGCGCCTGAGCCTGAGCCGACAACTCCGGAGCCGGCACCCGCGCCTCCCCCGTAAGCCCTGGCCGAGTCGCCCCCCGTTGGGATTTTGTTGGAAAAATCGAGGTGGCCATGCCGCTTTCCGAGCGTGACGGATGCCGCAATAGCAATAGCCGAGTCGCCAGTGTGGGCTCGTGACGAAGCTTTTTCGCCAGCCCCGCAGGGTTGGGGTTGGGTCGATGTGAAGCGGCGCCAGCACCCCTGCGCCTCGCTGGAGGCTCTCGCCAGCGAGGTGCGCGATGACCGGCACGCCGCGATTCTGTTGGTGTGGACCCCCGGGCATCCGCGGATGTGTCTACCCGAAGAGGTTGCCGGACTGCATGCCGCGATGGCCGTGGCCCGCGAGCGCTGGACCCGCGAGGACCTGGAGGGGGCCACCTCACGCTTGCGCTGGTTCGCGGTCCTGATGGCGGGTTTCACCGTGCATGCGTTTTTCAGCGGGATGGATGCCGTGGCCAAGCTCGCCGCCCGCGCCGGCCAGGTGCTCACCTTCGGCGAGCGGGTTTATTTTGCCGTCAGGGCTGTGCTCGGGTCTACGGCGCTTGGTTTGGCCGTGCTGTTGTTCGTGTTGTTCGGGTTCATTCCGTGGTATCAAGCCCGCAAACGCCGGGCCGAACTCGCAGTCTGGGGTGCCGACGGCGATGCGGTGCGGGTGCCCTCGCTGCGCTTCGAAACCTGGCTGGAACTCCAGCCCGCGCGGGCCACGATGTTTTTGTTAGGCTTGATGACTTTCGTCGGCCTTGCGCAATTGCTGCCGGGAGATGCCGTTCTCGCAGCGGGCCTGGTCAAGGCCGACTATCTTCACGGCCAGTGGTGGCGGCTGCTCACCGCGCCGTTTTTGCACGGCAACATCGTGCATTTCCTGATGAACATGGCGGCCTTGGTTTACCTTGGCAAGCGCTTGGAGGTGTTTGCGCGCTGGCCGCATTTGGCCTTGGTGTTTCTTTTCGCCGCGGTGGTGGGCGGCGAGGCGTCGGTCACTTTCGTTAGTGCCACCTCGGTGGGAGCCTCCGGTGGTCTGATGGGTTGGCTCGGATTCTTGATCGTCTTTGAAACCCTCCATGCACGCTTGGTGCCACGTCCCGCCCGGCGCCGCCTCATCGCCGGGGTCTTGCTCACCGCCTTCATCGGGCTGTTGGGCTATCGGTTCATCGACAATGCCGCGCACCTCGGCGGGTTGCTCGCCGGCATGGTTTATGCCGCCATCGTGTTCCCGAAATCCGCCTCGCCGAAGCGCCCCGGCACCAATTTCACCGATCGCCTCGCCGGCACCACCGCCATGGCCGTGCTGGTCGCTGCCGCCGCTCTCGCCATCTGGCAAATCGCCGGCTCCTGAGGCAACCCACACCACCGCGCCACCGTGCCATCGCTGCTGCCAATCTCGGCTGTCGCGGCGCTACGGTGGATTGCCGGCTTGGCCTTGAGGCACCGCGGGTTGGCCCGGCACCGCGGCGCGGGCGTTGCCGGCCATCGCCTTGCGCGCCGCCCACAGCCGCCCACTGAGCCACAGCGTCACCAGCACCGCGACGCCCAGCCAGAAATAGAACGCTTGCGGCACCGCGCGCGCCACCGCCACCGGTAGTTCCGAGATCGGGAGCAACGAGCCCGCCGCATAAAACGGCATGCTCACCGGGGATATGCCGATCAACCATGAGGCGGCCTCCAGCATGCGGTCGTTCACCGCGCTGAGCACCGCGCCCACCATCAGCGGCACCACGCCGACACAGATGGCCGTTAGCCCGACCACGCGGCCGCCTTTTGCTTCAAGCAAGGATTGGAAGCCGACGCCGCCGGTGAGCATGACCGCGGCGAAGTACCCCAACGTGTGCAACGGCACGACATGGCCCGCAAACCAGCGCGACTCGACCAACGCGCGGGTGAACCAAAACCAGCCCGTGGCACCCGCCAGCGCCATGACCACCACCCACCAATACGCGCTGGCCGCATCTGCCAATCGCGGCAATGAGGTCGCCCCCTGTTTGCGCGCCCGCCGCCATCCGCGCAGCTGGTGATCGGCCGTGGGCGTGATCATCCCGCCTAACACGAAAAGCAGCAGCAGCGTGACCAGCCCGTAAATCCCCGACATCGCCACCGCCTCCGCCGCACTGGGCGCCCACCCCACCATCTGCCGCACCATCTGGGCCAACCCCAGCGAGGGAAACAAACTGCCCGGCTCAATGAGCGGCAACGCGTTGCCCAGCAACAGCAACTGCAGCCAAATGAAAAAACCGGCGGCCCACAACTTGCCTAACTGGTGCGATTCCGCCCGCCGCCATTTCCGGCACAGCATCACCACAAAGGTCAGGATCAGCCCACCCTGGGAAAACCCGGTGAACACCGCCTCGGAAAAATCCAGATTGAAAAATTTCACCGTCGGCAGCAACCGTTGCCCGGCGCTGACGAGCGCTCCCGCCGTCTCGGGCAATAGGCCCGGCAGGCATTCCTCAAACACCGGCGTGATCGTTAGATACTTGAAAAACACCAGCCCGAATTTCGCCAGCTGCGGAATGACCGTGTACAGGCAAAACACCAGCCCGATCGACGTGAGAAACGCCCAGCGCCGGTTGCGCGCCACGGTGCCGGTAACCAGCCCGGTGAAGTGATAGAGCAGGGTCGAGCTGAACACCACGCCATACAGCGGCAGCCAGACGCTCCAGGCCACCTGCCCGCGCCACAACAACCAGGCCGTGAACGGCAGCGTGGCGCCAAACATCACATACTCGCGCACCGGCAGGCCGAAGAGATAGCCCATGACTTTCGACAACGGCGACATCGGGATGAGCCGCTGATAGTCGATGACCCCCTCGTCGCGTTCGGCCGTCATGCCGCCCGCCACTTGCGCCGTGCCTAACACAAACAGAATGATCCCCTGAATGACCAGCAGCGGGATGAGCCCGCTGCGCGCGGCATCGGCGGCATTCATGTGGCTGCGGATGCCGATGGAACCGGCCATCGCCACCATGAACCCGGCGATGAGCACCGTGAGCAGCAGGGAAATGCCCACCCCGCGCAGCCGCAGCCGCGATTGACAATAGCGCCGGAAAATCGGGTTGCTCCACAGCGCCCATGCGGAATGACGGCCGGCTGGCATGAGTTGACTTGTTGGGTTCATGGGCGGCGGTTGGTTTCGGCGACTTCCACCAGGATGTCCTCAAATGACGAGCGTTTCTCCTCGAACGCCCGCATGCGCACGCCGCGATGAATCAGGCCTTCCATCAGGCCGGCTTGCGCCTCGTCGCTGCCGGTGAACCCGAACACCACTTGCGGCCCGCTGATGCGCAAGTCGTGGACGGCTGGCTGCGCTCGCAACCAGGCGGCGGCTTGCTCCTGGCCACCCAGCAAGGTGGCTGTTAGAGTGCGGGCGGTGCTGCCGAGTTGGTTGCGGACTTGCTCGACGGTGCCTGCCGCGAGCAGGCGGCCGCGGTTCATCACGCACAGCGACGAGCACATCTCGGCGAGTTCGCTCAGAATGTGCGAGCTGACAAAGACGGTGGCGCCGGTGCTTGCCAGCTTGCGCAGCGCGTTGCGCAAATCGCGGCGTGCCAGCGGGTCGAGGCCGCTGGCCGGCTCATCGAGAATGAGCACCCGCGGCCGGTGCAGCAAGGTCTTGGCGAGGACCACCCGCTGCATTTGGCCGCGCGACAGTTCCTTGCACCAACTGTGCCATTGGCTGGTGAGCGCAACTTCCTCCAAACACTCGGCCACCCGGTCGTGCCGCTGCGCGCGCCGCCCAAGCCCGTACGCCGCCGCATGGAAATTGAGAAACTCCCAGACCTTCAGGTCCGCCGGCAGCGGCGCCAGGTCCGGCATGTAGCCCATGATCCGCCGCGCGCCTGCCAGGTCCTCCAACACATCGATGCCGTCGAGCATCACTTCGCCATAGGTCGGCTCCATCAGGGTGGACAGGACTCGGAACGTGCTGGTCTTGCCCGCGCCGTTTGGCCCCACCAACCCGAACACTTCGCCCGCCGGCACGCTCAGGGTGAGATCATCCACCGCGCAGAACTCGCCGTAGTCCACCCGCAGGTACCGGATGTCGATGGCCGCCGCGCGGCGCGCGCTGCTGGTTGCTATTTCGCGGTGCATGGCAGGTGAGCGGGGGAGCGCCGGCGTCGCGCCGGCAGTGTGCGGCATCCTGCCGAACACTCTGCCGTGAAGGTGTCGCGCAAGACCAGCCAAGCGGGACCAAGGAGCGGAGCGATTGCGGGGACTGCCATGGTGCGCACAAATGACATCATGAAGCGCGCCCTCTGACAACCCCGGATGCGACAATGATGCAGGTTTGGGCATCTGGCCCAATACGGTTTACTTAAGACGAGACAGGAAGAGGCGGCGGGCAGGATGCCCGCGCCACAGGTGGCCCGGGCATCTTGCCCGGAGCCTCGACTCAAACCACCAAGGGTGCTAAGTAAACCGTATTGGGCATCCGGCCGGGAATGCCGCCTGGCGAGAAAGTGGCAGGCTGGTGAAAAGCCGGCTTTCCAGAATGGATCCAATGGCTACCTTCTGCGGGCATGTCCTTTTCACTCATCGTCGGCCTTGGCAATCCGGGGCGGCAATATGAAGCCACCCGTCACAACGTCGGTTTCATGGTGCTGGACCGTCTGGCGGCGGCGGCGGGGGCGGTGTTTCAGACGCAGCCGCGGTGGCAGAGTCATGTGGCCAAGCTGCCGGGCAGCGCGACGATTTTGCTCAAGCCGCAAACCTTCATGAACCTCAGCGGCCGCGCGGTACAGCAGATTTTGGCGTACTACAAGTGGACTCCGGAGCAGTTGCTGGTCATCCACGACGATGCCGCACTGCCGCTCGGGACGTTGCGGTTTCGCGAAAAAGGCTCCGCCGGCGGCCACAACGGCATCAAATCCATCCTCCAACACCTCGGCAGCGATGGCTTCGCCCGCCTCAAACTCGGCATCGGCGGCGGCCCGCCCGAGGCCATGGTCGGCCATGTCCTGGGTCGCTTCACCCCGGAAGAACGTCCGCTTTTGGAAAACATGCTTGCCATGGCGCTGGAAGCGGTGCAACTTGCGCGTTCACAAGGTATCGCCGCCGCGGCGAACCGCTTCCACCCCCGCAGCAATCCACCCAATCCTCCCCCCGATGAGTCGCAAATACCAAGGCCTGATCGTCCTTAACACCAAATCCCTGGACGGAACTCTCGATGAACTCGTCAGCTCCATCGCCAGGGAAATCGAAGCCGAAGGCGGCACTATCGACAAGGTCGCCCAACTTGGCCGCCGTCAGTTCGCCTACAACGCCCGCCACCTGGAAGCCGGGCATTACGTCAACTACATCTTCACCGGCAGCCCGGAGATTGTGTCCAAGCTCCAAGCCCGCTTGCGCCTCAACGGCAAAGTCCACTTGCAGCATTTCCAACGCGTCGCGTGAGCGCGTTTGCCGCTCCGCCGGGCGCTGAGCACCGGCGGCGTTCCTAATTAACCCCCAGCTTTTCCCGTTATGGCCAATCTAAACAAAGTCATGCTCATCGGCAATCTCACCCGGGATCCCGAATTGCGCTACACCCCCAAGGGCACTGCGGTGGCCGACATTACCCTGGCGATCAACCGGATCTGGAACAACGAGCAAAACGTGCGCCAAGAGGAAACCATTTTCGTCGAGGTGACCCTGTGGGGCCGCCAAGCCGAGTTGGCCCAGCAATACTTGAGCAAAGGCCGCCTCGCCTACATCGAAGGCCGCCTCCAAATGGACACTTGGGACGACAAGGAAACCGGCAAGAAGCGCAGCAAACTCAAGGTCATCGGCGAAACCCTCCAATTTTTGCCTGATGGCAAGGGTGGTGGTGGCGGTGGCGGCGGCGGTGGCGGCGCGTCACAGGGATCGCAGCAACAGGGCGGCCAGCAACAAAGCCACCGCCCGCCCCCGCAGCGGCCCGCCGCCCCCCAACAAGGGGCATCCGCCGCGCCTGCCGACGACTTTACTGAAGAGGACGACATCCCGTTCTGAGCGTGCCATTCCGCGCTTGGCAGATGCACTGGGTGAGGCATGCTTGCGGCCCGCCCCGGCCCATGAAGTCCGCTTTGCCCATTGCGCTGCCACTAATTGCCGCCGCCCTGCTGTGCCAGTGCGGCGCGCCCCAGGTGCCGCGTTGCACTCATGTGCCGCTGGGTTCGCGGGCTCCCGCCGCCACCCTCACCACCAACGCCGGTGAAGCGTGGCGCGTCCTGGCCAAGCCATCCCGCCGCCACGACTGGCCCGCCGCCCAAGCCAACTACAACGCCGCGGTCGCCAAACTCTTCGACCAACTCCGCTGCGGCCCGGGCACTTGGGATACCCGCGCCGCCGCCCTCGGCACGCGCATCGCCCGGCCCGATGCCCGCCACCTCGATTTGGAAAAGCTGGATGCCTTGTTTCCGGCCGCGCAGGTGGGCACCCGCAGCCTCGGCACCCGCCGCACCACTGCCGGCCTCGGCCTGCCGCTGGTCGGTTGGAAAAAAACCACCCCGGTCGGCACGCCGCGGCCGCCGTTCTATCTGCCCACTGGGTTGCCCTATCCGGTCACTGCCACCCTCGATTTCGATGGCGCCGGCGCGCCGGTGTGGCGCTTCGTCAAGCGGTGGCTCCACGACGACACCCGCATCGGCGCGCGCCGCCATGCGTTGGCCGCCGATTGGTCTGCACCCAACGCGTTTTACTGGCAGATGTGCAACCTCGACGAACTCAAAATCCTCAACGTCCTGCTGCCCGAGCGCTTCAGCGAGGAAACCGGATTGTATTTCCTGCAACCCTATGATCCTAACAAAATCCCGGTCGTCTTGATCCACGGCTTGGTTTCCAGCCCGGATGCATTCAAAACCACCATCAACGACCTCGCCCCGGAGCCGTGGTTCCGCCAGCATTACCAAATCTGGCTCTACAATTACCCCACCGGCAATCCCTGGTTGTTTAGCAGCATGCGCTTCCGCCAGCTGATGGGCGAGGCCTGCGCCTACGCCCGCACCAAGGGCGGCGACCACCAACTCAATCAAATGGTCGTCATCGGCCACTCGATGGGCGGCCTCATCGCCCGCTCCAGCGTCAGCACGCCCGGCTCGGCGTTCTATGACGCCTATTTCAACCAACCGGTCGAGCAGCTCAAAATCCCCGACAAAAACCGCCGCGCCATCCGCGAGGCCACGCTCTATCAACCCCTGCGGGAGCCGCGGCGGGTGGTGTTTCTGGCGGTGCCGCACCGCGGCAGCCCCGCCGCCAACCTGCGCATCTCCGTGCTCATCTCCAAGCTCATCCGCCTCCCCAAACAACTCTCCGTCGAGTTCCTCGATGCCACCGTTTTGACCCTCGGCAAAGTGCTCGATGGCAGCGCCCAACAGCCGCACCTGCCCACCTCCATCAACACCCTCTCGCCCGCCGATAAGTCCACCCGCGCCCTGGGCCAACTGCCGCTGCCCCCCGCCCTCACCTTCCACTCCATCATCGGCGACCGCGGCAAGGGCGATGCCCCTAACAGCAGCGACGGCGTCGTCCCCTATTGGTCAAGCCATGTCACTCCCGTCGCCTCCGAGAAAATCGTCAACTCCAACCACAGCGTGCCCCACTGCCCGGCCACCAGCGAGGAACTCAAGCGCATCCTCCTCCTGCACCTCAAGAGCCAACGAGGAGAGTAACCACCGACCACCGACCTCCGACCACCGACCTCCGACCTCCGACCTCCGACCTCCGACCTCCGACCTCCGACCTCCGACCTCCGACCTCCGACCTCCGACCTCCGACCTCCGACCTCCGACCTCCGACCTCCCCCATGTCCCCCGAACACCAACTCGTCCAGCTCACCGCCGGCACCGCCAAAGTGCTGTCGGCCAATGAATTGCTAGAAAAACTCCGGCTCGGCCGCCCGTTGCGCATCAAGCTCGGGGTGGACCCCACCGCTCCGGACATCCATCTCGGTCATACCGTGGCGCTGGAAAAGCTGCGCCAGTTCCAGTTGTTGGGGCATCAGGCGGTGTTGCTCATTGGCGATTTCACCGCCACGGTGGGCGATCCGTCGGGGCGCAGCGCCACCCGGCCGCCGCTGACCCGCGCCGAGGTGCTGGTCAATGCCGCGACCTACACCGAGCAGGCGTTCAAGATTCTCGACAAGGCGCAAACCGAGGTGGTGTACAATGGCGATTGGTTCCGCAAGATGACCTATGAGGAAATCCTCCGCCTCAACGCCCGCGTCACTCTCCAGCAGATGTTGCAGCGCGAGGATTTCCGCACGCGGCTCGATGCCGGCCAGGAAATCCGCCTCCACGAACTCCAGTACCCGATCATGCAGGGCTGGGATTCGGTGGAAATCCGCGCCGATGTGGAAATCGGCGGCACCGACCAACTCTTCAACATCCTCGTCGGCCGCGACCTCCAGAAAGAGGAAGGCCAGCCGCAGCAGGTGGTGATGGTGCTGCCGTTGTTAGAGGGGCTCGACGGCGTCCGCAAGATGTCCAAATCGTATGGCAACTATGTCGGCGTGAGCGACCCGCCGCAGGAGATGTTTGGCAAGCTCATGAGCGTGTCCGACGAGTTGATGGACCGCTATTACCTGCTTTTGTTAGGTGAGGCGCGCGACCCCGCCGGCCACCCGATGGAGGCGAAGAAGGCGCTCGCCGAAAAGCTCACCGGCCGCTATCACGGCGCGCAAGCCGGCCAGGCCGCGCGCGCCGATTGGGACACGCGCTTTTCCAAGAAGGATCTGGCGGCGGCCGAATTGCCGCAACTCCCGCTGGCGGGCCTGCCGGCCGGCCTCAGCGTGCTCAGTCTTAGTGCCCACGCGTTCCAGGCCGCCTTCGCCATCGCCAAATCCAACAGCGAACTGCGCAAACAATTCATCACCACCGGCTCGGTCCAACTCAACGGCGACAAGCTCACCGACCCCGCCGCCCCGGTCGCACCGCAAGCCGGCGATGTGCTCAAGCTGTCCAAGAAACACGCCGTGCGTTTCCTTTGAGTCCGCTGCCCGCGCCGCCCCGCATGGCATAGCCGCGGCTGCAAGTGATTGCATCCGCCTTGCCAATGCCCATGGCTCCTGTTACAGTCCGCCCATGACCGGGTTGAGACAGCCGCATGTTGTCACCATTGCCGACTACCTTGCTGGCGAGGCAGGCAGTGGGATCAAGCACGAATATGTCGGCGGCACCGTCCATGCCATGGCCGGCGCCACGAACCGGCACAACGCCATTGCCACCAGCGCCATTCTCTCAATCGGAAACCAGCTCCGCGGCAAACCCTGCCAGCCGTTCAATGGCGACACCAAAATCCGCATCGCGTTGCCCGACCACATCCGCTTTTATTATCCCGATGCGATGGTCGTCTGCCATCCCAATCAAGCGTCCGATCACTTCCAGGACCAACCCGTCGTCATCATCGAGGTCCTGAGCGACTCGACCCGCCGCACCGACCTGGGTGAGAAACGCGACGCCTACCTGACTATCCCGTCATTGAAAGTCCTGCTTTTGGTCGATCCGGATGCGCCCGCCGTGACGGTTCACCGGCGCAAATCCGAAGGCGGCTTCACCTGCGAATATCATTCCGGCCTCGCAAGCACGCTGGCGCTGCCCGAGATTGACGCATCTCTCGCGCTCGCCGAACTCTACGAACGGGTGGATTTCCCCCCATGATGCCGGCATGCCCTGTGAGTGCGCCTGCTCACAACGGGGTTTTCATGTTGCAGGCGCGCAGCACGCACCAGCCGCGCAGCGCCTCGAATAACATGAACATCCCCACCCCCGTGAGCACCCCGCTGAGCCACACCGTGTGGGACAGGTAGGCCACACCCAGCACCACCAGCGCGGCAAACCCGCGCACGACGCGGCCGCGCGGTCCTATGTTGCGGGCAAAGAAGGTTCTCATCAGTTGGGCTTTCGTATACGCGCCGCCGCCACGACTCTTGCGAGGGATACGCGAAAATGGCGGGTGTCTTGCGGAACCGGCGGTTGATCTAACCGACCCGGCGGCCAATCCCGGGGTTTCAGACAAGATCTGGCGGCGGCTCCAGACCGGGGCTGGCTTCCCCCGCGAGGTCGGTGAAGATCGTCGTCGCCGCCCGCCGCTGGATGACCCGCGCCAGCGGCGTGGTGCCGGTGGCGGCCAGCGATTCGCGCAACGCCGCCTGTTTGCCCGGGCCGCACGCCAGCACCCACACGGCACGCGCGGCGGCCAGCGGGCCGTGGCCCAAGGTAACGCGTGCGGGCGGCGGCTTGGGTGCATCGCGGACCGGCAGGAACACGGAAGCCAGGTCCGCTGCGGTATCCGCGTTGCCCGGGAAGAGCGATGCCACATGCCCGTCCTCGCCCATGCCTAACAACACGAGGTCCAGCGCCGGCATTGCCTCGCCGGCCGCGCCGCAGACCCGCCGCATCTCGGCGGCGGCCGCTTGTGCCGCCTGCGCCGGGCCAAGCTCGCCGCGCACGCGATGGATATTTGCGCCAGGGATGCCGGCGGGTTGCAGCAGTTCCTCCTGCGCCAGCCGGAAATTGCTCGCCACGTCGTCCGGAGGCACGCAGCGCTCGTCGGCCCAGAAGAAATGCACGCGGCTGAAATTGACCCGCCGCGCTGCCGCCAGGGTGGCGGCGGCGGCAAAGAACTTGCGCATCACCCGGCCGCCGGACACCGCCACCGTGAAATCGCGGCCGGCCGCGGTGGCCGCCGCAACCGCATCTAACCACATGGTGGCCGCCGCCGCCGCCAGCGCGTCGTCGCTTGGCAAGGATTCGACATGGACGTGGTTCATGGCACCGGATAGGGTTCGCGCCAGGCGCGGCCTGATTGGGTTAGAAGCTGGTCGGCCAGGTGCGGCCCCCAATTTCCCGCCGGATAGAACTCGCATTTTTCCAATGGTCTGCCGTCCCAGCCGGCGCGGATGGAATCGGTGATCTGCCACGCCTGTTCGACCTCATCGCGCCGGATGAACAAGGTCGCGTCGCCGGCGATCGCATCGAGCAACAGGCGTTCGTAGGCTTCCGGCGTGTAGGCGCCAAATTCGCTATCATAACTGAAATGCATCCGCACCGGCCGCAAACCGTAGCCCACGCCGGGCACCTTGCCGGTGAAGCGCAGCGCAATCCCCTCGTCGGGTTGCAGCCGCAGCGTCAGCGCGTTGGCGTCGAGCAGCGGCCCGCATTGCGCGGCAAATAACACATTCGGCGTGGGTTTGAATTGCACCCGCACCTCGCTGGCGCTGACGGGCAGGGCCTTGCCGGTGCGCAGGTAGATTGGCACGCCCGCCCACCGCCAGTTATCAATGAACAGCTTGAGCGCGACAAAGGTTTCCACGTTGGACTGCGGCTGCACTTTCGGCTCCTGCCGATACGATCGTTGCGCCTCGCCCCCAACAAATCCCTCGCAATATTGCCCGCGCACCACCTGCCCGGCCACCTGCCCCGGCTGCAAGCGCCGCACCGCCGAGAGCAACTTGACTTTTTCATCGCGCACCGGCTCGGCATCCAGCGACACCGGCGGCTCCATGGTGACCAATGCCAGCACTTGCATCAGATGGTTCTGCACCATGTCGCGCAGCGCGCCGGCCTCCTCGTAGTAGCCGCCGCGCGTGCCGACGCCGAGGCGCTCACTGACGGTGATCTGGATGTGATCGACCGCATCGCGGTGCCACAGTCGCTCGAAGATTGAATTGGCGAAGCGGAAGGTGAGGATGTTCTGCACGGTCTCCTTGCCGAGGTAGTGGTCGATGCGGAACACCTGTTGTTCGTGGGCGTAGCGGGTCAGTTCGTGGTTGAGCTCGCGGGCCGAGGCGAGGTCGTGGCCGAAGGGTTTCTCCACCACCAGGCGCTGCCAATTGCCCGACGCGTCGCGATGCAGCAACTTCGCCTCGTGCAAGTGCGCCGCCACCACGCTGAATTGGCTCGGCGAGGTCGCCAGATAAAACAGCAGGTTTTTTTGCAGCGCCTCGTTAGGCAACCCCGCGATCATCGCCGCCAGCTTCGCGTAGGCCGCCGCGTCGTCGAGGTCGCCTTGGCAGTAGTGCACGCGCTGGGCAAACCCCGCCCACACCGCCTCGTCCACCGGCTGGCTGTGGGAGAACACGTCCAACGCCTCGCGCAACTCGGCGCGCCACGAGGCATCGGATTTCTCGCGCCGGGCAAACCCGACAATCCGGAACTCCGCCGGCATCTGGCCGCCCTTGGCCAGATGATAGAGGGCCGGAATCAGCTTGCGCGCCGTCAGGTCGCCGCTGGCCCCGAAAATCACCAGCGTGCACGGCTCCACTGCCTTGCGCACCTGCTCCAGGCGGCACGTCATCAATTCATCCATCGCCTCGGTCGCATGCATCCGCCGCCACTGTGCCGCAGATCGGCCGGAATTCAAGACCTGGTGGCCGGCCGGGCTGGGCCCGACGCCGACCACGCCGTGGCCATCACAATGAAGCCGGGCCGCGCCGCACGCCGCCGCCGCCGCCGCTCTCAGCGCGCCGCTCCAAATAAAGACTCCAAACCAAGACTTGCATGCGCGACGCCGGGCGTTTAAGAAAGCCGAAACATTACCTCACTTATGGCAGCGGATTACACGGAAGCGGACATCAAGTCCTTGGACTGGCGCGAGCACATTCGCATGCGCCCGGGCATGTATATTGGCAAGCTGGGGGACGGGTCATCGCCGGACGACGGCCTCTATATTTTGCTCAAAGAGGCCATCGACAATTCGATTGACGAGCACATCATGGGCTACGGCAAGGAAATCCAGGTGGTCATCGATGACGAGGGGCGGGTGGAGGTGCGCGATTTCGGCCGCGGCATTCCGCTCGGCAAGTTGTTCGATTGTGCCGCCCAAATCAACACCGGCGCCAAATACGATAGCGAGGCGTTCAAGAAATCCGTCGGCCTCAATGGCGTCGGCATCAAGGCGGTCAATGCCCTGTCGTCATTTTTTGAAGTCCAGGCGTGGCGCGACGGGTTGACCAAGGCGCTGGAATTTTCGCGCGGTCTGCTCACCATGGATATGAAGAACCCGCGGCGCGATGACGGGATCAACGGCACGCGGTTGGCTTTCGAGTTGGATCGCGGGGTGTTTCCGGCCAAGGCGAAGTATCGCGAGGCGTTCGTCGAGAAGATGTGCCGCTACTACTCGTATCTCAATCCGGCGCTGACGATGATTTTCAACGGCAAGAAATTCCGCGCCAAGGATGGATTGTTGGATCTGTTGCGCGAGGAGATGGAGAACGAGGCGCTGTATCCGCCGGTCCATCTCATCGGCAAGGACATTGAAATCGCCTTCACCCACAGCGCCGAGAGCGGCGAGGAATACTACACCTTCGTCAACGGCCAGAACACCTCGCAGGGCGGCACCCATCTGGCCGCCTTCCGCGAGCAACTGGTGCAGGTCATCCGCGGGTTCTACAAGAAGCAATACGAGCCGGCCGACATCCGCGCCGGGATTGAGGCGGCGGTGAGCGTGCGCATCATCGAGCCGGTGTTTGAAAGCCAGGTCAAGACCAAGCTCGGATCTAACACAATCACCCCCGATGGCGAGTCGCTGCGCACCTTCATCGGCAATTTCCTCAAAACCAACCTCGACAACTACCTCCACAAGAACCCGCAGGTGGCCGAGGCGATTCAAAAACGCATCCAAGCCGCCGAGCGCGAGCGCAAGGACCTCAAAGGCATCCAGAAAATCGCCCGCGAACGCTCGAAACAGGCGAAGGTCCATAACAAGAAACTCCGCGATTGCCGCGTCCGCTACGACAGCAAACACAAGCGGCGTGAGGAATCGACGTTGTTTCTAACGGAAGGGGATTCGGCCTCCGGGTCGATCACCAAGAGCCGCGACGTGGAGATCCAGGCGGTGTTCTCGTTGCGTGGCAAGCCGCTCAACACCTTCGGCCTGCCGCGCAAAATCGTCTATGAGAACGAGGAGTTCGCCTTGCTGCAGGCCGCCCTCAACATCGAGGATGGGGTGGACGCCCTGCGCTACAACAAGGTGGTCATCGCCACCGATGCCGATGTCGATGGCATGCACATCCGGCTGTTGCTGCTGACCTTTTTCCTGCAATTTTTTCCGGAGCTGATTCGCGACGGGCATTTGTTCATTCTGCAGACGCCGTTGTTCCGGGTGCGCAACAAGAAGGAAACGATCTATTGTTATGAGGAGGACGAGCGCAAACAGGCGCTGGCCAAACTTGGCAAGAATGCCGAGATCACCCGCTTCAAAGGCCTCGGGGAAATCTCGCCCGACGAATTCAAGTTCATGATCGGCCCGGACATGCGGCTCGATCCGGTCGCCTACGAGGAGGGCAAGGGCGTCAAGGAGTTGCTGGCCTTCTACATGGGCAAAAACACCCCCGACCGCCAGGACTTCATCATCGAAAACCTCCGCGAAGACGTCGACCGCCAAGTCGCGTGAGCCACCCGCGGCGCCGTGGACGGCGGTGACTTGTCACCGCACTAGAGTCCTTGCCGCCGGTTCACGGCTGGGGCGGGCAACCGGGGCATCCCTCACCGGACCCGAAACCCCGCCTGCCGGACCGTTAGACAGAGACCGGCTGCTGCCAAGGGCTACAGCGGCGCCAGGCCCAACATTTCCGGGAGGGCTTCGCGCGGACGCCAAGTGAGCAGTTCCGGCTCGCCGTGGGTGACCAGGACGGTGTGCTCGAAGTGAGCGGAGGGTTTGCGGTCATCGGTGATGACAGTCCAACCGTCGCGCAGGATGCGCACGGTGGCCACCCCGGCGTTGATCATCGGCTCAATGGCGAGGGTCATGCCGGGCTGCAGGGTCGGGGATACCCCGTGCGGCCGGAAATTTGGAATCTGCGGTTCTTCGTGGAGCCGGCGGCCGACGCCATGGCCGACAAATTCGCGCACCACCGAGTAGCCCCGCGGCACCACAAAGGCCTCCACCGCGCCGCACAGGTCGGCGAGCTTGGTGCCGGCCCGGGCGCGGTCGATGGCCTCGAAGAGCGCTTGCTCGGTCACGGCTAACAACTGCCGGGTGGCCTGCGGCAAGTCCCCGACCGGCACGGTGGTGGCATTGTCGCCAATGAACCCGCTCTTGATGATGCCGACGTCGATCTTGACGATGTCGCCCGGCAGGATGCGGCGCGGCCCGGCGATGCCGTGGACCACTTCCTCGTTGACCGAGATGCAGGTGTAGCCGGGAAACCCGCGGTAATTCAGAAAGGCGCTTTTGCACTCATGCTGGCGCATCAACTCGGCGGCCAACTGGTCGATGTCCGCGGTGGTGCGGCCGGGCTCGACGGCCTTGACGAGCGCCTGCAAGATGGCCGAGGCAATGGCGCCGGCGGCGCGCATGAGCTCGATTTCCCGCGCGGACTTGATCGGGATGCGGACGCGGCGGGACACCTTGCAGCGGGAGGGGGCTGAAAAAGACGGCTAGGCTCGGTAGATGAATGCCGTGATGCCGAAGACGATGAGAAGGGCGATGACGACCCACAGATAGACCAGGGCGGGCCGTGAGGCGCCGGCCCCGGACTGGGTGAGACGGTCGTAGCGGCCCTTGAGTTTACCCTTGCGCAGGAAGCCGTCGTAATGTTTTTGCAGCAGGTGGGTTTCCACTTGGCGCATGACATCGAGGATCACGCCGACCATGATCAGGAGCGAGGTGCCGCCGAAAAATTGCAACACCAGCGAGCCGGGTGGCAACCCGACCAGGTAACCCACCCCCACCGGCAGGATGAAAATGATGGTGAGGAAAATGGAACCGGCGAAGGTGAGCCGGGTCATGGTGAAATCGAGGAAGTCGGCGGTGGGCTTGCCGGGGCGCACGCCGGGCACGTAGCCGCCATTGCGCTTGAGGTCTTCGGCGATCTGCGAGGGCTGGAACATCATCGCCACCCAGAAGTAGGAGAACAGGAAAATGCCGACGCCACCGAGGATGTAATACCAGGTGCCGCCGCCGGCGAGTTCACCGTAGAGTTTGGTCGACCAGGCCTTGCCGGCGAAGAACCACTGCAGCATCATCGGCGGCAGCGACAACACGGCGGAGGCGAAAATGATGGGCATCACCCCGGCATAGTTCACTTTGAGCGGCAGATATTGGGTCTGGCCGCCGAATTGTTTGCGCCCGACGTTGCGCTTGGCATATTGCACGGCGATGCGGCGCTGGGCCTGGGTGATGGAGATGGTGGCGGCAATGACCGCCAACAACAGCCCGATCATGACCACCATCATCAGCGAGTGGTACCCTTGGTTGTCCCCGGTGGTGAAATATTTCCAGGCCTGGATGAGGGCGCCCGGCAGGGCGGAAATGATGTTGACGGTGATGATGATGGAAACGCCGTTGCCGATCCCCTTCTCGGTCATCTGATCGCCGATCCACATCAACAACACGGTGCCCGCCACAATGGTTAGAACGGTGAGCGCCATCCACATCGCGGTCGGATTGGGCACCAGCGTGCCGAAATTCTCCACCCCGGCCATGTAGGGGATGCTGCCGGGGCTCATCAGGCTCTTGGTGACGAAGAACCCCTGCACCAAGGCGATGCCGATGGTGATGTAACGGGTATACTGGGTGATTTTCTGGCGGCCGCCATCCTCACGGGCCAGGCGCGAGAGCTTGGGCACGATGGCGGTCATGAGCTGCACCACGATGGAGGCCGAGATGTAGGGCATGATGCCGAGGGCGAAAATGCCCGCCTGTTGGAGTCCCCCCCCGGAGAACACCGTGAGCAGGGCGGTGATGCCGCCGGTGGGACTGGTGGGGTCCTGTTTTTGCAGGCTATCCAACCATGCCTTGATGACGGTGGCATCAACGCCGGGAATAGTCACATGCGTGCCCAAACGCACTATGACGATGAGGGCGAGGGTGAAGAGAATGCGGTCCCGGAGTTCCGGGATTTTCCAGGTGTTAGCAAAGGCGGAAATCATGAGCTGGAGGGGACGGAAACAATGCGGCGGTTAGATACACGACGAGGAAGTGCGCCAGCACTTCCCCACCGCAGAACGAAAATGACGACAGGCACGATCAAGCGGGCGGCTGAATGCAGCCACCGGCTTTTTCGATTTTCTCACGGGCGGAAGCGCTGGCGGTCTTGACCACGAGGGTCAGCGCCTTGGTGATGTCGCCGGTGCCGAGGACTTTGACGTAATCGCAGCGGCCGTTGAGCAGGCCGCAGTTGCGCAGGGCGGCCTCATCGACGATGGCACCGGCTTCAAACGCGCCATCGAGGTCGCCGACGTTGATCACGCCGGGCACATCGCGGAAGTCGTAGTTATTGAAGCCGCGCTTGGGCAAGCGGCGATGCAGCGGCATCTGGCCGCCTTCGAAGCCGACGCGGGTGCCACTGCCGGAGCGGGCTTTCTGGCCCTTGTTGCCTTTGCACGAGGTCTTGCCGTGGCCGGAGCTTTCGCCGCAGCCGAGACGCTTGACGCGATGCTTGGCACCGGGGTTGGGGCTGAGTGTGTGTAAGTTCATGATGAGTAAAAGTTGGGAGTTATCTGGTATCGGATAGAGACAGAAGACTGGGAGACAGAAGACAGAAGACTGGACGCAAGCGGTGGCGGGAAGGTTGGTGGCAATGAGTGAGTGATGAGGCGTCCTCTTCTTTAGCTTGTCTTGCAGCGCAGCGGTCTGCTGTCTTTAGACCGCCTTTTCGCGCTTCTTCTTGCCGCGGCTGGAGAGGACCTGGTCGCGGGTGCGCAATTGCGACAACGCCTTGAGGGTGGCCTTGACCACGTTGGCGTGGTTGGAGGACCCCATCGACTTGGCGAGGATGTCGCGGATGCCGACCGCTTCGCAGACGGCACGCACACCCCCACCGGCGATGATGCCGGTACCCGGCGAGGCCGGCTTGAGCAGCACCTTGCCACCGCCAAATTCGGCGTAAATTTCATGCGGGATGGTGCCATCGACGATGCACATGGGCTTGAGCACCTTCTTGGCGCTCTCGCTGGCCTTTTTGATGGCATCGGCCACTTCGTTGGCCTTGCCGAAGCCCAAGCCGACGCGCCCGGTCTTGTTGCCGGAGACCACCAAGGCAGAGAAGCTGAAGCGCCGGCCGCCTTTGACCACCTTGGCGCAACGATTGATGAAGACCACCTTTTCGGAAATCTCGTTGCCATCGGCATCCGTCGGCGTGGCTCGTTCCTCACGGCGCGGACCACGGCCACGGCCGCCTTGGCCGCCACCTTGTCCGCCGCCGCCTGGGCCGCCACGGCCGCCGCCACGGTATTCGCGTTGGGGCGGGGCCGCCACCAGGGGCGCTGCCGCCACCGGGGGTGCCACCGCCACCGGGGGTGCCGCCGCGACTTGAGGCGCAGCCGCCTCTGGGGCAGTCGGTTCGTTCGTTGAATCAGAAGGGGTAGTTACCATGATGGGATGGGCGTTAGAATTTGAGTCCGCCTTCACGTGCGGCGTCGGCGAGGGCTTTGACTTTTCCGTGGTAGAGGTGGCCGCCGCGGTCGAAGACCACGGCGCTGATGCTGGCGGCCAGGGCGCGTTCGGCGAGGAGTTTGCCGACTTGCTGTGCGCTGGCCACATTCGACGCCGCCGTCTCGAAAGACTTGTCCAACGTCGAGGCCGAACACAGGGTGCGGCCGTGGGCGTCGTCGATGACTTGCGCGTAAATGTGCTGATTGGAATAATGGACGGCGAGACGCGGGCGCTCTGCGGTGCCGACGACTTTGCGCCGGATGCGATCGTGAATGCGCCGGCGGATGTCCTTGCGATTGATGGTGCTCATAATGCCGAGATGGGAATGGGGGTGAGGGCGGCGAAGGGGGATTATTTACCGACGCTTTTGCCTTCCTTGCGGCGAACGTGTTCACCGGCGTAGCGGACGCCTTTACCCTTGTAGGGTTCGGGCGGGTAGTAGGCGCGCACTTCGGCGGCGAATTGGCCGACGAGTTGCTTATCGATCCCTTCCACCTTGATCTTGGTGTTGTCGGCAACCGTGACGGTCAGCCCGGCCGGAATCGGATGGAGCAGCGGATGGGACCGGCCCAATGACAGGTCCAGATCCGACCCCTTGACCGCGGCGCGCAGGCCGACGCCTTGGATTTCGAGATTCTTGACGTAGCCTTGGGTGACGCCGAGGATCATGTTTTGGACCAATGAGCGTGCGGTGCCGTGGAGGGCACGGTGCAGGCGCAATTCACTGGCGCGGGACACGACGACGTGACCGTCTTCGTTTTTGAGGGAGATGCCGTCCGGGAGGCGGAAATCGAGGTGGCCTTTGGGGCCTTCGACGATGACAGTGCGACCGTCGAGTGTGACAGCGACTTTTTCCGGGAGGGAGATTGGTTTGAGACCGACTCGTGACATGGTAAGAGTTTCCTTTGGCGAGTTGGGGGTTACCAGACGGAGGCGAGGAGTTCGCCGCCGAGTTTCTGACGTTTGGCGGCGCCGCCTGACATGATGCCTTTCGAAGTGGAAAGGATCGAGATGCCGAGGCCGGACATGACTGGGGGGATTTCATCGAAGCCGACGTAGCGGCGGCGGCCCGGTTTGGAGACACGCTTGAGGTCGGTGAGGACCGCGCGGCCATCGAGAAACTTTGGTTTGAGCTTGAGCATGGTGCGGGTGCCGGTGACTACCTCATAGTTCCAGAGGTAGCCTTCCTCCTGGAGGATGCGGGCGATGTCGGCCTTGATCTTGGAGTAGGGGGCGGTGAATTCCTCGTTGCCAGCGTTGCAAGCATTCTTGAAACGGGTGAAGAAGTCGGCGATTGGATCGGTTAGAACTGCCATAATGGGGATTCCTAGGTTGGTTGGTCCGGTGGGTTATTGGGCGGCAGCGGCCTCCGGGGTGGCGGCAGGCTCGGCTTCGTTGGCCTTTTTCATGTCGCGGAACGGCATGCCGAGTTCGGCCAGCAATTCGCGCCCACCCGTATCAGTGGCGGCGGTGGTGACGAAAATCAGGTCGAAGCCAATGTGGCGCTTGATCTGATCGATCTCGATTTCCGGGAAAATCGCCTGGTCCTGAATGCCGCAGGCATAGTTGCCGCGGCCATCGAAGGACTTCGAGGAGATCCCGCGGAAGTCGCGGATGTTGGGCGCGGTGATATGGATGAAGCGGTGCATGAACTCCCACATGCGGGCACCCCGCAGCGTGACGCGTGCGCCGAGCGGTTCGCCCTCACGCAGTTTGAAGTTGGCCACCGCCTTTTTGGAGAAGGAAATCGACGGCCGTTGCCCGGTGATTTTGGTGATCTCGTTGACGGCGTCATCGACGGCGAGTTTGCGGTCGGGCGACTTGCCCATGCAGGAGGTGACCACGATTTTCTCGAGGCGGGGGACCTGATGGCGATTGGTGTAGCCGAACTTCTGAGTGAGGTTCGGGACGACCTTGTCTTGGTAGTGTTGTTGTAGGGGCGGGATGCTCATGGCAGTGGCGGGTCAGCGCGGGGTTGATGGGGCGCTTAAGCGCGGCGCGAAGCGGATGCTTCAGGCCAGTTTCTTGACATTGGAGATATGGATCGGGCCGTCGATGGTTTTGATGCCACCATCGGGTTCTTTTTCGGAGCGTTTGACGGCTTTCTTCAACGGCCGGCCGCCTTCGACGATGACCTGGCCCTTGGCGGCATTGACGCTGAGGACGAGCCCGCGTTTGCCTTTGTTGTTGCCGGCGATGATTTGGACTTGATCGCCCTTTTTGACGTGGGTCTTGATTTGGCTCATCAGATGGAAAGTGGTGTGGAGTTGGGAATGGGGGCTGGCATCAGAGCACCTCGGGTGCGAGAGAGACGATTTTCATGAACCCCTTCTCGCGGAGTTCACGGGCCACCGGCCCGAAAATGCGGGTGCCGCGCGGGTTGTTATCCTTGTCGATGAGCACCACCGCATTGCTGTCAAAGCGCAGGGTCGAACCATCAGGCCGACGAATCGGATAGGCGGTGCGCACAATGACGGCTTTGACCACGCTGCCCTTCTTGACCGAGGCGGTGGGGGTGGCATCGCGGATGTGGCAGGTGATGACGTCGCCGATGCGGGCGGAGCGGGTGCGTTTGCCCAGCACGCCAATCATTTTTGCGGAGCGCGCGCCGGTGTTGTCGGCGACGGCTATCATGCTTTCCATTTGGATCATGGCAGAGAGATGGTTGTGAGTTGAAATTAAGGATTCGAGCGCAGGCGCAGCCGGCTCAGTGGGTGATGACCTCCTGCAGCGCCCAGCATTTGAGCTTGGACAACGGACGGGTCTCGACGATGCGCACGCGGTCGCCGATTTGGGCCTGGCGGTCCTCATCGTGCACGTAGTACTTCTTGGAGCGCTTGACGATTTTGTTGAACTTGGGATGGGGAACACGCGCAATGTGTTCGACGACGATGGTTTTCTCCATCTTGTTAGATACGACCAGCCCGACGCGTGTTTTGCGCAGGTGGAGGCGGGTTTCCTGGGGAGTGTCGCTCATGTTGGGAATAGTTTAGGCGTTGGAAGGCAGCGGGTCAGGCGCGTTTGCGATCGGAGAGGATGGTGAGGATGCGGGCGACTTCGCGGCGGACGATGCGGATGCGGGCGGAGTTCTCAAGTTGGCCGGTGGCCTGCTGGAGACGGAGGTTGAGGGTTTCCTGCTTGAGGTCGCGCAGACGAGCGGCGAGCTCGTCGGCGGAACATTCGCGGATGTCTTTGACTTTGGTTCTGGCCATGGTTCAGACGGATAAAGGGATGGGGCGGGGGCGGGACTCAGAGATGAGGATTGCGGACGATGAGGCGGGTGCGGATGCCGAGTTTGTAGGAGGCGAGGCGCATGGCTTCGCGCGCCTGGGACTCAGGGATACCGCCGATTTCGAACAGGACATTGCCGGGGCGCACCACGGCGACCCATCCTTCGACGGCGCCCTTGCCCTTGCCCATGCGGGTTTCCGGCGGGCGGGAGGTGATCGGCTTGTGCGGGAAAATGCGGATCCACACCTTGCCTTTGCGCTTGAGGGAGCGGTTGATGGCGATACGGCAGGCTTCGATTTGGCGGTTGGTCATCCAGCCGCGGTCAAGCGTCTGGAGGCCGAAGTCACCGAAGGCGACGGTGGTTCCGGTCTGGGCATTGCCAGAGCGGCTGCCGCGGTGACTCTTGCGGAACTTGGTTCGTTTGGGCATTAAGGCCATGGCTCAGTCCTTCTTAGGTAAGATGTTCGGTTGGAAAAATTGGGGAAGCGGTGGGGGAAATCAATTGCGGGGCGGGGGGCGGCGGCCGTTGCGGTCACCGCGATCGCCGCGGTCACCCCGATCGCCGCGGTCGCCGCGGCCTTGTTGGGCAAGTTTGGGATCTTCTTCCTTTTTGTTGACCCAGCACTTGACGCCGATGATGCCGTAGAGGGTGCGGGCTTCAGCGAAGCCGTATTCCAACGGGACGCGCAAGGTTTGCAGAGGCACCTTGCCTTCCCGATACGACTCGGAACGGGCAATGTCGGCGCCACCGAGGCGGCCGGCCACCCGCAGCCGAATCCCTTCGGCCCCGAATTCCATGGCGGTCTGAATGGCGCGCTTCATGGCGCGGCGGAAACTGATGCGCCGCTCGAGCTGGACCGCGACCTGCTCGGCGACGAGTTGGGCGTCGAGCTCAGGCTTGCGGATTTCCAAGATGTCGAGTTTGACTTGGGCGCCTTTGCAAAGCTCGGCGATGTCCTTGGTCATGACCTCGATTTCCTTACCCTGGCGGCCGATGATGAGGCCGGGGCGGGAGGTGTGGAGGGTAACGCGGACGCTGTTCCAAGCGCGCTCAATGACGACCTTGGCCAGGCCGGCGTTCTGCAGTTTGTTGCGGAGGTAGGCCCGCACGGACAAGTCCTCGTGGAGCTTGTCGGTGTAGTCCTTGCCGCAGGCATACCACTTGGAGCGCCAGTCCTTGTTGACGGCGAGGCGGAATGCGATCGGATTTACTTTCTGGCCCATGGTCGGTGAGGGATGAGATTAATGGGGGGGGATTCAGGCGGGTTGTTCTTCGCTTGCCGCGGCAACCGGGGCATCGGGAGACTTTTTCTTGGCGACCTTCGGAACGGTCGGCTTCTTTTTCTCGGGGGCGGAGCCGACGAGAGTGATGTAAATGTGGCTGGTGCGCTTGAGCAAGGGACCGGCGGAGCCCTTCGCCCTGGGGCTGAAGCGGCGCAGCGTGGGACCCGCGCCGATGACCGCCTCTTTGATGACGAGGGTGTTGGTGTCGAGCGAATAGTTGTTTTCCGCATCGGCGATGGCCGTTTTGAGCGTCTTGCCGATGAGGGTGGCCGCCTTCTTCGGGGTGTAATTGAGAATGTCCAGGGCGCTCGAGACCGCTAGGCCTTGGATTTCCCGGGCGACATCCCGCGCTTTTTGCGGCGAGAGACGGACGAATTTGGTGCTGCTTTTGACTTCCATGGGTCGGCTGACGTGAGGGGTTGGGGTGGCGGGGCGGCTTATTCGGTTTCGAGAACGGCGAGGTCGCCGGGGCGGGGAGAATCGGCGGAGATATCTAAGTGGTCGGCAAAGGCGCCGCTGACGGCTGTGCGGACGTCGGCGAGCATGGCTTTGCCGTAGGGCTGTTGGCCCCGGAAGAGGCGGAAGGACATGCCGATTTTGGCGCCCTGGCTTTCACCGAGGTTGAGCACCAGCATGCCGCTTTCCTGATCGATGCTTACGATGCGCGCTTTTTGCAACGAACCAGCCAAGACATCGGCACGGGGTTTCTGGCGCAATCCGAGCAGCGCGTCAAGCTCGCGTAGTGAAGTTTCGACGCGCAGGCGGGTGGCGGGGTCGGACACCACCGCTTGGCGCAAGTAATCGGTGACCGCCGAGGTCAGCCGCATCACTGTGGCTTCCAGTTCGCTGAGGCGTTGCTTGGACACCTCGAGATCGGCCGCCGCCCGCACCAGCCGGTCATCGCCACCATCGAGCAGGTTCTTGCCGAGGGCTTCGAGGTGGAGGCGGACTTGGGCGAGTTGGTCGGAGGCCTGCTTTTCGCCGCGGTTGGCTTCGGCGAGGCTGCGCTGGAGGGCGCGGTTTTGGTCGCGCAGTTCGGTCAGGGTGGCCTGCAATCTAGCGGAATCCTCACTCTGCTGCGCCGGGCACACCGCCGCACTGGCCAGCAACCCGAAGGTGGCGGCAAGCGTGGGCAGATGGAACCAAGTGCGCATGGGAGTGAGGAAAATGAGGGTCAGGAGCTTACTTCTTACCGATGCCGCCGTGATTGCGGAAGATCCGGGTGGGAGCGAATTCGCCGAGCTTGTGGCCGACCATGTTTTCGGTGACATAGACCGGCACAAAGGTTTTGCCATTGTGGACGGCGAAGTTGTGGCTAACAAAGTCCGGGGTGATCATCGACTTGCGGCTCCAGGTTTTAATGGGCTTGCGGTCGGGTCCGGCTTCGGCGACGACGTCAATCTTGGCGAGGAGCTTTTGATCAACGAAGGGGCCTTTCTTGAGGGAGCGGGGCATGGGGATCGGTGCGTTAGAATGCGGGTCGGGGACGAGCGAGACGGATTATTGCTTCTTGTGGCGGGATTCAACGATGAAGATGGAAGTGGTCTTCTTGTGATGGCGGGTCTTCTGGCCTTTGGCGTGACCCCACGGGCTGAGCAGATGCTGGCGGCCACCCCCGGATTTCGACTTGCCTTCGCCACCGCCGTTGGGGTGGTCAACCGGGTTCATGGTCATGCCGCGCACGGTTGGGCGCACGCCCATCCAGCGGGTGCGGCCGGCCTTGCCCGAGATTTCGTTCATGTGGTCGCGGTTGCCGACCTGGCCGATGGTGCAGAAGCACGCTTCGTGGAAGCGGCGGATTTCACCGGAAGGCATTTTGACCAGGGCCCAGCCGCCATCGCGGTTGGACAACACCGCCAATTGGCCGGCGGCTCGCGCCACCTTGCCGCCGTTGCCCGGCAGCAATTCGATATTGTGAATCGAGGTGCCCAGCGGCACACAACTCAGCGGCATCGCATTGCCGGTCTTGGGCGCCACTTTGGCGCCGGCGATGACGGTGGCACCCACTTCCAGGCCGACGGGAGCGAGGATATAGGATTTCTGGCCGTCTTCGTATTGCAGCAAGGCAATGCGGCAGGTCCGGTTCGGGTCGTACTCGATGCCCACCACGGTGGCCGGCACATCGTGCTTGCGCCGTTTGAAATCGATGATCCGATAGTGGCGCTTGTGACCGCCGCCGACGTGGCGACAGGTGATGCGACCGGTGTTGTTGCGGCCCCCACTGCGCTTGAGCGGGGTGAGGAGGCTCTTTTCCGGCTTGCTCTTGGTCACTTCCTCAAATGAGGGATGCGACTTGTAGCGGGCGGAGGGAGTGATGGGATTGAAATTTTTCAGGGGCATGACTCGCGGAACGGTTCGAGGTTACGTTTGCTGCAACGGCTGTGCGGCTCAGACGAGGTCGAGGGACTCGCCTGCTTGAAGACGGACAATGGCTTTTTTCCAGTGGTTGGTGCGTCCGGCATCCGCACGGCGACGACGCCGTGCCTTGCCGGCGCAGTTGGCGGTGCGGACGGAGTCGACTTTTTTGCCGAACAATGTTTCCACGGCTTGCTTGATTTCAAGCTTGTTGGCCCTGCGGTCAACTTTGAGCACGACTTCATTGTTGGTCTCCTGCAGGAGTGTCGCCTTTTCGCTGAGGTGGACGTTTTTAACGACCTGGTAAATATCTTTCATGGTCTCGGTAAGGGGTCCGGGGTTCAGGCGGTGCGGTTGGCCAAGGTGGTCAGGGCGTCACCCACCAGGATGACGGACTTGGCGAGAAGCAATTGTTCGACGTTGAGATCGTTGGCGGTGACGAGCTGGACCCAACTGACATTGCGGCCGGCGAGGTAGGTGTTGTCGTCGAAGGCATTGCCGACGACCAGGATCTTGGCCGGTGCGGTAAGGGCCGACACCGCGCTGATGAACGATTTGGTCTTGCCGTCGGGAATGGTGAATTCGGCCACGGTGCGGATGGTGCCGGCACGGGTCAGATCCCCTAGCACGCGGCGCAAGGCGAGCTTGCGCACGGTCTTGGGCACTTTCTTGGAGTAATCGCGGGGGCGCGGACCGAACACAACGCCACCACCGACAAAGATCGGAGCGCGCTTGTCGCCGTGACGGGCATTGCCCGT
This sequence comes from Akkermansiaceae bacterium, assembly GCA_903934285.1. Classification (GTDB taxonomy): domain Bacteria; phylum Verrucomicrobiota; class Verrucomicrobiia; order Verrucomicrobiales; family Akkermansiaceae; genus Luteolibacter. The sequence goes on along the minus strand of CAIZNN010000012.1, from coordinate 12,177 downwards.
ACCCTTTTGCTTGAAGATTTTCTTGTTGTTACCGGACACTTCGCCACGCGTTTTGGTGCAGGCGGAGCCGGTGCGGCGGTTGGCACGGTAGGCGGTCACGAGGTCGTGAACTGCCTGGCGGCCTTTTTCGACGCCGGCTAACACGAGGTTGGCGGCTTGGGCGTCTTCAACGGTGAAGGTCTTTGCGGACATGACTGGGAAACGGTGTGAAGGGGTTCAGAGGGCTTGGGTCAACTCAAGCGGACTTCTTCTTGGCGGGACGAACGGTGAGATAACTGCCGGTGGCTCCAGGAACCGGACCGGAAACAAGCAGCACCCCGTCCTCGGGACGGACCGCCACAATCTTGAGATTCTGCACCGTGGCGCGGGTGGTGCCATGATGGCCGGGCATCTTCTGGTTTTTCCAGACGCGGCCGGGGGTCGATCGGCACCCGATGGCACCGGTGCGCCGATGCATCATGGAGCCGTGGGACTGCTTGAGACCGCCGAAGTTGTAGCGTTTGTAAACCCCTTGGAAGCCCTTGCCGATGGTCGTGCCGATCACATCCACCCACTGGCCGGCGGTGAACAACTCCACGCCCGGATGGGTCGCCGGCGGGGTCGTGCCATTTTCCAAACGGAATTCCTGAATGAAACGCTTGGGCGTGGAACCGGCTTTCTTGAAGCGGCCCATATCCGGCTTGGAGACGCGTTGCTCCTTTTGATCACCGTAACCGACTTGCACGGCGGTGTAGCCGTCACTGTCAGGCGTTTTGACCTGCAACACGGTGTTGCCGGAGACGTCGATGACCGTGACGGGAATCATGCTGCCGGCCTGTTGATCAAACAGACGGGTCATGCCGAGTTTTTTGCCTAATATTCCGAGAGACATGGCGAAGGGGTGATGGAAGATTGTAGATAGAGAATCGATGATGCAGCGAGCGGGACTCAGATGCGGATGGTGATGTCAACACCGGCGGGCAGGTTGAGCTTTTTCAACTCGTCGACGGTGCGGGCGGTCGGATCGACAATGTCGAGGAGCCGCTTGTGAGTGCGAATCTCGAATTGTTCGGCAGACTTCTTGTTGACGTGCACCGAGCGATTCACACTGAATTTCTCGATGCGGGTGGGCAGCGGGATGGGACCGGCGACGCGGGCTCCGGTGCGTTTGGCGGTCTCCACGATTTCCTGCGCCGAGCGGTCGATGGCACGGTGGTCGTAGGCACGCAGGCGGATGCGGATTTTCTGGTTTTCCATGGGGGAGGAGGGGGGTGGCGGTTTGCGTGGGGGGTGGGGACGGTGGAGCAACTGCTTAGCCGATGCGATCACTGATGATGGACTCGGCGATGTTGTTAGGTACTTGTTCGAAATGCGAGGGCGTCATCGCGTAGGACGCGCGGCCCGAAGACAAGGTGCGCACGGCCGTGGAGTAACCGAACATTTCCTTGAGCGGCACCTTGGCGTGGACGATGGCCAGCCGGCCCTTGGTTTCGGTGTTGCCGATTTGGCCGCGGCGGCGGTTCAGATCGCCCATCACATCGCCTTGGTAATCCTCCGGAGTGGACACCTCGACGGCCATGATGGGCTCGAGCAAAATGGGTTGGGCTTTCTTGAAGCCATCTTTCATGGCGAAAATGGCCGCCATGGTGAAGGCATTTTCGTTGGAGTCCACCTCGTGATATGAGCCATCGGTGATCTCGACGGCGACATCGACGACGGGATAGCCGGCAATGACGCCATTGGTCATGGCCTCGGTCACCCCCTTGAACACCGAGTTGATGTATTCCTTGGGAATCGAGCCGCCGACGGTTTTGTTTTCGATGGTGAGGCCCTTGCCCTTTTCGTTGGGCTTCAACCGCAGCACCACATGGCCGTATTGGCCGCGGCCACCGGACTGCTTGACGAGCTTGCCTTCGCCGGCGGCGGGTTTGGTGATGGTTTCGCGGTAGGCGATTTGCGGCGCGCCGGTGTTGGCGGCCACTTTGAATTCGCGCCGAATCCGGTCGATGATGATCTCGAGGTGCAGCTCACCCATGCCGGAAATGATCGTCTGCGCGGTGTCCTCGTCGGTCTTGACCATGAAGGTCGGATCTTCTTCAGAGAGCCGGCCCAGGGCAATCCCCAGCTTCTCCTGGTCGGCCTTGGTCTTGGGCTCCACCGCCATCGAAATGACCGGATCGGGAAAGGTCGGCGGCTCGAGCACCACATCGTGGCCGGGAGTGGTTAGGGTGTCGCCGGTGGTGACGTTTTTCAGGCCGACGAGCGCGGCGATGTCACCCGCGTAACACGCGTCGATATCCTTGTGCTCGTTGGCTTGGATTTGAATCAGGCGGCCGACCCGTTCGCTGCGGCGGGTGCGCGGGTTGTACACGGTGTCGCCCTTCTTGACGACGCCCGAATAGACGCGGAAAAACACCAGCTTGCCAACGTACTTGTCGGCCCACAGCTTGAAGGCAAGGGCAACAAACTTTTCGTTGTCGGAAGTCAGCACCCCGATCACGCGCTCACGGTCGTCCGGGTCCATGCCGAGAGCCGGCGGTATGTCCAGCGGGCTGGGGAGGTAGTCCACCACCGCATCGAGCAGGTATTGGATGCCCTTGTTTTTAAAGGCGGAACCGCCGGCGACGGGAACCAGCTTGTTAGCAATGGTGGCGCGGCGGATGCCCTGTTTGAGCTCCTCAGCGGAGATTGGCTGCTCATGGACGAACTTGTCACCGATAGTCTCATCGACGTCGGCGACGGCATGGATGAGTTCGTCGTAGGCGAGCGCGGCGATATCTATCAGTTCGCCTTCGAGCGCGCCGATGCGGTAGGTCGAGCCGAGTTGGCCGTCGTCAGTGAAATAGACGGCGGTTTGGTTGACCACGTCGATCTGGCCGATAAGTTGGTCTTCGGCGCCGATCGGGATGAGGATGCGCACGGCGTTGGCGCCGAGTTTCTCCTTCATCTCATCGCAGACGCTTTGGAAATTCGCGCCGGTGCGGTCCATCTTGTTGACGAAGACGATGCGCGGCACGTCATATTTGGTGGCTTGGCGCCACACGGTTTCGGTTTGCGGCTGGACGCCGGCCACCGCGCAAAACACCACAATCGCCCCATCCAACACCCGCAACGAGCGCTCCACCTCGGCGGTGAAGTCCACATGGCCCGGAGTGTCGATGATGTTGATGCGGTGCTTTTGTTCGGGAAACAACTTCAGCGTCCCCTCTTCGGCGCGCTGCCACCATTCGGTGGTCACCGCTGCGGAGGTGATGGTGATGCCGCGTTCGCGCTCTTGCTCCATCCAATCGGTGGTGGCCGCACCATCGTGCACCTCACCAATCTTATGGATCATCCCGGTATAGAACAGAATGCGCTCCGTGAGGGTCGTCTTGCCCGCGTCAATGTGCGCGGCGATCCCGATATTCCGGGTGCGCTCGAGCAAGTATTGGCGGTTTGGACTGTTGGGATTCACGTGGCGTGGCCTGGTCTGGTTCGGTGGGAAAAAATTCTCTCTGACTCGCGCTTACCAGCGGAAGTGGGCGAAGGCACGGTTGGCTTGCGCCATCTTGTGCACGTCGTCGCGTTTGCGCACCGCACTGCCTTGATTGTTGGCGGCGTCCTTGATCTCGTTGGCCAGCGCCACATGCATCGGCGTGCCCTTGCGATTGCGGGCGTAATTGACCAGCCAGCGCATCGCCAGCGACTCGGATCGATCCGGCGCGACTTCCAGCGGCACCTGATAGGTGGCCCCCCCGACGCGGCGGCTTTTCACCTCGACGCGGGGCTTGGAGTTTTCGACGGCGCGGGTGACCACTTCGAGCGGATCGACCGTGTCGATGCCTTCATTGGCGCGGTCGATGGCGGCATAGACGATCCGTTGCGCCAGCGAGCGCATCCCGGATCGCATCACCTTGCTGATGAGGTGACCGACGAGCGGGCTGTCGTAGCGGGGATCGCGACGGTCGGGCTTGGAAAAAACTCGCTTGCGGCGTGGCATGGCGGTAGGAGGTGCGGTTAGGTTGACGGTGGATTACTTCTTCTTGCCTTTGGCGGGCGCTGCGGCCTGCCCCGGCTTGGGACGTTTGGCGCCGTATTTGGAGCGGCTCTGGCGGCGCTTGTCGACACCGAGGGTGTCGAGCGAGCCGCGGACGATGTGGTAGCGCACGCCCGGAAGGTCCTTGACGCGACCGCCACGGACCAACACGATCGAGTGCTCCTGCAAATTGTGGCCTTCGCCGCCAATGTAGGCGATGACTTCGAAGCCGTTGGTGAGGCGCACTTTGGCGACCTTACGAAGCGCCGAGTTCGGCTTCTTCGGGGTACGTGTCATCACTTGGAGACAAACTCCGCGGCGCTGGGGGCAGTTCACAAGTGCGGGTGACTTCGACTTTTCGGCCGGAGTGAGGCGTCCCTTGCGAACGAGCTGATTGATGGTCGGCATGATTTCCTGCGTGGTTCTGATTTTCCCGTGGGGACAAACCGGTGCGCCAGCGAGATTCCTCGCAGGAGCCTTTTTTCCGGAGCTGCACCCGATAAATGATTCCCTGATTTGGCAACCCGCTGCGGTGTTTGCGGCGGCGAGTTGCGATGTGGGGCGGCGACCTTAGTGGCCACCCCCGACCTTGCAAGCCCTAATTTGACTTTTTTTGTTTTTTTTGTTCCACCCGGCAAAATTTTGGGAGTTTCCGGCTTGGCAGCAGGTTTTTTCGGCTGATAACCGGGCGATGCCGGCAAGCCGCGGAGTGCTGGGACATCGGGCCAAAGAATCCACTGAAATACTGCATGCACTGAGGTCACTGAGGATGATTTCCGTGATCATTGCAGTGGTTTGAGTGGGCCTCAGTGCCTCAGTGGTCAAAATTGACCCGTGCAATGCCAAAACCATCCGCAACTGCGCCCTCTTGGCGGCTGGCCACACCGTGGGCTGATTTTGGCTTTGCATCAGCTTGGGCATTCGCTACAGCTCCGCCCGTTCTGGGCGCGCCACCACCGGCAATGGGTGTCGGCGACGCGTCACAAACTCACAACCAAACAACCAAACAAGATGTCTCTGTCTCATAAGCAACTATTTGTGGTGTCCTGCGGCTTGGCTCTCCAAGCCGCGATTCTGGTCCTCATCAACGGGGTGTTACCCGCCATCACCCATGGCATGGACATGATGTGGATCGCCTTCCAAGCCTGGGCGGTCTATTTCGTCGTGGGCTGCACCGCCACCAACGGCCTCAAGGCGTGGATCGGATACCTCACCGGCATCATCGCCTCCATCGCCATCATCAAGCTCATGGGCATGCCCGGCATCAAGGGGTTGCCAACGGTTGGCGGCATGAATCTGGCCATGGCAGGCGCGGTTTTCATCGTGGTCATCCCCGCCATCATGTCCGAAAATGTCAAAAACATGGTGCCCGCTCTCTTCATCGGCTCCGGCGCGTTCTTCGCCTCCCTCGGCCATGCCGCCCTCGCCGATTCGCTCAAGGCTGCCAATGCCGTCGGCTGCCAGACCACCCAGTTCCTCTATGCGGCGCAGACCGAATTGATCTACTGCGCGCTGGGCCTGAGCTTCGGCTACATCACCGTGTTCTGGCGCGGCAAGTACGAAGCCTCCCTCGCCAAGTAAGCGCCGCCAGCGGCAACACCCTCTACGGCGCGCCGGCTGCAGCCGGCGTGTCTGGATTATCTTCCCTGCGCCACTCTAACAACTACACGCCGGCTCAAGCCGGCGCTCCATGAAACCCCACTTGCTAGATATCATCCGCGCCGAGTTGCGCACCCGCTTGGAGCGGTTGGCCAAGGCCGCCACCGAAGCCCATGCCGCCGCCACCGACCCCGGCAGCAAGGCCGAGGGGAAATACGACACCCGCAGCCTCGAAGCCTCGTATCTGGCCGCCGGCCAGGCCCGCCAAGTCGATGACCTCGCCGCCGCGCTGCATACCTTTGAAGCGCTGAGCTTGCCGGAGTTTGCCAGCGACGCCGCCATCGACGCCGGGGCCTTGGTCGAAGTCGATTTCCAAGGCGACACCGCGTTTTTCCTGCTGGTGCCGGCCTCGGGCGGCTTGGTCATCACCCATGCCGGCATGGAAATCACCCTGCTCACCCCGGCCAGCCACCTCTATCAACAACTCCGCGGCCGCCACCTCGGCGACTCCCCCCACTCCCCTCCCCTCACCATCACCGGGGTGAGCTGATAGGCAGTCGCGCAGGCCTTGCCACACCCCAACCATTCCCTAGCGGGCGGCGGATTTTTGCCGCCAGTCGAGGACTAGCGTCCTTGCATAAACATATGTGTTGTCGTTAGGTCAAATTTCTTTGTCTTGCGTCTTGCGTCTTGGGTCTCGTGGTCTTGGGTCTGAGGCGAAGCCTCGCTAGCAATTGCTTGAGCCGGTCCAGCAACTCACGGGCGACCTTCTTCACCTCGGCGCGCTTCTCGGCGCCCGGTTCCGGCACCGGGCGCGTGAGGAATTCGAAGATGACGAGTTCCTCCCCGGTCATGTTTTCGCGGACGTGGCGCTGCTGCTCCTCGCTTGGATTTCGGCACAATTTCACCAACTCCTCGAACACATCCCCGATGTCCCGGCTGCCGGTGTGGTATGATTCTATCAATTCCTCGGATTTCTCCGCGAAGTCGGCTCGCGTCTTGTTCAGGCGGATAGTCGCGTGCTGCAGCCAATGGCCACTCCAATGGAGCAAAGCAGTCGAACATGGCAACTGATGCAACGCCTGCGCCGTGGCCGGGCGCAGCGGAACCCGCGAAATGTGCTCACATTTCGACGCCGCCTCGCCCAGCGCCAGCCACAGCGCCGCCCCCGCCTTGGCGAGGTCGCAGCGAAACAAAATCCACCCGTGTGTCCGTTCCAATGTCCGCATCAACGTCCAGTTAGTTGTCCTGTTTCAGAGTTGAGAAAAAATGGCTTGTGGCGAATACACATGATTCATGTCACGTTCCGTGTCCAATTCCATGTCCGGCCGCCCGCCGGGCGATTTCACGGAATCAGACATCCTGCGCCGTGCCGGGAAATGATGATATTTCGGGAAACTGAATGCAGACTTCCTGAGGAAGACTCGGGGTGGGGTGGATGAGGTGCAGACTTCCTGACCTCGGTTTTTAATTGACGTGGAATTGAGCGACCCTGCCGGAAAATGACATGGCACTCTTCCTTCCGACAAGCGTTGGGGTTTGACGGCCTGAAACCACCACGGATCACGCAGATTGAGACAAAGACGCAAGACTGCAAGACGCAAGACTGCAAGACGCAAGACTGCAAGACGCAAGAGAAGAGCAGATGCAGAAGCGCTGCGCTCTCTTCTCTAGTCTTGCGTCTTGGGTCTTGTAGTCTTGCGTCTTCTTCTTCATCCGTGGTCATCTTCGTCCCGCATTACCATTCAAGCCCGCGAACCGCGCCCAATTGTGCCAAAGCATTTTCCACCGGGATCAGCAACTGTGAAGGGACACCCGAATCTGTTGGAACGGCGGATTTGTCCTGAGGGCCCGCCATACACGGCGCGGCACGGCCGCCCGCCGCTCAGTTGAACTCCGCAAACACCATGGTGCCGGCGTTGGTCTGAAGCGTGCTGATAACCGTCACTTCCACCGTCCTGCCGATGGCACCAGCACCGTGGTTGACCACAATCATGGTGCCGTCCGGCAGATAGCCCACCGCCTGGTGCTCATCCTTGCCGCCACGCACCAAGGTGATGCGCACGCGGTCGCCCACCACCACGGCAGGCTTGAGCGCCTCATCAAGCTCAAAGATGTTGAGCACATCCAGCCCTTGGAGTTTCGCCATCTTGGTCAGATTGTCGTTGGCGGTGAGGATTCGCGCCCCCAGCAGGCGGGCGGTTTCCATCAAGCGTTGCGCCACGCTCTCCTCCGGCGCTAGGCTGTCACTGTCATGGATGGTAATCTGGATGTCGGGCGCATCCTGCATCTTTTGCAGACATTCAAACCCGCGTTGCCCGCGCTGGCGCGCATGGTTGGTGGCCGAACTAACCATCGCCTGGAGCTCTTCCAGAACAAAGCGCGGCACTATCAACCGCCCATGCAGAAAACCCGCGCGGAAAATCGCCGGAAGGCGCCCGTCTATCACCGCCTCCGCGTCTAACACCAGCGGCTGGCCCGTGGCCGCGTCCTGGCGAAAACGCACGTAGGGAATGATGAAGGCAAAATCATCGCGGTTGCTGCGCAGTGCCAGCACCGCGCCAATGAACCCGAGACTGGCAAACAAGGTCACATCAAAGGTGAGCCGCAGCGCATTGACCAACAGGTCCGCCCGCGCCTCCCCCATGCTTTCCTCGGCGAAAATCCGCTCCCGGAACGCCAGGTCAAGCAGATTGCCGATGTTCACCCGCGTCAGGAGCCACGCACACAGCAAGCCCACCCCCAGGCCGAAGGTCGCAGTGGAAAAACCCCGCAACGTGAAACCTTTCATCAGCGACTCCACAAAAATAAACAAACCCGCCACCGCCACCCCGCCTAACAAACCCATGCTCACCGACACTTCAATGCCGGTGCCCTTGGTGCTCAGCGCAATCGCCACTCCCGCCGCCTCACATACCAGCAAATAACAAAGCCGGGCAACATTGACTGATGGCGAGGATGAAAAAAACCGGCTCGTGCCCCAGTGCCGATTCCTCCCCACCCATCGCGCGCCCAACGGCCCCGCCGCGGGGCCCGACCCTGGCCCGCGCTTGCCGGTGCCGGCTTCATGCTCCCCGTTCATGCGTGTTCGTCCGCCGTCGCCTTGATGTCGGACAACGCCGCAATGAAATCACCGAGGATTTCCGCCGGCACCATGATGGTGTCGCGATTGCCGCTGACGTCTTCCGTGATCTTGACCACCATCCCGCGCTGGTTCTGTTTCAGATCGAGATAAAATGTCTTCCGATCCGCGAGTATCTTTTCCGTATGCAATAAGTCACTGTCCACTTGGCTCTCCTTGAAGGTTGAGGTTGCGCCGAGCATGACCGCACTGACTTGTACGTCAACCCTTTTCCCGCTATTCCTCCCACCCACCCCCACTCCACCGGCCCACTCCCCATGCGCGCGCTCCTCCCCGCCCTCCGCCCCGCCCTCGTCCTCGCCCCCATGCAGGCCATCACCGACCTGCCCTTCATGCGCGTGCTGGCCAAGCGCAGCCTGCCCGATTGGTTCGTCACCGAGTATTTCCGCGCCCATCCCGCCTCCTCACTCAATCGCCAATTGCTGCGCGCCATCACCGAAAACGCTACCGGGCGTCCGGTATTCGCACAACTCATCGGCGCCGACCTGCCCAGCCTGCTGCGCAGCGCCACCGCCCTGGCCGCCTACCCGATCGCCGGAATCGACCTCAACCTCGGCTGCCCGGCCCCCATCGTGTGCCGCAAAGCGGCCGGCGGCGGCCTGCTGCGCGACCCCGAGGCGCTCAACCGCCTCCTCGGCGGGCTGCGCGCGGCCATTGCCGGCCGCTTCACGGTGAAAACCCGCATCGGCTACACTCACTGCGGCGAATTTCCGCGCCTGCTGGACATTTTCCGCAGCCACGCCATCGATGGCCTGACCATCCATGCCCGCACCGTCCAGCAGGGTTACCGCGGGCCGGTCCAGCCCGCGTGGGTGCAGGCGGCGGTGCGCGCCCTGCCCTGCCCGGTCATCGCCAACGGCAATATCGTCGACGCCCCAACCGCCCTGGCCTACCACCGCCGCACCGGCGCCGCCGGACTCATGATCGGCCGCGGCGCAATCCGCAACCCGTGGATCTTCGCCCAGCTGCAAGCCGCCTTCGACGGCACCCTGCCAGTGATACCGACCCACCGGGACCTTCTTGAATACATTCGCGACTTGTCTGGGGAGATTGCCCGCGAGGCACCGCGCTACGAACCACTGGGGCATGTGCAACGGATGAAGCGCACCTTGGGATACATCAGCCACGGGTTGGCTCCGGAGTTTGAGCTGCACATCCGGCGCTGTGCCACGCCGGCCGAGTTCTGGTCGCTCTGCGATGCCCACCTCGCCAGCGACGCACCGCTGCCGCTTCGTCCGCCCGTCACCTCGCAATTATTCAGCGGCTTTGCGGAACTCGAGGAGGAGGCGTGAAATTTTCAGTTCTTGCCTTGGAATTTTTTCACCGTGGGGTTATTTTCCGCGCGTTGCGTACTTAGTTAGTTATGGCTCTCTCGATTTCCCCAGAATTCCGCCCCGTGCTCGATCCGGGATTTGTCCCCGCAGTGCTATGGAATCGCGCTTATCGCGCCAAGGCCAAAGCCGATCCCGGAGCGCGGCCATTGGAGCTGGCGCTATGCCGCGACGACGGCACGGTGTTCCGCTTGGAGGACCGCATCCTCTCGGCCGGTGGCCACAACGAGGCGCTGACGCTCAAATACGTCGAGCGCCTGTTCAAGTTCCTACTGTGGCAAAAAGGAGGCAACCGGCTGCTGCTGGCCGGCGCACCCGAAGTGGCAGCCGCCCTGGGGCGGATTTACTCCCAGACCGGTGCCCGCTCCTTTGACTGGGACTTTATCGGCAGCAAAATCTTTGGCGCGGCCATCACGGTCGCCGCGGTCGAACCCGCCGCGCTGCCGCCCGCCAACGAAGGCACCATGACCCTCGGGCGCAATCTGGATGGCTGTCGCATCGGCTTCGATCTCGGCGGCTCGGATCGCAAGTGTGCCGCGGTCATCGACGGCAAGGTCGTGTTCTCCGAAGAAGTCATCTGGGACCCGTATTTTCAAAGCGATCCGAATTATCACATCGAGGGCATCCATGATTCGTTGCTGCGCGCCGCCGCGCACCTGCCGCGGGTGGATGCCATCGGCGGCAGTTCCGCTGGCGTTTATGTCAACAACGAGGTGCGCGCCGCCTCGTTGTTCCGGGGGGTCAGCGCGGAGGATTTCGAACAATCTATCCGCCGCGTGTTTCTCACCCTCAAACAACGCTGGCACAACGTCCCCTTCGAGGTGGTCAATGATGGTGAGGTCACCGCGTTGGCCGGCTCCATGGGGCTCTCAGCCAACCGCGTGCTGGGCGTGGCCATGGGCACGTCCCAAGCCGGCGGCTACGTCGACGCCAACGGCCACATCAAGCCCTGGCTCAACGAGCTCGCCTTCGCCCCCGTGGATTTCCGCGACGATGCACCGATTGATGAATGGTCTCAGGACATCGGCTGCGGCGCCTTGTATTTCTCCCAGCAAGCCGTCGCCCGCCTGGCACCGCACGCGGGTTTTGATTTCGCCCACCTCCCCTTCCCCGAGCAACTCGTCAAGGTGCAGCACGCCCAACAGGCCGACGACCCCAGGGCCGCCGCGATTTATGAAACCATCGGCTGCTATCTGGGTTATGCCATCGCCCACTACGCCGAATACTACGACACCGCCAATTTGCTCATCCTGGGCCGCGTCACCTCCGGCGAGGGCGGCCATATCATCGTCAACGAAGCCGAAACCGTGCTGGCCCACGTCTTCCCCGAGCTCCAGATCAAACTCGTCGTCCCCGACGAAAACACCAAACGCCTCGGCCAAGCCGTCGCCGCCGCCAGCCTCCCGCCCCTGCCCGCGGGTGACAATCGCGCCAACGGCATCTGATCGCTGCGCGCTCCGGTCCACATGGCCCGCGCTGCGCGCTTCGGGCTAGCCCCACGACTCCTTACCTCCGGGAAGTGAGTGTGAAATCCGTTTTTAGGGAAAAGCATCCGGCGTCCGGCTTGAATGGTGTATCTGGTCAAAGGGGACCACCGATGAAGAGGACTTCGGTGTGAGCTCAGTCGAACGATTGCCCGGCTTAAGAATTCGGGGCGGGGTAAATTGGAGTGTCGGGATAGCTCGTGGGGAAGAAACCACTGATGAAGACTGAGAAGACTGACGCCACTGATTGAAGATTTCTTCCGTGCCCAGTGGCCTCTGTGGTTGCTTGCTCCCGAGCCACCCCACCAAGTCACCTCATCCACCCCACCCCAAGTCTGCCTCTTCAATCCGCGTAATCTGTGGAATCTGTGGAATCCGTGCAATCTGTGGTTAGATTTTTCGACCCGGCCTGCCACGTCGCTCTTGCGAATGAAGACCGCACAGCGGACTGCGCGGAGCACTCCCCACCCACAAAAAAAGAGCCCAGCCCCGATTGCTCGGGGCCGGGCATATACCTGGCGACGACCTACTCTCACAAGACCTATCGTCTCACTACCATCGGCGCTGCGGCGTTTCACTTCCGGGTTCGGAATGGGACCGGGTGGTTCCACCACGCTCTGGTCACCA
>CAIZNN010000011.1 GCA_903934285.1 Akkermansiaceae bacterium | reverse complement strand
CGCCCTCACTGAAAAACTCGGTGACGAGGGTGACATGGAAGAGGCCCGCGCAGAAGTGAATGCCGACCGGACACGGAAGCTCACCGAGCGTCTGATGGAAAACCGGCGGCGCAAGGGCGCCGTGCTCGACCCGCTTGAATTGGCGGTCACGCTCAATGACGCGCATTTGGCCGAGTTCATTCCGGTCATGCAGTGGCAGGGCGAATCGCCGACATCGAAGCAGCTCGATGTTCTCGGGAAATTCGGGATGGACGTGAACGCGATCCTGACGAAGGGACACGCATCATTCTTGTTGGACCGGCTCATCACGCGCCGGAAACTGGAATTGGCCACGCCGAAGCAGGTCCGTCTGTTGCGCAAATACGAGCACCCGCGCCCGGAGATGACCACGTTCAAAGATGCCCAGGCATTTCTCGCCCTCAAGTTCGGCAGCGCCGCGTGACTTAACTGATTCATCCATGCCACGCTACCGGTCATCCGGGCCATCGTTGCCCCGCCGCACCCTTGACTACCTCCAACACGGTGCTGCCGAGGGCATGAGGAATGCCGAACTCTTTGACGCGACCTGCCAGTTCAGGGACGCCGGCCACCCGCTCGAAGACGTGGAAGAGCAGTTGCTCGCCCGCGCCATGGCCGACGGGCTGGCCGAAGCGGAAGCGCGTCATGCGATCCGCTCCGCTTACGCCCGAACGTCCAGGGAGCCGGTGTGCGCGGCAATGGCAAGTCCCGCTCCAGTGGCCGGCCAGCCGCGACGGCCCGCACCCGCCACAGCCAAGCTGGAGCGGGCCGTGATGGTTGTGCCGGCGCCGGTGGACGATGGATTTGTCAGGCTCATCGACGCATGCTTCCTGCCAGACGAATTTGTTTCCATCGCTCCATCGACTGAAACGGAAGATGGCGAAATCGTCCCGCGCCGGGGCGTCACGCTCACGGCAGCGGAGTGGAAATCCAAGGTGGCGGCCAAGGGCGGCATCGACCGTGTCTTTGGCACCAAGCTCGGGTTGTTCATCCGCATCAACCCGATGTGCAAGGACGGCGCGACAAACGAGGAGGTGGCCGCCTTCAGGCATGTACTCGTTGAATTCGACCGTGACGAGGTGGGCAACCTGATCCCCAAGGAGGAACAATATCACGCGGTCATGGCAAGCGGCATGCCGGTGTCGGCATTGATAGATTCCGGTAACAAGAGCCTGCATGCCTGGATCCGCGTCGATGCTCCCGACGAGGCGGAATACAAGCGCCGCGTCGCCATCATCTGGGAATGGTTCTCCGGTATCAATCTGGACAAGCTGAACCGCAACGCGAGCAGGTTGTCACGCTGCCCGGACGGCTGGCGCACGGTGGACGGTGACCTGCGGCGCCAACGCCTGCTCGCGCTCGGGATCGGTGCCGGGTCATGGACCGCTTGGGAGGCCGAACAAGCCACGCCTGATGAGGGGGCGTTGATGCCAATATCCCAATTGGCGGCTTATGACACAACTTGTGACCCTAACAACATACTTGGCAAGCGCTGGCTGTGCCGTGGCGGCTCGCTCGTGGTCGTCGGCCAGTCAGGCATCGGCAAGTCGTCGCTGTGCATGCAGCTCATGATCCTGTGGGCGCTGGGCATTCCCGCGTTCAACATCACACCGGTTACACCGCTGCGCTCGGTTCTCATCCAGGCGGAAAACGACGTCGGTGACCTGGCCGAAATGTATCAAGGCGTGCGTCGCGGCATGGGCATCACGCCAGAGCAAGAGGCGATCCTCAACGAACGCATCTTCATCTATCGCGACACGACGCGCACCGGTGCTGAGTTTGTCGATGCAGCCTCCGCACTCGTGGACCGCCACAAGCCCGACCTCGTATGGGCCGATCCATTGCTCAACTACATCGGCGACGAGATTTCCGAGCAGCGGGTCATCAGTGACTTCTGCTGCAAGCTGCTCAATGCGGTGAGCCTGCGCACCGGCGTCGTCTGGTGCCTGCTGCATCACACCGGCAAGCCGTCCAAGGACCCGAAGGCGGCCAGCCATTGGACGGCCAGCGACCTTGCCTACAGCGGCCTGGGCAGCTCCGCTCTGGTCAACTGGGCTCGTGAGACCGCCGTGCTGGTGCGCATCAAGATGCCCGACGGCGCCCCGCCCACGTTCCAGCTCAGCATGACGAAGCGCCGGACACGGGCGGGCATGGTGGACTCCACAGGCACGCCAACCGATACCATCTTCGTCCGCCATTCACAGCACGGCGGCATCTGCTGGGAGCAGTGCGAGTCACCGGACCCGGCTGTCGAGGCCAACCCTAACCGCTACAAAATGGGCCGCAAATCAGGCTTCGATCCGGTGGCTTTCAAGGGGGTGATTGACGCCCATGGAGGCTCTCTAACGAAGGTGAACGTGGATGAGGTCGCTGCAAAAAGTAAATGCAGCCCACGCACCGCATGGAATTGGTGGAAACAACTCAAAAACAATGACTTATGATTTGGTGCAAAAATAGATATTGCAGCGCTGCAAAAACCAATACTGCATCTGCTGCAAGAAGTGCAATATATATACCCTATAAGGGTATATATTGCACTTGCAGCGTGCAGCAGGGGAAAGAATCGAAGACTGCACCAACAAATCCAGAAGTCCCGTCCACTCCACCCCAAAGGTATTGGCCCTTGATGGCGGACATGCCCACTCTGTCGCACTGGCCGGATCGAAACAATCCGTTCGATTTCACCGACAGCCAGGTCGTTGCATACGCCCGTGATCGATTCGGCATATCCATGGACCTTGCCATTCGCGTTTTCGATTACGCCCGCTACAAGAAAGTCATCACCCTCGATCCGATCACAAAGCTCTGGTGCGGCACAAAAGGAGGCAAGCCATGAGCACCGACGACTACGCCCGGCGACAGGCAGCCAAGGACGCCGAATACCAACGCGAATACAAGGCGTGGGTGAAGTCGATGCCGGCAGAGGAACGAAAGAAGCTGGAGGCCCAGGGACTGGCGACACCCTGCCTGCAACGCCACGGCAGCGGCGCTCCCGACAAGGACATG
>CAIZNN010000010.1 GCA_903934285.1 Akkermansiaceae bacterium | reverse complement strand
TTTGTCTCAATCCGTGCAATCCGCGCAATCCGTGGTGGTCCCAGTCCGTCATACCCCAACGCTTGTCGGAAGGAAGAGTGCCATGTCATTTTCCGGCATGGTCGCTCAATTCCGCGTCAATTCAAAGCCGAGGTCAGGAAGTCTGCAGGTGGGAATGGCCGCGGGCAGCCCCGGATCTAACGTGTTGCAGGGCCGGGTGATGCTCCATGCCAGCGCCGTGGATGACCAGGGCGCGGCGGACCAGGGCGCCAGCGCCAGGAGCAAGCAGGGAATGGGGCGGGGGAGGCGCATAGTTGCGGCGGACTGCGGTGCCGGGGCCGGCGATGTTTCGGGCTGCGGCGGATTTTTCCCCGCAGATGAAAGAATTGGCCATGGCGTCGGGTACCGTGCCAAAGCGTCGCCACCTTTGAGAGTGGCGACGATCTAACACCCACCCAGCAAGCACCCCATGAGCACCACCATCAATCGCCGTTCATTTCTCGGAACCTCCACGTTGGCGGGAGCCAGTTTGGCTAGCGGTTCTCTTTTCGCCGCGAATCTAACATCAGCAACCAAGAAGCTCAAGGTCGGCTTGATCGGCTGTGGCGGGCGCGGCACGGGAGCGCTCAATGATTTCCTTGAAGCCTGCAAGATCCTCGGCCTGCAGGGCGAGGTGGTGGCCACCGCCGACGCGTTCAAGGCCAATGCCGAAGCGGCGGGCAAGAGCCATGGCCTGGCGCCGGAGCGCTGCTTTGGCGGCTACGATGCCTATCAAAAAGTGGTGGCCAGCGATTGTGATTTTGTGGTGATGGCGACACCGCCGGCATTCCGGCCGGTGCATTTGGCCGCGGCGGTGGAGGCGGGCAAGCATTGTTTCATTGAAAAGCCGGTGGCGGTCGATCCGGTCGGTGCGCGCTCCATCATTGCCACGGGCGCGAAGGCGGCGACCAAGGGCCTGGGGATTGTGGCCGGCACCCAGCGGCGGCACACGGCTGAATACCGCCGCAACAAGGCGCTCATCGACGCCGGGGCGATCGGCGCGATTCGCGGCGGGGTGGTGCAATGGAATGGCACGGTGCCGTGGATTGCGCCGCGCCGCGCCGAGGAATCCGATGCCTCGTACATGACCCGCAACTGGCTGAGTTTCACCGAACTGTCCGGCGACCACATCGTCGAGCAGCACGTTCACAATCTCGATGTGGCGGTGTGGTTCCTCGGCCGCCTGCCGGTTTCGGCGGAAGGATTCGGCGGCCGGGCACGCCGCGAAACCGGCAATCAGTTTGACTTTTTCAGCATCGACCTGGATTTCGGCGATGGCGTGCACATTCACAGCCAGTGCCGGCAGATTTCCGGCGCCCATGGCGGGGTTGGCGAAATGTTCACCGGGGTGGACGGCATTTGTTATGGCGGCGGCAAAGTGACCGGCAAGTCGGTGGAGGTCGCCCCGATCACGGTGGATTCCGGCAATGCCTATGTGCAGGAGCACGTCGACCTGATCCGCAGCGTGTTGGCCGGCCAACCGCTCAATGAGGCCAAGACCGTCGCGGAATCCACCTTGGTCGCCATTATGGGCCGCATCTCCGCCTATACCGGCAGCTTCGTGCGCATGGCGGATTTGTTGGAGAATGACAAATCCGCGCTCTATGGCTTGGCCTGCTCCCCGACGGCGCTCGATTTTGAAAAGGGCCCGATCAAATTGCCGGCGGAAGTGCCAGCGGTTCCGGGTGATGGTGCCAAACTTCCCATCCGCGCCTGACCTGCTAAATTCACTCGCAAGCCCCATCCGATGAGTACCTCACGTCGCAAGTTTCTCGCGTTGTCGTCCTGTGGCACGGCCGCCGCCGCCTTGCCCGGCACGTTGCTGCAGGCCGCCGCCGACGACGCCGCGCCCCAGGCCGGTGGCCAGCCGGCGGACGCAGACCGCCGCCCCAAGGCGGTGCTGCGCCTGTCGTGTCAGGAAGGGGTGGCCCCCGGAAAATCGCTCACCGAGAAGCTCGACTTCCTGGAGGCACATGGCTTCGAGGGGATCGAACCGGGCGGCAAGGGGCTTGCCGCCCGCGTCGAGGAATATCGCAAGGCGCTGCAAGGCCGCAAGATCAAGGTCAGCGCCGTGTGCGCGGGATTTCAAGGGGTGCTCATCTCCGACGTCGAGGAGGAGCGGACCAAGGCGCTGGCCAGCATGAAGGAAGTCCTCACCGTGGCCGGCGCGCTGGGCGCCGTCGGCATGATCATTGTGCCCGCCTTCCACAATCAAACCAAGCTCGGCCATCAGGAAGCCCGCGAGTTGTTAGTGAAGCTGCTGCCGGAGCTCGGCACCCACGCCCAGCAGGCGGGCACCCGTATTTTGTTAGAGCCGCTCAACCGCCAGGAGTGTCATTTCCTGCGGCAAGTGGCGGATGGGGCGGCGATTTGCCGCGATGTGAACCACCCCGGCATTGCGCTGATGGGGGATTTCTGGCACATGACCTGGGAGGAAACCAGCGACTTTGCCGCCTTTGTCGCCGCCGGCAAGTATCTGCAACATGTCCATTGCGCCAGCCGCAAGGACCGCAAAATGCCCGGCGAAGACCCCGGCGACAACTATGTGGACGGCATGAAGGGGCTGAAATTCATCGGCTATCAGAATTTCGTGAGTCTCGAGTGCGGCTGCAAGGGTGACCGCGTGCAAGCCATCGTCGCCGCCGCGCGCTTGTTGCGCGAGCAGTGGGAATTGGCGTGATGAGCCCGCAATCTGCTGTGGCCAGGTCACAGTTCCTGATCCCGGTGGAAAATGCTTTGGCACATTTGCGCGCGCTTCGCGGGCTTGAATGGTAATGCGGGACGAAGATGACCACGGATGAAGAGGATTACACGGATTACACGGATTAAGAATGAGTTATGAATTGTATGGCAGACACCTTCAGGGTGAGCCGAGGAGTAGATAGATTGCGGTCTTATTTTCCGTGTAATCCTCTTCAATCTGTGAAATTTGCCTGATTATTTGAATAGCAGTCAGTCAGGCTATCTCGCTGCGCTCGGTTGTGGTGAAAAACGCCACCCCAACCGGTTCCCTTTTCCTTTTTTAGGGTAATCCGTGGTGGTCCCAGGCCGTCATACCCCAACGCTTGTCGGAAGGAAGAGTGCCATGTCATTTTCCGGCATGGTCGCTCAATTCCGCGTCAATTCAAAGCCGAGGCAGGAAGTCTGCAGGTGGGAATGGCCGGGGGCGGCTTCAGCTGGCGTTGGCGCCGCGTTGCGCGCCGCGGTAAAACACCGCTAACAGGATGAAACAACCGGCAATCATCGCGCCGAGCAGCGACCACAACTCCAGCCAGCCGTGACCATCGGGTTGGATGAGGCGGGCGCGCAGCCAGCCGCAAACCAAGGCGCCCAGCAAGGGGCCGAGGCCGCTGGAGGTGAGGGTGAACAAGCCTTGCGCCTGGCCCCTGAGGTGCGGTGCGACCCGCCGATCCAAGAACACCTGTGCCGTGATGAAATAGAAGGTATAGCAAACCCCGTGCAGTGCGATGCCGGCAATGTGCCAGCCCAGCACCGCGGTGGCTCCGGCATGCGCGCTCATCCCGTAGCGCAGCACCGAGAGCCCCAGGGCCCACAGCAACAGGGTTTTGAGACGGAAGCGGGTCATCACTCCCGCCAACACCAGCATCGCCACAATCTCGCTCCACTGCGCTATGGCCATCGTCGCCGTCGCGTGGCTGGCACCTAACACCGTGAGGTGCTGCGGCGCTAACATGTAGAACCCCGCCAGCGGAATCGTGAACAAAAAGGTCACCGTGAAAAACACCAGATGATCCCGCTCCCGCAACAAGCCGAACGCCCCAAACCCGAGCCAGTCCCGCCACGAACTCGCACGCCCCAGCGGCGGGGTGAGCGGCAGACTGATGGCGGCCACCCCGCCCAACGCCGCGGTCACCGCCGCGGCATAGCCCGCCGTCGGACTGGCGTCGGCCTGCAGCCAGTAGCTTGTTAGGTATCCCGCCAGCACCCACCCCAGTGTGGAGCCGGCCCGCACCAAGGGGAACTGGCGTTCGGGCTGTGGCAGGTGGGTGAGGGCAATGGTGGCCAGCAAGCCCCAGGACGGGCCGTTGAGCATGGCAAAAAGCAACAGGGTGCCGATGAACCACCATGGATTGCATTGGTGGTCGAGGCAGCCGAAGGCGAGCGCCAGCGCGCCGGCGGCGAGCAGGTTGCACGCCACATACAGCCGGTTGGCCGACACCCGGTGATCGGCCAGAGCGCCGCCGAGCAGGGGTGAAATCATCGAGCCGAGCGGCCCGATCATGAATGCCAAGGCAACCCAGCCGCTGAGCCCTTGGGCAGTTAGAATATTGGTCAAGGCCGGCACCCAAAACCCCGGTGCCATCCCTTGGAAAAAATACGCCAGCCACAGCCGGGTGAATGCCACCCTGGTGTTGGTGTGTTGGTCCTGTGTTCTGGTCACGCCGCGGTTCTACTCGACTTCCGCCGCAATGCCAGCCGGATATGATGCCTGCCCGCCTCGCCGGCCCATCCCGGGCGCGGGCCCGCGCTGCTGGCCCGCGCTGCTGGCACCGGGCAGGCGCCGCTGCGGGCGCGGGCGCGATATTCCCGGATTTTTTCGCTTGCGCTGCGGCCGCTGCCAAGCTTTGTTCTTAGGAACACTGTTCATACTGCGATGCAAAGCCAACTGACCCAGCGTCAACAAGAAATCGTCGACTTCCTCCGCACCACCCAACGCACCAGCGGGTTGATGCCCTCGACCCGCGAAATCCAACACCACTTCGGCTTTGCCAGCCAGACCGCGGCCATGAGCCACCTCCGCGCCCTCGAGCGCAAAGGCGTCATCCAGCGCCTGGCCAACAAGGCCCGCGCCGTGATCTTCCCCGAGGAACTCGACCGCCCACAGATTGTCGACATCCCGATCTACGGCCGCATCGCCGCCGGCAGGGCCGAGGACGTCGAGGCGCTGCGCGAGGGCTGCATTTCCATCGACGTCGCCTCGCTCGGCATGCGCCGTCCCGGCCGTGCCTTTGCCTTGCGGGTGCGCGGGGATTCCATGATCGATGCCCACATTTGCGATGGCGACACCGTCATTCTGGAAATGCGCGAACCGCATAAGGGCGATATCGTCGCCGCCCTCATCGACGGCGAGACCACTCTCAAACGCTATCTCATAACCCGCGGCAAGCCATTCCTGCGCGCGGAAAACCGCCGCTTCCCCGACCTCATCCCCGCCCGCGAACTCATCATCCAAGGTGTCTACATCGCCCTCATCCGCCACGCCGCCTGACGCCTCGCACCGCCCATTCCGGCCCTGCAATGGCCAACTCGGCGCGCTTGGCCGACCGGGTCATTCCGGGCATGGGATGAGAGGAATTGCTTGGTCGGAAAAATTTCCCGCCCCGCCGCGGCCATGATCCAATCCGGCATTGCGTCTTGTGTCATGTGAGTATAATTCCAGCCAACCAATTTTCCGATGATCCGACCCCAAGAATCCGCCAGCGGCGGCCCGCCGCCATTCGACCCGAAGTCCCTGTTGCTGCAAATGGAGCGCTCGTCGCGTAAGGTCCGGCCCGACGCGATCGGTGCGTCGCAGGAATGCTATTATGACGCGATGGAGGCAGCGACGGCGAAAGAGACGCTGCGCCTGTTATCACTGGCGTTGGAGCTTGACCCCGGCAACACCGACGCGTGGTTGATGCTGATGAGCCACACTCCGCCGCTGTCGGCCGACGAGGAAATCGCGACGCTGCGCAAAATCGTCGCCAGCGCGGAACAACGCCTGGGCAAGCAGGGCTTCACCGACTATGCCGGCCATTTCTGGGGCTATCATGAGACCCGGCCCTACATGCGCGCGCGCGCCGCCCTCGCCGATGCGCTGCACCGGGCCGGGCGGGTCGAGTCTTCCGCCGTCGAAGTGGAAGCCATGTTAGAGCTGAATCCGGGCGACAACCAGGGGCTGCGTTACCGCTTGCTGGCGCTCTATCTGGCGCTCGGGCGGATGGACGACGCCAGGCGGTTGTTTGCGCGGTATCCCGATGAGTTCGATCACAGCACCGTCTTCGCGTGGTCGAAGGTGCTGGAACGGTTCCTGTCCGGGATGCCGGAAGAGGCGCTACTCGCCCTGGCCGTCGCCCGCAAACAGAATGCGTTCTCAATAGCCTATCTGTTGGGGCAGCGCCGCCCGCCGAAAAATCCACCCGATTCCTACTCGTCGGGCAGCAAAGAAGAGGCGGCATGCTTTGCCGGCGATCTCCAATTGGCTTGGAACGCCCATCCCTCGGCGAAAAAATGGCTGGCCAGCATGAATCCGAAGTAGCGCTGGCAGCCAGCTCACCGCTGGCTCTCGCGTCAATATCGAAGACACCCACGGGTCCCTGCTGCACCACCACTCGCCGGATTCCACGCGCAGACAGGCCGGCGATTGGCTTGAGGGGCTCCAGCCGGTGGTCGGGCGCATCGGTCTAACCGAGCCGCCGCATGCCCGCCCAGCGTGGCCCGGGCATCTTGCCCGGTGCCATCAACAGTCAAATTGGCTGCTAACCGAACAGAAGTGGCCGTCCACTAATTGTCGCTGGACACGTCCACGCCCCTCGTGTGAGGGGCGACCAAACGGCGGGTAGTCGACATCGAGGGCGTCGTCGTTTCAATCCGCGCCCCTCGTGTGAGGGGCGACTCGGTCATTGGCCGGCGCTACTCGGCCAGCGTCGCGTTTCAATCCGCGCCCCTCGTGTGAGGGGCGACACTCGTTAGGTGGCGTCGGGTCGCCGAGGCAATAGTTTCAATCCGCGCCCCTCGTGTGAGGGGCGACCGGTGGACTTGGCGGGGGTGCGGTCGGCGATGCGGTTTCAATCCGCGCCCCTCGTGTGAGGGGCGACTCGTGGCCGAGTTTCCAGAGTGACGGGTCGCGGTCGTTTCAATCCGCGCCCCTCGTGTGAGGGGCGACCGCCAAAGGTAGCGCCAGCCAATCCGGTTAGGACGTTTCAATCCGCGCCCCTCGTGTGAGGGGCGACGATCAAGGCGCGGGAGATAGTCAACGGGGCGTTGTTTCAATCCGCGCCCCTCGTGTGAGGGGCGACCACGCTGCGCGGCGTGTTTTTCCCTAGATAGACAGTTTCAATCCGCGCCCCTCGTGTGAGGGGCGACTAATGCGGCCGGGTCGCTGGCGTCGATTTCGTCGTTTCAATCCGCGCCCCTCGTGTGAGGGGCGACGTAATGCGGCCGGGTCGCTGGCGTCGATTTCATCGTTTCAATCCGCGCCCCTCGTGTGAGGGGCGACCTATTGAATCCGCCGGCAGAAACGACGCCGCTAACGTTTCAATCCGCGCCCCTCGTGTGAGGGGCGACGCGGCAGGTACTCCGGCCAGACCTCTGACGTAGCGTGAGGTGCAACGGTTTTTTGGACCATTTTTGTTTATTTATTGTTAGTGTCAAATGAGCGTTTCAAACTGAGCCGGGGTCTTGTATCCCAGCGACGAGTGCTTGCGATGGGTGTTGTAGTAGGATTCGATGTAGGAGAAGATTTCGATCCGTGCGTCGGTGTCGTCGATGAAGCACCCGCCTTGGAGCATTTCATTCTTGAGGGTGCCCATGAATGACTCGGTCCAGGCGTTGTGGTAAGGATTGGCGCGGGCTGACATGCTCTGGCGCATCCCGGCCTGGCTGAGGAGTTGCCGGTAGGCCGTGCTGCCGTATTGGCTCCCACGGTCGCTGTGGAAGATGGGTTTTTGAGCTGTGCTGCGAGAGCCCAGGGCCTGCTGTAGAGCGTCAATGACGAGTTGTGAGCGAAGGTGGTCAGCCAGGGCCCAGCCGACGATCTTGCGTGAGCAAAGGTCAATGATGACGGCCAGGTAGAGCCAGCCTGTGGAGGTGGGAATGAAGGTGATGTCGCCGGCCCAGACCTGGTCGGGTTGCGCCGGGAGGGGCTGGTCTAGCAGGAGGTTTGGCGAGGGTTTGTCGGCCCTCCCGTCGCTGGTTTTAGGCACGTAGGTTTTGGGCTGAATGGCTCTGAGTCCCCGTTCTTTCATGATTCTGCGGACCCGGTCTGCTGCGCAGACGATGTTGTTTTCGGCCAGGTCCTCCCAAATTCTGCGGTAGCCATAGCAGCGGCGGTGGCGCTTGAAAATCTCCTCGATCACCGCCCCGATCTCCTGGTCGGAGAGCTGGGTGAGTGTCGGCTCTGCGGCATGGTAGTAGCTACTGCGGGGCACCTCGAGGGTGACACAGATCCGGCGGATTGTGTTGCCGGTGGCTTGGCGGATGTACTCGATCATTTCCCTGAGTTGGGCTGGGGTCTGGTGCCGAGAATTATCGCGGCTTTTTTTAAAATGTCATTCTCCTGCCTGAGGACGGCGTTTTCACGCCGCAGCAAGCGCAGGTCCTCTGTCTCGGGCACCTCGGCCAGGACGCGTGCGCCTTTGCCGCCGGCCTGCGCTCGTTGTGACGAGAGTCGCCAGTTGTAAAGCAAATTGCTGCTGATGCAGAGCTCTTCTGCTAGCTGGGAAACGGGCTTGCCGGTATCAAGCAACTCGACGGCCTGGGTTTTGAACTCGTCGGTGTAGCGCTTGCGTGGTTTCGATTTCATCTGTGGCTTATTTTGGGAGGTTGCTGGTCCAGGAATCTAGCACACCTCACGCGCCCCTCGTGTGAGGGGCGACCTGGACCTGTGGGACGTCATTGCTAACATCAACCGTTTCAATCCGCGCCCCTCGTGTGAGGGGCGACTCCGCAAAACCTCGTCCATCGTCTCCATTTGACCGTTTCAATCCGCGCCCCTCGTGTGAGGGGCGACTGTAGGCACTTGCGCGTAACTCCGTGCGCGCATGGTTTCAATCCGCGCCCCTCGTGTGAGGGGCGACGCCGGTGAGCCAGCGCGTCACTTTCGCCAGGGCGGTTTCAATCCGCGCCCCTCGTGTGAGGGGCGACCTGAGAGTCTATTCCCAGGCCAAGCCGAGGTCTGGTTTCAATCCGCGCCCCTCGTGTGAGGGGCGACTGTTAGTTTTGTGGTCGCCTGCTGGCAACACGCAGTTTCAATCCGCGCCCCTCGTGTGAGGGGCGACCCTTCCTGACCTACGTCAAAGGAGGACGCGATCAGTTTCAATCCGCGCCCCTCGTGTGAGGGGCGACTCGGGACCGCTGCCGTAACTGCAATCGGAGCGGTGTTTCTATCCGCGCCCCTCGTTTGAGGGGCGACTAACGGTCATGAGTGGTTGCGGCTGGAAAACCGCGTTTCAATCCGCGCCCCTCGTGTGAGGGGC
>CAIZNN010000009.1 GCA_903934285.1 Akkermansiaceae bacterium | reverse complement strand
GGTCTCTCCGGTCTCTCCGGTCTCTCCGGTCTCTCCGGTCTCTCCGGTCTCTCCGGTCTCTCCGGTCTCTCCGGTCTCTCCGGTCTCTCCGGTCTCTCCGGTCTGGGCCCGCTTGCGCCAGAGGCCGAGCCATTCGCGTTGCTCGCGCCCAGGGAAAGCCGCATGCGGCACCCAGCCAGTGAGGCGGGCGAAGGCAGGGGCGAACCACGCGTCCAATTCCGCGACAGTCACCCCGAAAGGCGGGCCGGTGTCGGTATCGACTGGATCACACGGGGTGAGGAAAAAAACCCCTGCCAACAGACCGCCAGCCGGCAGGCAGTCGGCGACAGCCTGCGCATAGCGCGGACGCTCAGTCGGATCGATGGCACAGAAACAAGTATGCTCCCACACCGCAGAAAACTCCCGCCCCGCCCGCCATGTCGGATCGAGGAAATCGCCCACCTCGTAGGTTTGCCGACCCGTCGGCGGAAACTGCCGTGCCAGCTCGACGGCGGTGGGCGACACATCCAGCCCGACCACCGGGATTCCTAACGCCCCGAGTGCGCGCACATCGTGCCCCAGCCCGCATCCGGGCACCAACACCGGGCCGGTCCCCCAGTCGGCATGCTCCGCCAGCAGCTCTAGCAATGCCGGCACAGGCCGGCCCTTATCCCACGGGGTGTCTCCCGTTCGATAGCGATGTTCCCAATTGGTCATGGCAGATGATGGACGCGCGGGGGTGTGGTTGCAAGCGCGGCGGCAAGAGGGGCGCGGCCGGCTGGACCGTGGTTGGGCCGTGGTTGGGCCGTGGTTGGGCCGTGGTTGGCCGTGGTTGGCCGTGGTTGGCCGTGGTTGGCCGTGGTTGGGCCGAAGCAACGGGCGGGCCGGCCGTTTGGCCCCGGGTGTGCCGGCCCACAGTTCCTGATCCCGGCGGAAAATGACATGGCACCTTTGCGCGCGGTTCGCGGGCTTGAATGGTAATGCGGGACGAAGATGACCACGGATGAAGAGGATTACACGGATAACACGGATTAAGAATTAGGGATGGGATGAAGGCGGGACTTGGGGGGGGGGATGGATAGGGAGAAAGAAACGACTGATGCTTCGGTCCGCCGGATTACGTAACGCATTCCTTCAATCCGTGTAATCCCGTAATCCGTGGTGGTTTCAGGCCGTCATACCTCAACGCTTGTCGGAAGGAAGAGTGCCACGCCATTTTCCGGCATTGTCGCTCAATTCCGCGTCAATTCAAAGCCGGGGTCAGGAAGTCTGCGGCTGGGCCGGTCGGGCTTACTTGACGATCACGCCGCGCAGGCGCAGGTCGGCGCCGAGTTGTGTGACGCTCAGGTCGGCGAGTTGGAGCGAGGCGGGAAGATTGGCGGCGGCGAGCGCGGGGACGGGTCCGCCACAGAGCAACGGGGCGAGATAAATGACGACCTCATCGACCAATCCGGCCTCAAACAAGGCGGCGGAAAATCTGCCCCCCGCTTCCACCAGCACGCTGAGCACGCCCTGCTCGCTGGCGAGGGCGCGCAACATGGTGGTTAGGTCGGTGCCGGCCCGGAGCAGCGTGCGCTCGCGCCAGGCATCGGTGAACAAGGGGGCGTCCGGCGGCAGGGTGGAGGGGTGGTCGGTGACGACGACTCGCCACGGTTGGGAGCGTCCTTCTAACAGTCCGGGCGTGCGCAGGGTGAGGGCGGGGCGGTCGCGGCGCACGGTTTCGCCGCTGGTGAGGATGGCATCAACGGTGGCGCGGAGTTGTTGGACATCGGCCCTGGCCGCTTCGCCGGTGAGCCACTGCCCCTCGCCGGGCGGGCGGGTGATGCGGCCATCGAGGCTCATGGCGGTTTTCCAGATCAGCCAGGGCAGGCCGGTGGTGCGGACTTTGAAAAACGGGCGCAGCAGCAGCTCCGCGGCGTCGGCGCACACGCCGGCGGTCACCGCGATGCCGGCGTCGTGCAAGATGGCATCGGCCCGGCCGGCGTGTTGCGGGTTGCGATCGACGCAAGCGTAAACCACGCGGGCGAGGCCGGCGGCGATGAGGGCGGTGGTACAGGGCGGGGTGCGGCCGTAGGTGGAGCACGGTTCGAGGGTGATGTAGGCGGTGGCACCGCGGAGCGCGGCGGCGCCGTGGCGGCTGGCGGCGGCGGCGAGTGCCTCGCACTCGGCGTGGGGCAGGCCGGCGGCGCGGTGCCACCCGCTGGCCAGAAGCTGGCCGTCTTTGACCAAAACCGCGCCGACGGGTGGATTGGGGGCGCAACGCCCGAGCCCCTTGCGCGCCTCCGCGAGCGCCAGGGTCATCCACAAACCATCATCCGTCGCAGGGGCATGCACCCGTGCAAGGTTGCCGAAAATCGCCGCGGCGGCAAGCGGGAAGGCGGCCTCCGGGCGGGTTCGCTCACCCTTGCATGCGGCGTGGGTCGCCGATTTGGCGCTAAATGGCCGGAATTGCGCCCAAAGGGTGCAGAAAATCGTCCAACTCGGGACGGAATGCCGGAACAGGCTTGCGTCGGTCGGCCGGATCGGCCAACTTGCGCCGGACAACATCTTATGAACGAACGACGCGTGGTCATCACCGGCATTGGCTGCCTCTCTCCCCTCGGCAACGACTTGGCTTCCACTTGGGATGGCCTCAAGAACGGCCGCAGTGGAATTGCGCAGATCACCCAACTCGATCTCACTCCGTATGATTGCAAAATCGGGGGTGAGGTGAAGGGGTTTTCCGCAGACGAATATTTCAATGTGCCCAAGGATGCGCGGCGCGCCGATCGCTATGTGCAATTCGCGGTGGCGGCAGCCAAAATGGCGATGCAGGACGCGGGGGTGGAGGTTTCCAAGATAGATCCGCGGCGCTTTGGGGTGATGGTCGGCAGCGGCATCGGCGGCTTGTCCACCTTGGAGCGGGAGCACGCGGTGCTCATGGCCAAGGGGCCGCGGCGGGTGTCGCCGTTCACCATTCCGATGATGATTTCCAACATCGCCAGCGGTATCATTTCGATCGAACACGGCCTGCTCGGGCCTAACATGTGCATCGTCACCGCCTGTGCCACCTCCAATCACAACATTGGTGAGGCATGGCGCATCATCAAGTTCGGCGATGCGGATGGCTTCCTGTGCGGCGGGGCAGAGGCCACCATCCTGGGGATGGGGCTGGCCGGCTTCGGCAACATGAAAGCGCTCAGCACCCGCAATGATGAACCCGAGCGAGCCTGTCGCCCGTTTGACAAGGACCGCGATGGTTTCGTCATGGGCGAAGGTGCCGGCATCCTGGTGATCGAGGAATTGGAACACGCGCGCAAACGCGGCGCCCGGATCTATGCCGAACTCATCGGTTATGGCATCAGTGCCGATGCCTATCACCTCAGTGCCCCCTCGCCCGATGGCAGCGGCCCGGCTTATGCCATTGCGATGGCCCTGCGCCATGGCAAGATCAATCCCGAGCAGGTGGATTACCTCAATGCCCACGCGACGTCCACCGGGCTCGGCGACATTGCCGAAACCAAGGCGATCAAGGTTGCTTTCGGCGACCATGCCAAAAACGGCCTGATGGTGAGCTCCACCAAGTCGATGACCGGGCACATGTTAGGTGCGGCTGGCGGGATCGAGCTGATTGCCAGCGTCATGGCGATTCATGACGGGGTGATTCCGCCCACCATCAATTTGGAGAACCAAGACCCCGAGTGTGATTTGGACTGCGTGCCGAACGTCGCCCGTGAGGTGCCCGTGAACGTGGCCATCAGCAACAGTTTTGGCTTTGGCGGCCACAATGCGTCGGTGCTGGTCCGCCGGTTTGAGTAAGGTCCCATGGAACATCCGCTCTATCGTCACGCCAGCGAGGTTTCCTTTCGTGATACCGATGCGAGCGGATGGATGCATTTCAGCAACATTTTCAACCATGTGGAACTCGCCGAGCACGCGTTGCTGCGTTCGCTGGGCCTGCTGGTGTTTGATCGGGGTCAAGGCGGTTGGCCGCGGGTGAGGGTGGCCTGCGATTACAAGCGGCCGTTGCTGTGCGGCGAGGCAATCGAAGTCCAGCTGGCGATCACCGCGGTGGGCACGGCCTCGGTCACCTGGACGTTCGAGGTCATCCAGGCCGCCGGTGAGCTCGCCGCCTTGGGCAGCATCACCACGGTGCGCGTCGATGGGCACGGCCGGCCCCAGCCACTCGATGCCACCGAGCGCAAGCAATTGGAGCGCGGACTTTAGTCCGCTTTCTAACATCCACAGCCAATCCCATATCTATCAGGCGGGCTAAAGCCCGCGCTCCATTCCATTTTTCCCCGTCATGGACCCATCCCCCGAGATTGCAGGCCGCATTGTGCTGGTGCCCACGCCCATCGGCAACCTGGGCGATATCACGCTGCGGGCGCTGGAAATCCTCCGCGCGGCCGATCGCATCGCCTGTGAGGACACCCGCCATTCGGCGCCGCTGCTCGCGCGCCACGGGATTTCGGGCAAGCCGTTGGTGGCCCTCCACGAGCACAATGAAGCGCGCCGGGCGCCTGAGTTGATAGCCGCCGCGCGCGCCGGTGAAACCATAGCGGTCATCAGCGATGCCGGCATGCCCGGCATTTCGGACCCCGGCTACCGGCTCGTCCAAGGTTGCATTGAGACCGGCACGCCCTTTGAGGTGCTGCCCGGCCCGTCGGCCGTCATCACCGCGCTGATCGGGTCCGGCTTGCCCTGCCATGCGTTTCGCTTCGGCGGCTTCCTCTCGGTGAAATCCGGCAAACGCCGCAGCGCGCTGGCCGCCGCGTTGGAATCCGGCGAAACGGCCATTTTTTTCGAGTCGCCACACCGCATCCTTTCCACCTTGGAAATTCTCGCCGGCCTCAACCCGGCGGCCCGCACCTGTGTCGCGCGCGAGTTGACAAAAAAGTTCGAGACCTACCATCGCGGGACCGCCGCCGAGTTGCTCGGATATTTTCAAGCGCATCCGCCCAAGGGTGAGATGGTGTTGTTGGTGCATGCCGCGGAGGCGCGGGAAACGCCCACGAGCGGCGGCGGGTGAGGCGACATTCGGGCCTCGCCATACCGCATTCAGGATGAATCTTGTGCTTGCCATGTGGCCCGCCTTGGCGTTGACTGCCGCGCCCCATGGCCCTCATTGTCCAAAAATACGGCGGCACGTCCGTCGGCACTCTCGATCGCATCCGCAACGTGGCGGCCCGTCTGAAACGCACCCGCGACGCCGGCAACCAAGTCGTGGCGGTGGTGTCGGCGATGTCCGGAGTGACTGACGGGCTGATCAAAATGGCGCGCGATCTCACGGCGAATCCGTCCGAACGCGAACTCGACGTGCTCCTCGCCACCGGCGAACAACAGTCCATCGCCCTGGTCACCATGGCGCTGCAGCACATGGGCGTGGATGCCGTCTCGATCACCGGTGGCCAAGCCGGCATCTTCACCACCGGTTCGCATACTCGCGGGCGCATCCTCAATATGGACCCCTCGCTGATGCGGCAGTTTCTCGAGGAGGGCAAGATGCTCGTGGTTGCCGGCTTCCAGGGGATTTCGCCCAAGGGCATGATCCACACGCTGGGGCGCGGCGGGTCGGATCTGACCGCCATTGCCGTGGCCGCCGCGCTGAAGGCCGATGTCTGCCAGATTCTAACCGATGTGGACGGCGTCTACACCTGCGACCCGCGGATTGTGCCCAACGCCCGCAAGCTGCCGGAGATTTCCTATGACGAAATGTTGGAGATGGCATCGTCCGGCTCCAAGGTCATGCAATCCCGCTCCGTTGAATTCGCCAAGAAATTCGGCGTGGTTTTTGAAGTCCGCTCCTCGCTTAACGACAACCCCGGCACACTTGTGTTAGAAGAACATCCCAACATGGAAAACGTCGTGATTCGCGGCGTCTCGATCGAACGCTCCCAGGCCCGCGTCACCATCACCGGCATTCCGGACGAGCCCGGCATGTCCGGCCGCATCCTTGGAGCGCTCGGCGAAGCGGAAATCAATCTGGACATGATCATTTCCAACATTGCCCACGATGGCTTCGCCCGCCATTCCTTCACCATGCCATCCAGTGATCTGGGCAAGGCGCAGGCCGCGCTCAAGCCGGTCATTGCCGCGTTGGGCTCCGATGCCAAGGTCGAGACCGAAGGTGGCGTCGCCAAGCTCTCCGCAGTGGGCATCGGGATGCGCTCGCACTGCGGGGTGGCCGCCACCATGTTCAAGGCGCTGGGTGCCGCCGGCATCAACATCGGCATGATCTCCACCTCCGAAATCAAGATTGCCGTCACGGTTGATGAGACCCGCATCGAAGACGCCGCGCGTGTCGTGCACAACGCCTTTGGTTTGGATAAGCCGCCGGCGTGAGGCGTGAGGCGCGCTGCGCGCTGCGCGCTGCGCGCTGCGCGCCCGGACCGGAGCACAGTCGTTCCGGTTGTGAGGGAAGACGGGCGTTCGCGCCGGTCGTTAGGTCGCTTTTCCGGGCGTCCCCCCAAGCGGCGGCAGGATCAAGAACTGGTTGCCTGCCGCGTCTAGCCCAAGTTTCTTATCATGAGGCTGTAGGCCTTGATTTTGCAGGGATTCGCTTCGAAAGGCACTACAAAGTCGGTTTCATTTCATGATGAATTTTCTGGCGGGGCAGGCCTGCTTCCAATCGATGCCGAGGCGTTGG
>CAIZNN010000008.1 GCA_903934285.1 Akkermansiaceae bacterium | reverse complement strand
GTTGGTGACCGTCCTGGGGATTCTCCGGTCTCTGGCAAACAGGCGCAATTCGCTGCCATAGGGTTTTCTCACCGCCGCGCTGCCCCGGTACATCCTCACATATTCCGGCATGTCGCCGGTTTCATTCACATTCACTTCAACCCGCTGGCCGATCTGGTCCTTGAGGGAATCGGGCAGTTGCTGCCCCGGCAGTGGTTCAATGACCCCGCCGCCTCCGGCATCGTCATTCCCGTCCGGGAGGCCTTCAATGGTGTTAATGGTTAATGCCTGCACCCCGATCGCAAAGTTCCGATCCCGCACCACACAGATGGTCTCACCGATCTTTTCGCTGATAACGGTCGGAAACGGGCCCCATACCACCGCTTCAATGCCATTGCGGGGCTCCAGGGCTAACAATTCAAACCTCAGGTACCCGGTCTTGTTGTCCACCCCGATGGTGGCCGAGGAGCCATTCGGATATCGCAACGTGATTTTCTTGTCGGCGGCATTATACTCAGCCGCCGCCGGCCTGATATATGACGCGCCTTTGAAGAGCGTAAGCAACGGCGCGGGTTCTCCTTTTGGTAGATAATTGACGGCGGATTTCTTGTCAGTGAAACTGGTGAACGACCCCTCGCCATCCATCCCAACCTTGAAACTTGTGGTCTCGAAAACCGGCACCTCTTCCGACCAGGCACTGCAAAGGCATGCCAATAAAGCCAGCTGGATGAGGGCCAGCAAATCGCGTTTCCGGGGGGGGGTCATGGCCATGCTAAGGTGGGGTTGCGTGCGCGGGTTGGGGGAGCATTTAAAACGACGCACCACGCGCTGACCTTTCACCCGATGGCACAAAATTGGAAATGGCAATCGCCAATATACCATTTCCCCCCGAACGGGATTTCTTGATTCTGGAAGACTTTGCGCCTTTGCGCCTTTGCGCGGGAAAATTCTTATGGCTCGCGCAAAGCCGCAGAGGCGCAAAGGAAGATGGGTTAAATGGAAAATTCGGATAGTGATGCATGGCCCGGCACAATCACACGGCCAAGCTGGCCGTGCCCCTCTTGTCTCATCCCGCAGGGAGGGGCGATCTCCGAATCGCCCAGGCCCATGAGGAGCCAATGGCAAGCGGCTTCACCTCCATTCATTGGCCCAACATGGGCGATGCCGGCTCAAGCCGGCGCTCCATAAAAAAGGCCGCCGAACTTGCGGTCGGCGGCCCCTGGATTACAGAGTCAAACCCGTTAGAGCGGGCCAATTACGGCTGGGTCACATTCAGGCGGCCGAAGAGCTTGCCGCCCACCGCGTTGGTCAGCGGAATGCGGATCTCCATCGAATCCGGATCAGCCGCGTTCTCGTTGACCAGCACCGGGGCAAGGTCGTTCCAATCGGTTAGATTGGTGCTCCACTGGCCGGTCTGGGTGGTGTCGGCCTCCGACGCGTCGCTGCGCTCGTAGCTCAGCACCAAGTCGGTTCCGTCAATCGCCTGGCCGGGCAGATACGACGTGCTGGACACCCGCGGGTCGCCGCCGATGACGTATTCCATCACGTTGCTGATGCCGTCGCCGTCAGGATCGCCGCCGGGTGTCTTGTCGGTCAGACCCAGCCAGGAGTCGGCCCAGTCGCTGAAGCCACCCGCGCTCTTGACCAATTTGATCTGGCCGGCGGTGGCGGTATCC
>CAIZNN010000007.1 GCA_903934285.1 Akkermansiaceae bacterium | reverse complement strand
CCCCACACTCCAAACCGCATGGCATTGGATCAGACAACTGCCCACAACTGCTCACAACTGCCCATAATTCCCAGTTCCAACCTACCCGCCATTAGGCCGGCCGTCAAGATGCTTCCCGTCAACAAGATAATGCCTGGCATTATAGTTAGCACGGTTCGGGTGCCAGCGTCGCATCCAGCCCCACCACCGCTGCCGCCGTTGCGCCGGCCTCCGCCGCCGGCCTCCGCCGCCACCTCCGCCGCCCTTCCAGCAGCCTCCCCGCCAGCCGCCAGCACTGCCGCTGTCAATTACATAATGGCTGGCATTATGCTTGGGCATGATGCTTGACCGTGTCCTGCATTTTCCTACCCCTGATCTTCCAGCCCCTAGCATGGGCACTCTCAGGGCATCAAATTGACGCCGAAGCGTTTGGCCAGGAGCGCCGTCGCGGCGAAACAAATCATGGTCACCGCGGCGCAGATGGCCAGCGCCAGCCAGAACTTGACGCCCTTGTCCATCAGCCAGGGCATCACCAGGAACATCGGCAGCGTCGGCAACACATACCAGAAGGTGTAGTAGGCGTGATTGCCGATTTTCTGACTGCCTTGGCGCTCCACGTGCAGCCAGATCATGACCATGATGGTAACAAACGGCAGCGATGAAATCAGTGCGCCGAACTTGTCGCTGCGCTTGGCCACCTCCGAGACCAGTACAATCACCG
This sequence comes from Akkermansiaceae bacterium, assembly GCA_903934285.1. GTDB lineage: Bacteria > Verrucomicrobiota > Verrucomicrobiia > Verrucomicrobiales > Akkermansiaceae > Luteolibacter. The sequence continues at coordinate 10,675 of CAIZNN010000007.1, read as the reverse complement.
AGGCGGTAACGGCATATTTTATGACGAGCATGAGCATGGCGGTTCCTCAATTGAGCGGTCAAATCCGCGCCGGCATGGGCCATCCTGCGGCGCGCGCGAATTTCTTAGCCTGCCACTGCCACCAGCGCCAGAGCAATCGGGGGATTTTGGGACACGCCGACTTCGCGCAAGCGCATTGAGTCAGCCGCCGCAAGGTTGCCGGAACGCGGCGAGGGCGCGGGCCATGGCGTGGATGTTGGCGGCGGGCATGCCGGGGCTCACCCCGCCGCCCACCGACAGAATGAGCGGGTGCCCGGCCGCCTTGCGCAGCACGTCGCGGGTGGCGTCTTCCACTTGGGCGGGGGTGCCGCGCACGCCGATTTCCAGTGGTGCGACATTGCCCATCAGGGTCATGCGGCCGCCCAGCCGCGCGCAGGCGCTGGCGATATCGGTCTGCTTGCCCCAGTTGAGCACGTCAAAGCCGGTGTCGGGCAGGCGCTCGAGGCAGCCTTCGATGCCGGCGTCATTGTGATAGACCTTCACCCAATCGTTAGGAAAGGCGGCGCAGATGCGCTGGAGAAACGGGTGGGCGAACTGCGCGTAATCGTCCGGACCGATCATGCCCACGATATCGTCGAGCACCAGAATCCCCTCGACACACGGGCCGATGGCGGCGGCCTGCGCCTTGAGCCAGTCGATGGTCAGCGTGGTGCACAGGTCGATGAGTTTGAGCGCGCGCTCCGGTTCATCCATCAGGTCCAGCATCAACTGGGTGACCCCGCAGAAAAACGAGGCGGTGCAGAGCGGTCCGCGTGCGGCGACTACCGGGATGGTGTACCCGGCGTCGAAGATGCGTTGTTTCATCGTCGCGTAACGATGCAGTAGTAGCGGGCAGAACCCGTCGCTGGTGGGGTCGGGCGGGGCGAGTTGGTCGAGGTCTGCGAGCCGCCACGGCACGGGTTGCTCGCTGGGCGGCTGGTGCGGCCAGAAGCGGATGCCGACGCCGAGCGCCGAGGGTTCGGCGGCCATGCCGAGTTCCGCCCACCACGAGGGGAAAAAGGTCACCTCGGGAAATTGCTCGATCACCCGGCGGTGGGCATGGAACCACACCTCCGAATCGAAGTAGTAGTCGTTGTGGCTGATGCCGAGGTGGGCCGGCAGCCACGGGCTGTCCACGATGAGCGCCAGCGGCACGCCCGCACCGGGGTGGCGCTTGGCTGCCGCCTTGAATTGCTGCCATTGGTCCGGGCGCATGATCCGTTCTGATGGGGCAAGGCCTGCTCAGCGGCTCAGGCGGTAGGCCTCCATGAGCGTGTGGCATTTGGTGAGCATGTTGGGCACCTCCCACGCGGGCAGCTTGCCGGCAGCCAGATACTGCAAATACTTGGCGGTGACCTGGGCGAAGTGGGCTTCGTGGCCGATGTTGAATTGTGCGGGGACGACCACTTCCCAGCCCTTGTCCGCCGGCTTGATGGCGAGACCCGGATAGAGTCCCTGCAGTTTGGCGAGGCCGGCTTGCAGGCGCTTTGCGAAGTCCGCGGCGCTGGCACTGCCGTGGTTCTCGACGTAGAGGACCGGCTGGTAGTTTTGCTCCTTGCCTTGGCGGATGATGAGGTTGGCGGCGCTGCCGCGCATGATCGAGTAATGGGTGTCGCCAGCGCCCGCCGGGGCCTCGAAGTTCCAGATGACCGACACCTTGGCGTGCACGCCGCGCAGGGTGTAGGTGAATTTGCCATTGCCATACACCTCCAACTCGCCGGCGGCGTTGACACAGTTCTTGATAGAAGCGGGGAATTCCTTGAACGTGGTGGCTTTCGCAAACTGCGCCGCGCTCAGCTTGGTGGGCCAGCGGCGGGCTGCGAGCATATTGACGTCGCCGGGCTGGAGGATTTGTTCGGGAAACGCCTCCCACTGCACCAGATCCACCAGATGGGTCGTCACATCGACGATGCCCTCACCCTGTTGGGTGACATCGAAGAACCACGGCGGCCGCAGCAGCGGCTTGCCGGAAACCGTCTTGCAATAATGGTGAACGCTTTCCTTGGTGATTGCCGGTTGCTCAGGCGTCCCCTTCTCCAAGGTGCCGAAAACCTCCGGCAGGCGCGAGAGTTCACGCTGCAGGATGGTGGTCGTCTCGTGGCGCTCGGTCATGATGTCATACACCAGCACGCCCCGTTGCTGCGCCTCGGCAAACGCTTGTTTCAACTTCACCAAGTCCGCCGGCACCGTCACCATCGGCTTGTCGCTGAGCACGTTGTAGCCGGCCTGCACCGAACGCAGGATGTACTCCGCCTTGCGCGAGTTGTTGCCGGAAATGACCACCACATTGCCCATTTTCTCATCCAACATGCGCTGCAGGAAATCCGGGCCGGCATGAACGACCTCCTGCCAGTGCGTGGGCCGCTCCGCACGCGTGTTGTAGCCGTCGATCCGCTTGAGGTGCTGGTCCAAGTCCGGCCCCGCCGGCGCATAGACGTGCACGCTCGGGTCCACCTGCGGGTAATCGGCGGCCTGCACCAAGGCCGCATGAAAATGGCCAGGGTCGAGGGTGAGCAGCTTGACGGCTGGCGTTGCGGCCGACGCGGGCAGTGCCAGCGCCGCGCCGCAACCTAACCAACATGACACGCGGAGGAGCGCGGCATGCATGTTAGAGCGGCTTGAACTGGGTGAAGCCGGCCTGTTTGGCGGCGTTGAAGGCGCCGAACGGGGCGCGCTCGGGCCGATTGAGCAATTGGTTCGCCTCGGCGTCGTCGAAGTGTTCGGTGGCCGGGTCCCACTTCAGCGCGCGGCCCAGCTTCATGCCGATGGATGCCAGCAGGCAGGCGCTGCAGGTGCGGTGGGCGGCCTCGCCAGTGGTCACCGCCTCCTTGCGCCCGCGAATCGCCTCGAGCCAATCGAGGTGGTGGTCCCATTGCGGGCTCTTGTGCAGCTGGATCTTGAGTCCGGTTAGATCGGCCTTTTCCAAGGCGGGGTCGCTGCTGGCGAACGCCTTGCCGGCCTTCTGCCCTGAGGTCGGATCGCTGGCGGTGACCGCCGCGCCGCTGCGAGCCACCCAAATCCAGCCGTTGTCGCCCGCGAAGTGCACTCCGTTAGTGAACTCGTCGGAGATGGTCATCTCCACGCCATTGGCATATTGCAGCACGACCTGGTACTTGCCATGCACATTCCAGAAGCTCGATTTGTCGGGGAAAGTGGCCTTGGCATGGATGGTGAGCGGGCCGCTGCGTTCGGTGTCCATAGCCCAGTGGGCGATATCGACGTGATGCGACCCCCAGCCGGTGATCATGCCGGCGCCGAATTGTTCGAGGCGCAGCCACCCCGGGCGGCCGAACCCCAGTTGCGGGTGGCAGCGGTCTTCGGTGTAATAGACTTGCGGGGTGGAGCCGAGCCATGCGTTGTAGTCGAAGGTGGCCGGCACCGCCATCTCGGTGGCATTGCCGCCAGACGGATCGGTGGGCAGGCCGATTTTGATGGTGTGGATCTTGCCAATGGCACCGTTGCGCACGAGTTGGCAAGCGCGCACGAATTGCGCCGTGGACCGCTGCTGCGAACCGATTTGAAACACCGATTTTTTCGCCTGCAACACGTCGCTGACCAGGCGCCCTTCCCCGATTGTCAGGCTCAGGGGTTTTTGCACATAAACATCCTTGCCGGCCAGTGCCGCCTCCACCACCAACTGCGCATGCCAGTGATCCGGGGTGCTGATCATCACCGCGTCAATCCCCGGGTCGGCCAGAATCGCCCGGTAATCCTGATGCGCCTTGACCGCCACCGCTTGCTTGACGGACTTGGCATAACTGGCCTCGACTTGTTTCTTCGCCAGGCCCGCGCGCTTCGAATCATAATCGGCCACCGCGACGATGCGCGCCAGCTGCGGGTGCTTGAGCACGCCGGGCATGTCCATATCAACACCGATGCGGCCACAGCCGATCTGGGCGATCTGGATCAACTTGCCGGGCGCGGCCGCGCCTAACACGCGCGACGGAATGATGGTGGGGAAACCAATGGCTGCGGCCGCACCGCCGGCCAGCTTGATGAAATCGCGACGCTTGGATGCGGGGGCTGTTGGCATGATAGAATCCTACTTGCGCCGCAGCAGGCTGCTGCCTGTCATTTCCTTGGGCTGGGCCACGCCGAGCATGTCTAGCAAGGTTGGCGCGACATCGGCGAGAATGCCGTCATGGACCTGATAGCTCTCGGCGTTCCCGGCGACATAGACGATGTGGACGAGATTGGTGGTGTGGGCGGTGTTGGGCGAACCGTCGGCGTTGCGCATGAATTCGCAGTTGCCGTGGTCGGCGGTGACGAGGAGCTTGCCGCCGAGGCGCAGGGTTTCCTCGACGACGGCCTTGACGTCGGCATCGATGGTCTCCACCGCCTTGATGGCGGCTGGCACCACCCCGGTGTGGCCGACCATGTCGGGGTTGGCGAAATTGAGGATGACCAGATCGTAGTCCTTGAGCTTGGCCACCACCGTGGCGGTAACTTCCCCGGCGCTCATCTCCGGCTTGAAGTCATAGGTGGGCACATCCTTGGGCGAGGGAATGATGACGCGGTCCTCGCCCTTGTTAGGTTGTTCGATGCCGCCATTGAAGAAATAGGTGACGTGGGGGTATTTTTCGGTTTCCGCGATGCGCATCTGGGTGAGGCCGGCGGCGGCGACCGTTTCGCCCAAGCCCATGGTGAGGGTTTGCGGGGCGAAAATGACCGGGCAGGCATAGGTCTTGTCGTACTCGGTGAGGGTGACGTAATGGACTTGCGGCCAGACCTCGCGGGCGAAGCCGGCAAAGTCGGCTAACAGGAACGCGTCGGACAACTCGCGGGCGCGGTCCGAGCGGAAGTTGAAGAACAACACCACGTCGCCATCGCGCACCCGCTGGGTGTCCGCCTCGGCAAACACCATCGGTGGCATGAACTCGTCGGTCTTGTTGTTGAGACGATAGCAATCCGCCACGGCTTCACTGGCTAACACATCGCGTTTTCCGCCCTTGCCCAGGACGATGGCGTCCCAAGCGAGTTTGACCCGGTCCCAGCGTTTGTCGCGGTCCATCGCATAGTAGCGGCCGATGACGGTGGCGACACAAGCGCCGCACTTGGCCGCCTCGTCCTCGACCTGGGCGAGGAACGCCTCGCCGCCGGTCGGCGAGGTGTCGCGGCCATCGGTGAGGGCGTGGATGAAGATATCGCTCACCCCGGCTGCATTGGCCAGCTTGACCATGGCAATGAGTTGGTCCTGATGGCTGTGCACCCCGCCATCCGACACCAGGCCGATGAGATGGAGGCGGGAGGATTTGGCCAGATCGAGGGCCTGGGTGAAGACCGGGTTGGTGGCCAGCGAGCCATCGGCGATGGCCTTGTTGATGCGGGTGAGATCCTGATAGACGATGCGACCGGCGCCGAGGTTGAGGTGGCCGACTTCAGAGTTGCCCATTTGGCCGGCGGGCAGGCCGACATCGAGGCCGGAGGCGCTGAGGAACCCTTTGGGGTATTGTTCGAGCATCACGTCATGAAACGGCGTGTTGGCCAGCAACACGGCATTGCCGTCTTGCACGGCCGTTTTTTGTCCTCCGGGGTTCACACCCCAGCCGTCACGAATGATGAGTACCACTGGTTTCTTTGCCATAGCGAGAAGCCGTGTACCCCCAGCCGCGCGCCCCGGCAAGCGTAGAAACCACCAAAACCCGCAAAATCCGCAATTTGCCGCGCCCCTTGGCAAAAACTGCCACAGCCTGTGGGTTGACAATTGTGGCGCGGCCGTCCATACCGCGTGCATGTCGTCTGCACTGCCGCCGAAACCTCGCATCATCGGACCGAAAGTCCGCATCTGCATCGTCGCGTCCAAATACAACGAGCAATACACCGATGCGCTGGTGGAAAACGCCCTCAACGAAATCAACGAGTTGGTGCCCCAGGCGCGGGTCGACTTGATCCGCGTGCCGGGCGCGTTTGAGATCCCGGTGGCCGTCGCCTCGGTGATGGAGCGCGACACGCCGGCCTGCATCATCGCCCTGGGCCTGATCATCCGCGGTGCGACGCAGCACGGCGATCTGGTGGCGCGCGCGGTGACCGATGGGCTGATGCGCATCGCGTTGGAATGGAAACGCCCGGTCATTCACGAGGTGGTCATTGTCGATGATGAAAAACAAGCTTATGCCCGCTGCATTGGGGCCAACCTCAACCGGGGCAAGGAAGCCGCCCGGGCCGCCGCCACCATGATCGACATTTTCCAGGAACTGGATCGCTCGATGCCACGCAACTCTACCCGCTCGACCTCCCGTAATGGCTAGCCGACGCCAAATCCGCGAGGCGGTCGTGCAGTTTCTTTACTGTGCGGATTTGGAAGGCGGCGCGGATCCCACCGCGCTGCGCGAGCCGTTTTGGGATTTCATCACCGAAGCGGACCGCCGCAGCCTGCACTTGGCGACCTTTCGCACCATCCATCATTTGGCCCATGGCCGCGACGGCCGCCTGCAGGAATTCCACGGCCGGATGCAGGCGGCCGCGGCGCACCTCGCCGCGTGGCCAGAGGCCGAGGGCCTGCAGCGCGAACTGGCCCGCATTGCCGAACTGGAAGCGGCTTGGAGCAGTGCCCTTGCGGTGCTGGAGCGCCTGCCGCGCGATGATGACGACGCGGCGGTGGCCGAGCGTTTCAGCGCGGCCCTGACGGCGTTTTTCCTGATGGATCGGGAGTTGGCGGCGAGCCGCCGGCGATTTCTCGAGGGCCTGGCGGATGTGCCGGCACTGCGCGGCCCGCTGGAGGCCGTGGCGGCCAGCGTGCGCCGCTTGCAACGCATTTCCGACCGCTTGCGCATGGTCGAGGAACCCGCCCAATTCCCCGAGCAGGCGGATCTGGCCAAACTGCGCGACTCCGCAGCAGCCATCCGCACGCTGCGCCAGCAAACCGATGCGTTAGTCGATGCGGTGCTTGGCCACAAGCTCGCCATCGATGCCACGCTGGCCGCCGTGGTGGAAAACTTTGCGCCCGAGCGCATCGACCCGGTGGACCGCGCGGTGCTGCGGCTCGGGACCTACGAATTGTTGCACACCGCCACGCCGCCCAAAGTGGTGATCAATGAGGCCATCGAGTTGGCCCGCTGCTTTGGCACCACCGACTCGCACCGCTTTGTCAACGGCGTGTTGGACCGGATTGCCAAGCAGGCGTCGTAATGGCGGCCTGTGCCCGCCCTTGGCGCCGGGCCGCATGGGATTGGCCAGCGCCGCGCGCGCGGCGCGCCGCCACAATCCGCGCCGCTGCCGATTTTTGTCATTGGAAGCTGGCGCGGGTTTGCTATTCACTGGCGGCGAGTTGCTTCCCACCATGCGCTACCCCACCCGCTTCCAACAAAAATCCCTGTGGAACGCCGCCACCGGCCTGTCGATTCTCATTCTCGGCACCCTGCTGGTGATGCTCACCTGGCTGATCGGCGCGATTTTCGGCTACCTGCAACCGGTGCTCATTCCGCTGATCGTGGCGGGGATCATCGCCTATCTGTTGGATCCGGTGGTGTGCTTTCTGGAAAAACGCGGCATGAGCCGCTTGTGGTCGGTGGTGACCGTGTTTGTGATGATGCTCATCGGCATCGCGCTATTGACGGCGGCCGTGCTGCCCGGCATCCAACGCAGCCGCCTGGCCTTGAAGCAATCCCCCCCCCCCGCGCCCCACCAGCCAGCCGCCGCCCCTGACGCGACCCCGCCGCGCAGTGCCGAGCCGGTACCCAGCGATACCCAACAACTGCTGCCGACCCTGGCGCGCTCGCTGCACAAGTTGCGCCAATCCCACCAGGGCGGGGTGATCGGCTGGGCCCTAACCGAAACCGGCGAGGGCGGCGAGCCGCTCGCCCATCCCGACGGCGCCGCGCCCGACCCGCAGTCGCTCGAGTTTTTCTGGCGCACCCGGGGCGGGCGCCTGCTCAATCAATACAAGGGCGTGATCACCCAGACCGGCTGGGCGTGGTTCTCGGCGGGCTCGTCGAAGGTGCTCGGCATGTTAGGCCTGGTCATTGGCATGATCATGGTGCCGGTCTATCTGTTTTTCTTTCTCAAGGATTCCGCCTCGATCCGCGACCACTGGCATGATTATGTGCCGTTGAAAGCCTCACGCTTCAAAACCGGCTTGGTGGACACCCTCCAGGAAATCAACGGCTATCTGATCTCGTTTTTCCGCGGCCAGGTGCTGGTGGCCCTCATCGACGGGGTGCTGGTCGGCATCGCCCTGGAAATTTACGACCTGCCCTACGGGTTTCTGATCGGCGTGTTCATGGCCATCCTCGGCGTCATTCCGTACATTGGCAACATCCTGTGCCTCATCCCCGCCTGCATCATTGGCTACCTGCACGCCCAGGGCGTGGCCCCCTTCGACCTCAGCCCGTGGGCCTATGTCGGCGGCGTGGTGGCCATCTTCGTCGGCGTCCAACAAATCAACTCGCTGGTGACGGCACCCAAAATCGTCGGGGATTCGGTCGGGCTGCATCCATTGACCGTGATTTTCTCGATGTTGTTCTGGTCGCTGGTGCTTGGCGGCTTTGTCGGCACCCTGCTGGCGGTGCCGTGTACCGCGGCGGTGAAGGTGTTGTTCCGGCGTTTCATCTGGGAGCGCCAGTTGCGCGATGGCCCGCTGGTGGGTTAGACCCCGCCGCCGCCGCCGCGCTGCCCGCGCTCACTCGGTGAGGCGCGCGCGAATGGCCGCTTCCGCGGCATCGATGCGGACGCGCAATTCAGGATCGGCGCCGAACCGGGCGGCGGCGAGCACCGGCAAGCTATCCGCGCCGCCGATTTTGCCGAGCATGTGGACGGCGGAATTGCGGATGCCCCCGCTGATGGCGGCGAAGCGGCCGATGAGGGTGGCTTCTATCGGCGGCCCCAGTTCGAGGAAATACGGCTCCCAGGTGCCGGGGTCGGCTTGCCACAGCTCAACGAGAATCGGGATGATGGAGACCCGGCGCCCTTTTACTAACAAAGCGATCAGCTCCCGCGGAACCGGCGCTTTGCGCGCCACCAACTTTTCGAGCACCGCTTCCGCGGCATCTTCCGCCGCTTGCGGTTCGTCGGCCCAGCGCAACAGCGCGGCACACAGCGAATCCTTGAATTCCACCCCGTCGTCCTTGAGCAGGGCGACCAGCCTGCGGGTGATGTCATTGCGATAGATCTTCGGTTCGGCGTCGGCCAGGCGCTTGACGGCACCCTGCACCCGCTCCAAATCGATGCTCTCGAGTTCGCGCTTGTTCAATTCGTAAAACGCCGGATCGTCCTTGGCGGTGAGCTTTTCCATCGGGCTGGCGACGAAGTTGGCATTGTTGACGCGGATCTCGATGACGTCGATCTCGCGATAAATTTGGCTCAGTTCGCCCAGCGGCGCGGCCAGTTCGGCGAGTTTCTCGAGGGTGATGGCCACCCCGGTCACCACCATCAGATAGTCATTGCGCCCGCGCGGATAGGGATGCGACGAGGGTGCCGCCGCGGCCACCCGCAACAGGTAATCGCGCACCAACAGCTTGTTGCTCTCGCTCAGGCCGCGCAGCCACACCCCGTACGCGTGCTTGCCGCGGCCCTCGCCGGCAAGCTTGGCGATTTCCGCTGTCAGCGGGTCGGTGCCGATCAATTGGCGCAACTCGGCGAGGCGGTCCGGCTCGGCCACCACCACCCGCCCCTTGGCGACCAACTCCTCGGTGGCCGGCCCCCTGAGGCGCGCCGCGTCCTCGGTGCACAGCAGCGGCAGCGGCAGCAACCCGGCCCCGCACAGCAACGAAAACAACAGCGCCAACTTGCGCGACCGGGGGTTGGCATAAAACAGCAGCAACGTGGCAAGCACCCATGCAAACCCGGCCATCATCATCCGCCCGGCAGTGGACATCCCATCCAACGCCCCGCCGCGGCTCGCGCCGAAAAACAACAACAACCCCATCAGCACCACCCCGATCATCGCCGCCGCCCCCGCTATGATCCGTTGCGGCGACACCGGCTCAAAACCCGAGGCATCGGGATGGTCGTTATAGCTGATGGTTTGCAGCCCTTGGGGAATGGCCGCCACAATCGGCACCCGCTGGTACCGGTTGGCCGCAAATTGCGGGTGCTCCCCGGGGTAAAATTTCCGCGACCGCAAAATCACGTCGTCATTGATGCGAAACCGCTGCTCGCAGCCGCCGCACTCCACCGTGCGCTCGCGCAAATCCGCTCCCACCTTGAAGCGCTGGCCACAGGCCGGACAGCGAATCAATAGTGGGGGGGGCTCGTCGGTGGAGGATGCCATACGCAAAACCCACTATGCATCCCAATCCGGCCAACGCAATGCCTAACATCTCCGCCCGCCCCGATATTTCCGCCCGCCCCGCCCAACCCCAAGCACCTGCCCCGGCAGCGGCCCAAGCACCTGCCCCGGCACCGGTCCAGGCACCTGCCCCGGCAGCGGCCCAGGCACCTGCCCCGGCAGCGGCCCCGGTAGCCCAAGTTTCTTATCATGAGGCTGTAGGCCTTGATTTTGCAGGGATTCGCTTCGAAAGGCACTACAAAGTCGGTTTCATTTCATGATGAATTTTCTGGCGGGGCAGGCCTGCTTCCACTCGATGCCGAGGCGTTGGTAAACCAGCGCTTGCTCGGTATCCGGTCGGCTCGGCTTGCGCACTTCGATGACCCTCCCGTCCTCAAGTGGCAGGCGCGTGGTCACCAGGCTGTGGGTGCGCAGGAGCCGGCGCACGGTTTG
>CAIZNN010000006.1 GCA_903934285.1 Akkermansiaceae bacterium | reverse complement strand
CGTGAACCGCATCGGTGACCTGCTCGACGACGGCAAGCCGAACGCCAGCTTCAAGGGCTGAGCGGGCACCATTTTTCAACCATAACAAATCCGGGGTGTGGAGGCTTCGCTCCATGCCCCGGATTTTGCGTTTGGTGCCGCGTGTGGGCACGTGCCGGCCGCACAAGGTATGGCAATATGGCCGGCCGTCTCATGCGCCATCCGCGTCTAACATTCGCCATTGGCGCGCGGATTGAACGGGGTGTTCATGCCTCGGATTCCGGCAGGGTAACGACTCGTGCGCGGTGGTCCCATTGATAGGTCGTCTCCCATTGAGCATCTTTCGGCAGGATGCCGAACCACTCGTCCGCCTGCTGCTCGGTCGTGAGTTCCCGGTAATGCTTGAAGATGATAGACGGGGAGTTGCCCGCTTCGAGGGCCACTTGGTCGGCGCTCTTCACCTTGGCGATGCGGTAACTGATGAACGAGTGGCGAAGCACGTTGCGGGGCCATTCCAGCTTGAGAGCGCGGGCCAGTGCCGTCACCTCGCGGTGCAGCAGGGCGGTTCTGACCACCTTGCCCTTGCGCGGCAGCGGCTCGATCCACGCCCGCAGGTTGTCGGTGATCGGGATAATCCGCCGTGAAGCGGTTTTCGCCTGACTGGCCCGCAGCTCGATATGGCCGCGTTCAAGGTCCACGGCGGACCAGTCGAGCCGGTTGAGTTCGGCCATGCGGATCCCCGAGAATGCCCCGATGGCGAGGATGGGCACTAGATGGGGCGGGGCGGCATGCAGGATCTTCGCCATTTCCTTCGGCGTGAACACCGACACGTCGTCATTCTTGACCTTCACCTTCTTGATCTGCTCGGCCGCGGTCATGCGCTCGGCTGGCAGGTAGTTGCGTTCCCGGGCGAAGGAAAAGAGGACTTTCACGCAGAGCAGCATGGAGTTGCGCGAGCCTGCCGACACGTCCAGTCCCCGCAGCCAGGCGTCCACGTCGGACGAGGCAAGGTCGAGGATTTCGCCGGGGAAGGCGTCGGCGAAGCGGGTGAGCACCGTCTTGAGCTGCGACACGTAGGAGCGGCTGGCCCCGTCCTGCTGGCGGGCGGCGAGCAGTTCGTCCACCACTTCCCGAAGCGTGGCGCGGCGGGTGAGCGGCTTGAAGTGCCGGCGGTAGTCGCCGACCACGGTGCTGAGCGGTTCACCGTCGGCGAGGCTGCGGGCGCGGGTGTAATCCTCGATGGCGGCGACCAGCGGGATGCCCGAGTCGGCGAGGAGTTGGAGCGCCTTGGCGTAGTTGTCGCGCTCGTGGGGTTTGAGGTCGGTGACGTGCTGCAACCCGGCCTGGATTCGCTGCGCCACGAACATGCCTTCCTTTTTGGCCGCCTCCAGGGTGGTGAAGAACTGGCGCAAGCGTTTGCCGTCCCGGTAGTGGGAGATGGCGAAGCGGATCCGGCCGCCTGAGTCGCAGCGATAGATGGGCACGCTGGCCGAGCCGAACTTGGCCGTGGCGGCGGGTTTGCCGTGCTTGCCACGCTTGGGGGCAGGGGTGCAGAGGACGGATTGGTTAGAGTCCGCGTGAGTTGTCGCCATTTTGTCGCCAGGGGCTTCCATGACGTTTGAAATGGTGTCAACTTCAGCGGATTTCTCCGCCGCAACCCATTGGGAATGAATGGGTTGTAAGTTGGTACCCCGGCTTGGACTCGAACCAAGGACCAATTGATTAAGAGTCAACTGCTCTACCAACTGAGCTACCGAGGCATTGGCTGGAATCAAGCGGGTCACTGCTCTGTAACCCGTTGGCAAGGAAGCATGCCTCGTTGCGCCGCGGCAGTGGTACCATGCCGGAGGCGGGGTGCAAGCGCAAATTTCGGCCGGGAGGGAAATTTTTCAGGCTTTGGCGTTGCGAGGAGAGGCGGCTTGGCGCAAGCTGCGGCATGCCCGGCCCCGCCCTTCGAGACCAACTGCTCGCCCACTTGCGCACCCGCGGCTACCAGCCGATGAGCAAATCCGAGCTGGCCCGGGCGTTGGCAGTGCCCGCCGACCGCCGCGCCGCGCTGCGCGCGGTGCTGGAGGCGCTGGTGAGCGAAGGGGTGCTGGCGGAGGGCAAGAAATCCCGCTACGAATTGCGCGCCCGGGGGGGCAATTCGTTGGTCGGCACACTCAAGTTCCACCCCAAAGGCCATGCCTTCTTTTTCCCGGATCCCACCGAGGACCACAACCTCGCCAGCGGCCTGGATCTGGCGGCACTTTCCCGCATCCAAATCGCCCGCCGCGACACCGCCACCGCCCTGGATGGCGACCGCGTGCTGGTGTCGTTGCGCAGCGCCAAGCCGCGCAGCGATTCCCGCCGCCGCTTCCGCGATGAGGCGGCGGCCGACGAACCGACCGGCCAGGTCGACAAAGTACTCACCCGGCGCTCCGGCCGGCTCGTCGGCGTGTTCCATCAACACGGGCGCCACAGCTCGGTGTCCTGCGACGACAAGGCACTCGATGGCGACATCGACATCATCGGCGAAACCACCGCCCAAAACGGCCAGCTGGTCGTCGTCGATCTGGCGCAATGGGCCGAACGCACGGCGACGCCACGCGGGCGCATCATCGAAGTGCTGGGCTGGCCCGGCGACGCCGGGGTGGACATGATTGCGGTGATCCACCGCTTCGGGCTGCGCACCTCATTTCCCGAGGAGGTGCTGGCGGCGGCGCGCGCCACCCCGGAGGCGCCCGAACCGGCCGAGCTGGCCCGGCGCAAGGATTGGCGCGACAAGCTGGTCATCACCATCGATCCGGCCGATGCCAAGGACCACGACGATGCCATCTGGTTGGAAAAGACCGCCCGCGGCTGGACCCTCGCGGTGCATATCGCCGATGTCTCCCATTACGTGAAACCCGGCAGCGCGCTGGATCGCGAGGCGGTGGAGCGCGGCAACTCGACCTATCTGGTGGACCGGGTGCTGCCGATGCTGCCCACCGAGTTGAGCAATGGCATTTGCTCGCTCAAGCCCGACGTGGACCGCCTGACCAAGTGCGCTTTGTTAGACATTGCGCCGGACGGGGAGATCAAACGTGCCCGCTTCATTGATGCGGTCATCCACAGCCGGGCCAAGCTGTCGTACGAACAAGCCCAGGCGATCCTCGATGGCAAACCCGCCCCCGCAGGCTCCGATCCCGCCCTGGCCGAGACCATCCGCGAGGGCTGGCGACTCGCCAGCGTGCTGCGCCAACGCCGCTTCAGGCACGGCGCGCTGGATCTGGAAATGCCCGAAATCCGCGTGCGCCTCGATGACCATGGGCGTGCCATCGGCGTCGATCCGGTGGTTCACACCGCGAGCCACCAACTGGTGGAGGAATGCATGCTGGCAGCCAATGACGCCGTGGCGCGGGTGCTGCGCGAGCGCCAAAAGCCCGCGATCCATCGCATCCATGAGGATCCCGATCCGTCGCGCTTGCTCGACTACACCGCCACGGCCAAGCTCTATGGCTACACGCCCGGCGATCTAACCAACCGCGCGCACATCCAGAAACTCCTCGACGATTCCAAGGGCAGCCCGGAGGAACACGTCATCAAACTCGGCCTGCTCAAGAGCCTCAAGCGGGCCGCCTACTCGGCCGAGTCGCTCGGCCACTACGGTCTGGCCAAGGTTGATTACTGTCATTTCACCAGTCCGATCCGCCGCTATGCGGACCTGGTTGTCCACCGCGCCCTGCAGCCGTTGTTAGAGAATCCGCCGCGCGCGGCCGACCGCACCCCCGCCTTCGCCGAGATGCGCAGCATCTCGCGCCACATCTCCGACACCGAACGGGTGTCCGCCGAGGCCGAGGGTGAAACCAAACAGCTCAAGCTGTTAGAATATCTCCAGGCCGTGGCCGGCGCGGCCGAGCCGCCGATTTTCGACGGTCTGATCACCGAGGCGCGGCCGATGGGCCTGATGGTGGAAATCCCCGGGCTGGCCGTGCGCGGGGTGGTCAAGCGCGAGGATTTGCCCGACGGGCGCTGGCGCTACGAGGCGCACCGCATGGCTTGGGCATCCTTCGATGGCCGCATCATCCAGTCGGGCATGCGGGTGCCGCTGCGCGTCATCGCCATCGACACCGTGCGCCGCTTTGTGGATTTCACGTTGGCAGGCAAGCCGACCACGGATGTTAGATTGATGCCGGCGCGGCGGCCCGCAGCGGTAGCCAAGAAGCACGACAAGCCGAAACCAGCCGCCACAGCCGGTCCGGCGCAACACCGCAAGCACAACGGCAAGGTCAAGCACCGCAGGCGCAGATGACCCGCGCGACCGGTTCCTTGTCGCGCGCGAATCGGGGGGGTTTGTCGAAGCGCGGCCGCGGCGCGGGCGGCATCCGGCTCCTAACCGGAAAACTCACTTCACCCTGAAATTGCGGGAGGCGGAGAGGGCGAACTGGGAGGGGTCATACATCGATTCGACCTTGGCGGGCGGGGCGGTGGTGTCGCCGGCGAGGGTGCAACGGACGAGATAGCTCAGGGAGTAGGTGCCGCGCCGGCCGACCTCATCGAGGAAGAAGACAGCGCGGTCGGAGCGCAGTTCGGTGTGGCTGACCGACCAATCATTGCCGCTGGTGGCGATGCCAAGGGCGGAGCTTTGGGATTTGAAGTCGCTGTTGACGGTTTCGAAGCTGGCGGAGAGCGGGTCTTCGATGACGAGGTAACGGGTGTCATCCTTGGGCAGGGTGACGCGCAGCGAGACGCGGATGAGATCGCCGATGGCGGGTTCGGTCAGCGTCGTGAGGGTGCCATTGGAGTTGACGCGCTCATAGAAGCGGTCGATGGACAGCCCATTGGTGGCGACCGGCTGGAGCGGGGCGATGATTGGTTTGGCGGCGAGGCGGAGGCGGATGAAGGCCTGGTTGTCGTTGGTTAGGTTGAGCTTGAGGCCGGGGCTGAGGGTGAAAGCGGCGGCGGCGGCAGGATTGTTAGGAGCGAGGTGGATGGTGCGGGGGGCCTCCTGGGTTTCGAGGGTAAGGGTGGTGGGGCGGCCATCGGTCTTGTCGCGTCCGGCGTAGGAGGAGATGGCGAGCAGGCTCCAGCCGTTGACCCAGGTGTTGTGCCAGTGGCCATACGGGTTGCGGTCGTTGAGCAGGCGGTCGAGCGCGGTGGTGGTGGTCTTGGCCTTGAAATCCACGGCGGTCCAAGCCAACAGTTTGAGGGCATCGTCGGTGGTGAAGGGCATCCACGAGTCCGGGGCGGGCGCGGCGGGTATTTTGGAGTTGAGGATTTGTTTGGCGGTGGCGATGTCCTGGTTGGTGCCGGTGTTGACGATGGCGAGGGCGAGCAAGCAGCGGGCGGCGGGCGAGAGGTCGGCGAGCCGCTGTTCCATGAGGTTTTGATAGGCGGGTTGCGGTTTGCCGGCCAGGGCCAGCACCCACAGCGCGCGGGCGTGTTCCTCGAGCTCGGCGGCCGACTTGACCTTGGACATGCCGCGCAGCGATTTGGTTAGATAAGCAATCATATTTTCAATCGCGGAGGCGGGGACGTTGGCACCATTTTTGCTGGCGAGGAGCAGGCCGAGACTGGCATATGAATTGGTCCATTTGGCGGTGGCGGTGCCGCCGGGCCAATAAGTGAACGAGCCATCGGCGAGTTGCATAGCGAGCAAGCGGTTAGCCCCGGTCTGGATGGCGGCTGTGACTTTGTCGGGCGGGATATCGGCAAAGGCGGGCACGACCTGGCGGAGCGGCGCGACGGTGAACCAAGGCATCAGCGCGGAGGTGGTTTGCTCGACGCAGCCGTACGGGTAGGCGAGGAGGAACTCGACGGCGCCGGCAGCCTCGGCCAAGGGTGAGGTGGAGAACTCGAGTTTGAGATCGCCGGTGCCGCCGAGCAGGGTTTGGTCGAGGTTGGCGAGGAGGTCGCGGTTGGCTGCGGGTTTGTCCAACTTGATGAATTGGTATTGGCGGAGCAGCGGCATCGGATAGATCACCGGGTAGCGGGCCTCCACCGCGTCGGCCAGGGAGCGGGTGAGCGCGGGAGTTAGATTGGTTCCGGCGAGTGACACCGGGATGGCCTGCCACGACGAGACCGCTTCGCCGGTGGCATCGAGGATGCTGGGGAAGACGACGGTGGTGGAGGCGCCGGGGGCGAGGGTGACCGTGGCGGCAGCGGGCGAGACGGCGCGACAGACGGGGGTGCCGGTGGCGGCGTGGGCCTGATAGGTAATGGTCCAGGTGCCGGTGAATTCCGAGGCGTTCTGGACCAGCAGCTGCGGGCTGACCGCGTCGCCCTGATAGGCGAAGCGCGGGGTTTTGGGTTCGAGCATGAGTGGTTTGTTGACGAGGATGGCGGACTGCGTGCTGCCGAAGCGGGCGGCTTGATGCTGGGCGATGGCGATGAGGCGATAGCGGGTGAGCGTATCGGGCACCTTGAAGGAGTGGGTGAATTGGCCGGCGGCATCGGTGGTAACGGCGGGGGCCCAGGTGGCGCAGGGGTCGAAATTCTTGCGCATCAGGTCGGCGAGTTTGCCGAGGTCGCCGCCGCCGCCGATGAAGAACCCCTTGTTGAAGAACCCCTGCAGCTCCGGATTTTCCGAGATGAAGGTGGCAAACGAGGTGCCGGTCTCCACCGCCAGGAAGCGCGGCGCGTAGAAGTAGGCCATCGGGTCGGGCGTGTCGTAGCCCATCACCGCGAGGGTCCCTTCGTCCTCGGCATACACGGTCACTTCGGCATTGGCGGCGGGACTGCCGTCGGCCAGGGTCACCGTGCCGGTTAGGGAAACCTTGTCGCCGGGGCGGAAGGTGGGAGGAGTGTCAGGGGCGTTAGGAGTGTTAGGATCGGCGGCGGCGGCGGGACTGGCGGTGATGGTGACGGCGAGGCGGTCGCGGAGGTTATCGACGAGCAGTTCGCAATAGCCGAGGCGGAGTTGCGGTTGCTTATATTGGCGGGCGGAGTCGCGCGCGCCCTTGATGATGAGGACCGAGACACAGGCGTTAGGTGCATCGTCCTGCGACAGTGGGATCTCGATGACCGGGTTGTCGGCCTTGAGTTCGGTGAGGAACGAACGGAGGATTTTCTCGCGTTCGATGGTGACCAGGGCGGTGCCTTCGATGGGCGAGAGCACCAGGATGCGGGCGGTGTCGCCGGGGCGGTAGGATTTTTTTTCGGCGACGAGTTTGACGCGCAGGCCGTCCTCATAGAGCCACGGGTAATCCTTGGTGCCATAGGCGTGGAAGCTCATGACGGTGGCAAAGGCGTGGCCGGCGGCATCCGTGCCGCGCAGGGTGAGGAAATGCAGACCGGACTCGAGCGGGGTGACCTTGAAGGGTTGGCCCTGGCCGGCGGAGGCGCCCGCTTCGATTGTCAGGTCGGTGGTGGTGACGGTTTCCTCGCGCACGTCGTTGCGGGTGGTGGCGGCACCGGCTTCGGTTAGGGATTTGACGGCGCTGTTGATCTGGCGGGTGAGGGTGGCCGTGACGGTGGTGGCGGTGGCCAGCGGCAGGCCATCCGGGGTGATGGCCACGACCCGTAGCGACAGCTCCTCACCGGCGCGGATCAGGCTGTCGGTGCGCGAGATGCCGATGTAGGTGGCGGCGGGATGGACGGTGGCGGTGGTTCTGGCTGTTAGGGTTTGGTTATTGGCATCGGTGACTTCCGAGGCGACGACCACTTCGCGGGCGGTGGGGAAATCCGCTTGCGGCAGCGGGATGGTGAAGGTGATTTTGCCCTCCGGGGTGAGCATGGATTCGCCTTGGAGTTGGGTGACTTCGGCGCCGGGGCTGCCCTCGCCGTCGCCCTCATCACTCCAGCGGTAGCCGAAGTAGTGATACCAATATCTCCAATCCTCGGTGCGATGATTGCCGAAGAGGAAATCGCGGAAACGCTCCGGGTACGGGTTGCTCCCGGTGATGCGAGTGTGGTAGGCGACCTTGCCGGCAGCCACCGGCTGGCCTTGATAGTAGCGGGCCACCAGCGCGGCATCCACGGTGGTGGCGGCGGTGGCGGGGGTGGCGATGGATTGGGTGATTTCAAACGCGTTGCGGCGGAACTCCTCGACGCGGAGCGGGAGTTCAAAGCTGGCATTGTTAGACAAGGCTTCCTTTTCCGCCCAATCCTCGGTGGCTTTGGCGGCGGCGAGTTCCTGGGGGAATTCGAGGCGGATGAGATGGGTGCCGGTCTGGCTGGCTGGCAGGGCGTAGGCCAGATCAAACGAGCCGGTGGCGGAGAGGGTCACCGGCTGGGTGAAGATTTCCTTTTCGGTGGGATCAATGACGACGATGCGGGCGGCGGCTGGTTTGTTAGGTTCGATGGCATTGCCGCGCAGGGTGCGCACGACCCCCTTGAGGCGGACGGTTTCGCCGGGCCGATAGAGCGAGCGGTCGGTGAACAGGAAGACGCGGCGGGCCGCCTCCGGAACTTTCTGCCAGGTGGTGTGAACCGGGAAATGCCACAGGCCGACGGTGGCCAGCGAGTCATCAAAGGCGCTGAGAAAGGTATCCTTGGCGAGCGAGGCACGGAGGTGGCGGGCGGCCTTGTGGCGCGGGATGCTCAGCAGGCCGGAGGCGTCGGTGGCGGCGGCGGACAGGGCGGTGGCATCTTCGCCGAAGAGTTCGATGCTGACGCCGGGGAGCGGTTTGCCGGAGGCGCAGGAGAAGGCGTAGATGAGGGCGTCGGTGGCGGTGAGTTTCCAGGCGAGGCCGATATCGGTGAGTTGGATGATGGCTTGGGAGGCGCAGTGACCGGCTTTGTGGAGGCCTGGGTGGAGGGTCCCGGTGACGTCGAGGAAGAGGATCGAGTTGGGGCCGGCGGCAGGCAGGAGTTCATCCCAGCGCAGGGTGAGTTCCTTGGCGGTATCGAGCGGGTTACCGAGCGGGAACTCCCGGTCTAACATGGTGGTGCCGGCGACCATCACATAGGGGAGAGGCGCTGGGTTTTCGATGATCGTCTGGTCGGGCCCGTCGCCGGAGTAATTGCGGTATCCTTGAAAGGCGCGGATCGCCTCCAGCCCGCTGAGTTGCTTGATGCGGACGTGCAGGCTGGCGAGATTGACGGTTTGGATGCGGTAGCAGCGGTTGCCGCTGGCAAGCTGGGCTTGGTCGTGACTGGGCAGGGTCACTTCGGGGTCGAGCCGCTCGAAGACGAGTTCCTTGGCCAGCGGCGCGATGAGCGGGTGGCCGACCTTGGAGGCGAAGGGCGGTTTGATTGTTAGGGTGAACTTGTCGGCAGCGGCGAAATTGCCATGAAGGTGGATATTGCGGTCATCGACTTCGGCACTGAGGTCGGCGGGGCGGGGGTCGAGGACCACGCAGGTGGTTAGGAAATCGGCCGGCAGCGGGTTGGGAACGAGCTGGCTGAAGCTGACGATGATTTCGCGCGGCCGATCGGCGACGACGCGGGGGGCGGCCGCCTCAGCTTGGAAGTCGGGGATGGTGCCGATTTGATAGGCGGCAGCGGCCAGCACGCGGGCGCCGGCCGATTTGTTAGGAAGACCTTTTTCGATGATGAGGTTCCACTCCTCCCCTGGCGGGAGCGGGGTGAGCGGGGTGGCGATGAGGGCGTTGGGCACCGGGGTTGCCGGCGCGGGGGGCGCGGCGGCGGGGGCGGCGGGGGCGGCGGCAGCCGCGTTGGAGTCATCGCTCTCGCGCGTTTCAGCGGATGTCGAAGCACAGCGCAGCGCGCTTGCGGCCCTGACCTCCGAGTCTGAGTCG
>CAIZNN010000005.1 GCA_903934285.1 Akkermansiaceae bacterium | reverse complement strand
TGCGGCTGCGGCGGATGAGCTCCCGGCATGCGGCCGGTGCCGCGGTCCAGCGGGCTTGTTTCTCGATGAAGTAGATTTGCTGGATGAACAACAGGATCGGGATGAGCACCTCGGGCGCTCCGTCTTTGACCTCGACAAATTGGCGCCGGATGTGGGCGAGGCAACCCCCATTTCCCCGCCCTCCGGTCCGGCCACCGGCTCTTTCAACGGCCTTCACCCCGAAAGCAAATTCCTAGCAGCCTGGGGCTCCATGGTGGCGAGGTTGCCGGACCCCCGCCTTCCACCAGCCAGGCCATGCCCGGCATTTCCCCTGCGTCGAGCAGGGGATTGATGAGCGTCCAGTCCGCCGAATCCCATCCGACGAGAATCAAGCGCTTTCTGGCCAAGGAACTCAGGAGGCGGCGGCCACGGAGGCCTGGTTTACTTTCTCACGCAATAAGGCGATGGAGACATCGTCCTCACAGCATCAACCCCCTCATGAAACGCCAGGCAGGATGCCCGTCGTCCATGACAGGCAGGATGCCTGTTTACCCGCACTCCGCCGGGACTATTGGAACGTCGCGGCAGCGGTGCGAGTTTCGACCCCGAGCTTGCGATAGACGCTCGCGAGATGATGGTTCACCGTTCGCGGGCTGATGTAGAGAATGATGGCAATTTCGGGGTCCCGTTTGCCCTTACGGACCCAGTGGAGGATTTCGTGTTCCCGAGTGGTCAGAGTCGCCAATTTTCCCAAAGGGTCGGGATCGCTGAGTTCGGCGACGGGTGTGCTGTCCTGGCAGCGACTCATTGGGTGGAACTGAGCCAGGCCATTCAATATCCGGTGGTAAGCTTGGATTGGAGTGAATTCATGGTCAGAAAACCTCCGATTCCGCCCGCAAGTGAGCACCAA
Organism: Akkermansiaceae bacterium; assembly: GCA_903934285.1. GTDB lineage: Bacteria > Verrucomicrobiota > Verrucomicrobiia > Verrucomicrobiales > Akkermansiaceae > Luteolibacter. The sequence continues at coordinate 5,017 of CAIZNN010000005.1, read as the reverse complement.
CACCCGCTTGGAGGCCGTGACATGATAAACCGTTGCGATGTCCTCGACACCTAGAGGGCGGTCCAGTTCGTTGTATATGAATGACCTGCGCCATTCTTTGTCGCTCACCTCCCGACTCCGCAGCAGTGCCATGGGCTCTTGTCGTTTGAGGAACTTCCGGGCCAGCGGATGTTCGATGAGTTTCCCGTTCGCCGCAGCACGGAAATCGTTGCCGGAAGCCAGCCATCCCTGATGCGGAAAAAGCGCTTCTGCGGCCAAAGTCACTGGATGGAAGAGGATGGCGGAGAAATGGTCTCCCGGAGATATCTCGCAGAGTCCGGCTAACGCCGCCTCAGCCAAAGCATGATCGTCCCCTGCGGAGACGATCCGCTCCAGAATCTCAAGATGGACGTGTGCTTTGGGCATGTGAAGCCAGCGATAACAGCCAGCGGAATTAGCGCAAGAATGTTAGAAATTGTTTTTCGGTTCAATCGCCCGCACGTCCCGCTAAACCTCGTCATTTTTCGGGATTCCAGTTTGCGCGGCCACTAGCCCGGACTGAGGTCGTTTGCTGAGTTCTGAACCTTGACGTGGCCAGTTTGACCGAACGCCTCCAGACCCGCTTCTAGCGAGCATGCGGTCTGGCCGGTGGACAGAGCAAGTTAGAGATCTCGCTGGCGATGGAGCTGCGGGCGGATGCAGGAGATGACTGCGGGGCCGGGCGTGAACGGGGTGCCGAGGAACTTGGCGAGTTCGTCGATGAGCGGCTGGGGATTTGCCACGAGGTCGGTATAACTGACTTCCAGCAACTCGACCCGGGAGCTGGCGGCGAAGGTCTGGCGGATGTGCTGACTGTGTTGTGCCATGGCCACGGCCATCCGTTGCTTGTCCAAGGCGGGCGGTTTGCCCTGGCGCGCGAGCATGGCCCACTGGGATTCGACGACCTGCGCGATGGGCCGGGTCATGAAAATAATCTTGTAGCGGTGAGTGAGCGGCAGCGCCGGCAGGAGAGCTGAGATGATTTTGAGTGCCTTGCCGCGGGCCTGCACCAGGATGCCGGGGTGGTTCGGGAGTTTTTTAATTTCCTCCCACTCCCAGTATCCTTCGGGATTGTCCTCGTCGGCAGCCCGTAGTTCATCGGTCATCACCGGGATGCCGCCGGCCCGCAGAATCTGCATCATCAGCGATGTCCCGGAACGCGGCAGACCCGACACGACGACAAATTCCAATTCTTCTCCGGGATTCGTCGGAGTTTCGGCGGGCGGGATTGCTTGCGCAGGGACGGCCGCGCGGGGCTTCGGCACCGGGACGAATGTGTCTTTGCGCAACACGATCACCGCCCGGTATTGCTGCTCGTAGGCTTGCGCCGTCACCTCGTCGCCCAGTTTCCGATGGATGCGGGCGAGGAGGCGGTACGCCCGCAGAAATGTGGGCTCGAGCTTGAGGCAGGTGTGCAACGCCTGGCAGGCCTCGTTGAGTTGGTCATCGCCGGCCAAGGCCACGCCTAACAGAAAATGCGCGTTGGGCCGGGCGAAATCGAGCGAGATGGCCGACAGAGCGGCTTCGGCGGCTTCGACGTAGAGTTTGCGGTGGAGAAGCTGGCGGGTGAGCGCGAGGTAGGGCTGCGGGTTGTCCGCATCAAGGGCGATCGAGCGCTTGGCGGCCTCGGCCGCCTCGGCCCAGCGACGCAATTCCACATAGGAGCGCGCCAACAGCAACAGCCCGTTAGGGTTTGTCATGTCCAGTCCGCCGACGGACTCGAGCAGCGCCACCGCCTCGGCGGGGCGCTCGCGCTGCAGGGCGATGGAGGCTAGCAGGTGCTGCGCCCGCTCCAGTGGTCCGAATGCCTCCAGGGCCTTTTTCGCGGACTCCTCGGCTTCGTCGAGAAGCCCGAGTTGCAACTGGCACATCGCGAGCAGCTGGGCGAAATCGGTGCGCGCGGGCTGGCCGGCGGCGCAGGATTCGAGCAAGGGAAGCGCGTCGGCGGCGCGCCCGGCATCCATGAATGCCCGGGCGAGGCTCCAATCGTTTTCCTGCCGCGTGCCCTCGGCGGCCCCGGCATCCGCGCCGGGGATTTCCGCGAGATACCCCAGCGCCACGAAGTGCTCGAGCATCGCCCGGTTGGAGGGATCGTCGGCGGGCAAACGCTCCCGCTGGATGCCGCCCGGATTTTCCCAGGTTTCGATGGGTTCCGGCGTGGTGGGCTCGGTAAACGCTTCGCCGAGGACGCGCCCGTCCATATCGCGACCGGCGGGCAGCCCGAAGTAGCTCAGGACCGTCGGGGCGATGTCGAGCAACCTCGCGCCGAAGACGAGTTCGTCCGCCCGAATCCCCGGCCCCCGCGCGGCGAAAATGCCTTGCGGGCGGTGCCAGATCGTGATGCCCGCCGGCACGTTGGGGGTGAATTCCGGCCGCAAGTGGTCGCTGTGAAACCCGTGGTCGGAAACCACCATCACCGCGCCATCGGGCCCGGCGAAGTGCAGCAAACGCCGCAGCAGGAGGTCGTAGAAGCGGTAGGTGGAATTGACCACGTCGCGGTAGAGCTCGAAGTCCCGCTCCGGCACACCCTCCATGCGCGGCGGATGGTAGGCCATGAAGCGGTGGCAAATCTCGTCGAGCGGACGGTAGTAAATCGCCGTGAAATCCCAGTCGGGATCCTTTTCCATCAGATAGGTCGCATGCGTGTGAACGCTCAAGGCTTCGGCCAGATGTTCGGCCAGATACCAGAGGCGCGGATCATTTTCCTGATCGATCTCGTGGGCCTTGGGCACGAAAAGCCGCAAGACTTCCTCGGGGTCGAGGTCGTAGGGACTCACCCGCAGCGGCGCGATCTCATCCGCCAACCCGGGCGGCCAGCAGGTGCCGGGGGCCAGGGGTGGCCAGTTCCCGGGCTCGTCGTCCGGGCGAACACCCCGCAGGCTGGCGGCCATGTTAGAAATGATGCTGCCGTGCGGGTGGGTTTCCCCGTGGGTGGCGAACCAGCCGACGACGTGCGAGCGCAGCCCCCGCTCGCCGAGGATTTCCCAGACGGTCTTGCAGCGGCGCGAGGCGCAGGAGACAGGCACCACGCGGCCGCTCGCCGGATCCACCTCAGTGAACCCGTGAATCCCGTGCTGCCACGCCCGTTTGCCCGTCGCGATCGATGACCACAGCATGGGCGAGAGTTGGGGCTCCATGGTGGCGAGGTTGCCGGACACCCCGCCTTCCACCAGCCAAGCCATGCCCGGCATTTTCCCTGCGTCGTGCAGGGGGTTGATGAGCTTCCAGTCCGCCGAGTCCCACCCGACGAGGATCAGTCGCTTTCTGGCCAAGGGACTCAGGAGGCGACGGCCACCGCGGCCTGGTTTCCCCTGCGCCGACGCATCATCAAGCCGCCGGTGATCAGTCCGAGCAGGGTGAACGACGAGGTAACCTCGGGAACCGGGCTCACATCGCCCCCCCCACCCGTCGTGATGGAGGCATTGGGCGTGTCGTTGTAGGCAAAGTTGTTGAGAACGATGCTACCTGAGACAGCGTTGAAGGTGATGTCCGCCCAGCCGTAATACATGTCGGCAGGAGCCACATTCTTGCTGAATTTGAAAGGGATGTAGCCGGTCGTCCCGTCTACCCCGGTAGCCCACGGGCTTCCCGGAGACTTCATGTAAGTCCACGCGTTACCCGAAAAATATGTGCTTGAGTCAATCGTCTCACCTGCGGCCAGTTTGTTGACAGATGTGCCGCCCGATGCCGTCACGCCGAAGAAGGTGTCGAGCAAGGATCCGCCAGGCTTAAAGGTGTAAGCGTAGTTGACTCTGACGTTTATGATCTGGAAAAGGTCCGGCACGCTCTGGTTGCGGTAAATGCCGGCCGTCATGCTGGCGGTGTCCCACCACAATTGGTCTCCGTAGGTGTTGTTGGTCACCGCCGCTCCGTTGTAAAAAACCACCGCCCCATTGGCGCCCAGCAAGGAGGCCGCGCCAGCGCCTGCGGTGATGGATAGGTAGGAGCCAAGCGGGGTGGCATGGGGCCCTTTGCGGGCGGTTTCCGTGGTGGTGGACTTGTTTTTCATGTGTTTTTTGATTCCATTTGTTTGCTTTGAGTTGCCAATGGCGGTGAGGAAGATCCGCTGCCCAACGCGCATTATTGAAATCCGGTGGAATTTGTCTATAGGCAGGATTGCCTATACCGGCGGAGGCCTGGAACCCCCGGCAAGGAGTGTGGGCGTCCCGCCCACATTGCCCATGAGTTGCCAATGCCAAGCGAAATTCCTCTTTCCATTGGCTCACCATGGGCCATGGCGGCCAGAGTCCGCCACTCCTTGAGTGGGCGCAGATGATGGCCAAAACTGGCGCAGGACACGGCGGGCAAAGCTGCTACCTTGCGCCTGTGAGAATCGAAGACTGGCCCGATGAATGGCAGGAATGGGTGGCGCTCACCCCGATGGAGCGCTTCCGGGAAAGTGGGAAAATTTTCGCGCAATACTTAGCCCTATGAGGTTCCCTTGATCCAGACCCCGATCCGACAAGTCGGGGGCGTTCAGAATTCCGTTAATCTGCTAGAAGCCCGCAGGGCTGGCTAACGGGGAAACACTTAGTTCTTGGCGCGCTTGTTGGCAAGGATTTTTCTTCAGGCTGTCGGCGACTGAGCAAAACCGGATTTCTCGCCTGAGCAAAACCGGACGGTTTGTTAGAGGCTGGAAGTCCCCAGGATTGGGGGCCAAACGGCCTTCGGGGGGTGCTCCACAACCCAGAATTTGCGGTTCGGGTGATGTATGATGCTGACCGACTTGCGAAGGGTGGTGGCGATCTCGTAATTGTGGCCCTCGAAGTCGATGGTTTGGTCGTTATTGACCCGGCGCGCGCCGCGCAGGGAGAAGTGCAGGTCAAGCAGGCTTGAAACGGGCGTTGGGCGAATATGAGAGGTGTTTTCTAGCAAATCCTGATCCCATGCCGCCAGCGGCACGAGTGAGGTGCTGCGGTTGACGGTGCGGTTCTGGCGGCCGATTTCCATTTGCAGGATTTCGTCGGCATGTTCCGGGCTGGCGACTTTGGCGTAAGCC
>CAIZNN010000004.1 GCA_903934285.1 Akkermansiaceae bacterium | reverse complement strand
TGGGTCATGGGTCTTGGGTCTTGGGTCATGGGTCATGGGTAATGGGTCTTGGGTCATGGGTCTTGGGTCATGGGGCATGGGGCAGGGGGCTTGGGGCATGGGGCATGGGGCATGGGGCATGGCCCAACGGGCCATCATTCCTTAGCCCAGGCCATCGGCCTGGGTCTCGGGACGGTAAATACCGGGGCGGCCTGTAGGGCCGCGATATGTTAGGCGCCACGCCACGGATATCGCGCCCCGTTGGGGCGCAATCTATCGGGGATGACCCCGGGGGGGGTGAGCGGAGCGATACCCCGGGTCCCCCGCCCCGCATCGCGGCCGCGTGAAAAACCCCTCGCTCTCACCGCGCCCAGATTCCACCTGGAGCATTGATGAATTCGCCCGCCGCCCTCGACGGCTACGGTAAAATGATTCGACATTGCCGCTCCGCTGCGCCCTGATTCCGCCGTGCCGACTGTTCAAATCAAATATCAAACGTTCCACCCGTCGATCTGGCCGAAAATGATCGGCGAGGTTTCGCGCGACGCCACCCCCGGCGCGCTGGTGCAAGTCCTCGGCAAGGAAGGCACCCCGTTCGGCTGGGGCCTGTGGAACCCAAAGTCGCGCATGCCACTGCGCGTCGTCAGCCACTCGCTCGCGCCCCTCGACGAATCGTTCTTCACCACCGCCATCCGCCGCGCCGCCGCGCTGCGCCGCGATATCCTCAAGCTCGATGCCAATACCGACTCGTACCGCGCCATCCACGGCGACGCGGATTTCCTGCCCGGCATCGTCGCCGACAAATTCGCCGATGTGCTCTCGGTGGAACTCACCAACCTCGCCGCCTGGCAGCGCCTGCCGGGCTGGCTGCCGCTGCTGCACGAATGCTTTGGCACCCGCCGCCTGATTGTTAGCGTGGATCCCGACCTCGCCCGCATCGAAGGCATCCCGCGCGGCGGCGGCGCGGTCTGCGACAACATCCGCTCAGTCAAAATCCGCGAACACGGGTGCCGCTACGAAGTCGATTTCAGCCAGGGCCACAAAACCGGCTTCTTCTGCGACCAACGCGACAACCGCCACCAATTCGCCGCGCTGGCCGCCGGGCGTGACGTGTTAGACCTGTGCTGTTATACCGGCGGCTTCGCGATTGCCGCGGCGCTGGGCGGGGCCAGCGAGGTGACCGCCGTCGATCTGGATGAAACCGCGGTGGCGATGGCCAAGCGCAACGCCAACCTCAACTCGGCCAAGGTCAAATTCACCCATGCCGACGCCTTCACCTGGCTGCGCACCATGATCGAAAACGGTCGCCAATGGGACCTCGTCATCGCCGACCCGCCCAAATTCATCCACGGCCGGGAGGACGAACTCGGGGTGGCCAAATACGCCGACCTCAACAAGCTCGCGTTGCAACTCGTCGCTCCGGGCGGGCTGTTCGTCACTTGTTCCTGTTCCGGCCAGTTGGGCGCGGGCGAGTTCGAGCGCATCGTCATCACCTCCGCCCACCGCCGCGACTTGCGCCTGCAAACATTCGATCGCACCGGCGCCGGGCCCGACCACCCCACCCTCTCCAACTACCCGGAGTCGCGCTACCTCAAGGTCCTGTGGTCGCGCCTGATCTAACAGGCACCCGTCAGTCCTCGACCTTGATGGTGCCCGGGTCCCAGTTGATGGGCGGGAACTCCATGTGCAAGTGCTTGAGGGTGTCGACCATGATGCGGGCGACGCACAGGTCGCGGTACCATTTGCGATTGGCGGGCACCACATACCATGGGGCCTGCGGGGTCGAGGTGTGGGAAATCACATCCTCGTACACGTGCATGAACTCGCCCCACAGCGCGCGATCCTTGAGATCGTCCGGATTGACCTTCCACTGCTTGTCCGGATTGGCCAGGCGCCCCTCCAAGCGGCGCTTCTGCTCGTCCTTGGAAATGTGCAGAAACACCTTCACCAGTGTGGTGCCCTCCTCCGCCAGCATCCGCTCAAACTCCATGACATGACGATAGCGGCGGCCCCACACCGCCTCGGGAAACAGGTTCTTCACCCGCACCGCGATGATGTCCTCGTAGTGGCTGCGGTTGAAAATCACCAGTTGCCCGTTGGCGGGCACCTTGGAGTGGATGCGCCACAGAAAATCGTGCCCCAATTCCTCTGCGGTCGGTTTCTTGAACGAGCACACATGAATCCCCTGCGGATCGATCCGCGAAAACACGTTCTTGATGCAGCCGTCCTTGCCGCCGGTGTCCATCGCCTGCAACACCACCAGCACGCGGTGACGGTTCTGCGCATACAGCACCTTCTGCAATTCCTGCAGCTCCACACGCAGCTTGTCGAACTGCGGCTCCTGCTCCAGCTTGCCGCCGGTGCCAAACAACGCCTTCTCCTGGGCATCGATTTTGCCCAGATCCACCTTCGACCCGTGTCTGACCAAATAGCGCTCGCGTGCTCCCTTAACTGGCATGCCCCGGTTATCCACGCCTCTCCTGCCCATGGCAAGCAGAGAACGTCGCGCGCCACTACCCGCACCCCCTGCAAAAGCCGCCCGCCAAAAAATCCGCCGCCTGAAAAATCGCAATTGCCCTGATGGCCGTTTCACGCTGTGATGGGCTGATGCCCCGCCCTCGGAAATCCCCGAACCTGCCCGGTGCGCCGCTCACCCTCCTGAGCGCACTGCACGTCGGTGCCAGCTCGGTCTCAATGATGGTGGCCGAGCGCAGCCCCAACGGCTCGCTGCGGCCCGTCGATTTCCTGCAACAACCCGCACCCATCGCCCGCGACATCTTCCGCTTGGGCAGCGTCAGCCAGGCCACCACCGAGCGGGTGGTGGCAATCATCAGGGGCTATCAGAAATCGCTGGCCGAACTCGGCCTCGATCCTCACAACCTGACCCGCGCCGCCACCACCAACATTCTCAGCGAGGCCTCCAACCACGATACCGTCATGAACCGCCTCCGCATCGCTTGCGGCCTGCGGGTCGCCACTATCGACGATGGCGAAATGACCCGCCTGATCTATCTGAAAACCCGGCGCCGGCTGCACGACCTGCCCGCGCTGCGCCAAAACACCACCCTCGTGGTCCACGTCGGCCCGGGCAATACCCGCGCCCTGTTGTTTCAAAACGGCCTGATCACCCGCTACACCAGCTACCGCATGGGCACCCACCGCACCCGCGAGGCGGTGGAAGGGTCCCACGCCGAAGGCCCCGCCATGCTCCGCGTCATCCGCGAACATGTCTCAGGCAACCTCGCCCAAATCCGCTTCGATTTCTCCGATGTGGCCATCAACGGCCTGATCCTCATCGGCGACGAAATCCAAGCCGTCGCCTCCCATCTCAATCACCACCAGGCGTTTTGCCCCGTGCGCGCGCTGCGCCATTTCACCACCGAAACCTCGATGCTCAGTGAGGTCGAATCCGTCAAACGCTTCCAACTCGACTATCAGACCGCCGAGTCGTTGGTGCCCGCGTTGGAAATCAACCTCGCCATCACCGAATCACTCAAACTTCCCGACATCCACATCCCCACCACCGAATACGAACAGGGACTGTTGCACGACCTGTTGTTGTCGCGCGATCTAACCGGAAACTTCGCCGAGGAGGTCATCCGCTCCGCCCGCATTCTGGCTGAACGTTACCAATCCGACTCCACCCACGGCGCGCATGTCGCGGAATTATGCGCCCTGTTCTTCGCCAAACTCATCGATCTGCACCAGCTCACCCCCCATGACGCCCTGCTGTTGCAGGTCGCCGCCATCCTCCATGAGGTCGGCACCTACATCAGCCCACGCGCCCACCACAAACATTCCGAATATATCATCCTCAACTCGGAAATCTTCGGCCTCGACCGCCTCGATGTCACTCTGGTGGCCCTCATCGCCCGCTACCACCGCCACTCCGGCCCGCGCCTCGAACACCCAAGCTACGCCGCCCTCCCCACCGACGACCGCATCCGCGTCTCCAAACTCGCCGCCATCCTGCGCGTCGCCGATGCCCTCGAACGCACCCACGCCCAACGCGTCTCGCAAATCGAACTCCGCCGCGATGCCGGCAAGTTGCGGCTGCGCCTGCCCAGCATCGCCGATGCCGCCGTCGAGCGCCTCGCCATGGCCTCCAAAGCCGATCTCTTCGAACAAGTCTTCGGCCTCGCCGTCGTCATCGATGAAGACAATTGACAGACAAGAGACCGCTGCGCTCCCAGACGGAAGACAGCAGACTGGACGCAGCGGCATCTCTTGCTCTTTTCTTCTGTCTTCTGTCTTGCAGCGCAGCGATCTGCGGTCTCTTCCCTATTGACTGATAACTGATAACTCCTCCTCCCCTTCCCCCATGGCTCCCTACCTCAACCGCGAACTCTCCTGGCTCGAGTTCAACCAACGCGTCCTCAACGAAGCCCTGCGCGAGGACCTACCGCTGTTAGAACGGCTGAAGTTCCTCGCCATCTCCGCCTCCAACCTCGACGAGTTCTTCCAAGTGCGCGTCGGCGGCCTCATGCTGCTGCGGCGCAGCGGCCGCAAGACGGCCGACGCCTCCGGCCTGACCCCCGCACGCTGCCTCGCCGCCATCCGCCAGCGCATCCTGCAAATGAGCGCCGACCAGTACACCCTGCTGGCCACCACCCTGCTGCCCGCCCTGCACGCTGCCGGCATCCGCCTGCTGCCAGTGCGCGAGCTCTTGCTCAATCAACTCGCCAAGGCCGCCGCCACCTTCGAAGACAGCATTTTCCCGCTGCTCACCCCGCTCGCCGTCGATCCTGACCGGCCGCTGCCAGCCATTCCCGGCCTCCACATCATTGTCGCCTGCCGCTTGCTCGATCCGCAAACCCACCACTCCCGCCACGCCCTCATCCCCATCCCCGACACCCTCGGCCGCCGCGTGCCGGTGGCCATCGAGGGCGGCGGCCACGCCTTCGTCCTCATCGAAGATCTGGTCGCCACCCACGCCGCGCGCTTCTTCCCGGGCGAATCCGTCGCCGCCACCACCGCCTTCCGCGTCACCCGCAATGGCGATATCGCCGTCCACGAGGACGACTCCATCGACTTGGCCGACGAGATGGAGGACGTCCTAACAGCCAGGCGGTTTGCCGACACGGTGCGCCTTGAGTTGCGCGGTGATGCCCCGCCCGAACTCGCCCGCCTCATTCAATCCGTCACCGCCGTCAGCCCGCAAGAGGTCTATCGTTGCGATGGCCCGCCCGGCCTCGCCGCCTTCATGGAACTGGCATTCCTCGCCGGCTTCGATCACTTGCGCGACGCCGATTGGCCGCCGCAAACCCCGCCTTCCATCGTCCCCGGCGCCTCGATGTTTGATACCATCGCCGCCGCCGACCTGCTCCTCCATCACCCCTACGAATCCTTCGAACCGGTGCTGCGCCTCATCGAGGAAGCCGCCGCCGATCCCGATGTCATCGCCATCAAACAGGTCCTCTATCGCACCGCCCGCCAATCCCGCGTCATCCAAGCCCTCATCACCGCCGCCGAACATGGCAAGCACGTCACCGTCATCATCGAACTCAAGGCCCGCTTCGATGAAGCTCGCAACCTCCACCGCGCCGACGAACTCCAGCGCGCCGGCGCCCAAATCGTCTATGGCGTGAAAAACCTCAAAACCCACGCCAAAATCTGCCTCATCCTGCGCCGCGAATCCGGCCACCTCCGCCGCTACGTCCACCTCGGCACCGGCAATTACAATGAGTCCACCGCCAAGCTCTACACCGATTTTTCCTACCTGACTTGCAAGCCGGAGTTCGGCAACGACGCCACCCTGTTTTTCAATGCCGTCACCGGCCGCTCCAAGTTGCTGCGCTTCCAGCGCTTGGTGCCAGCCCCCACCGCCATGAAGAGCGTGCTGTTGGACCGGATCGCCAGTGAGGCCGAGCGCGCCAAACAAGGCCTGCCCGCCCGCATCATCGCCAAGGTCAATTCCCTGCAAGACCCCGACATCATTCACGCCCTCTACAAAGCCTCGCAAGCCGGCGTGCAAATCCGCCTCAACGTCCGCGGCATCTGCTGTCTCAAACCCGGCGACCCCAAACACTCCAAAAACATCGAGGTGGTCTCCATCATCGATCGCTTCCTCGAACACGCCCGCCTCTTCCACTTCCACCAGGGCGGGGATTCCGAAGTCTATCTGGCCTCTGCCGACTGGATGACGCGCAACCTCGACTCGCGCGTCGAACTCATGATCCCCATCGAGGAACCCGCCTTGAAACGCCGCCTCGTGCGGGTGCTCGAAGCCTACTTCCAGGACAACACCCAGGCCTATCGGCTACTGCCCGACGGCTCCTCGCAGCGCCTCACCCGCACCAAGGGCCTGAAAGCATTCCGCGTCCAGGACCATTTCTATCAACAAGCCAGAAAGGCCGCCAAAGCCCGCGAACACGAGCGCTCGATGACCTTCGAGCCCCACGTCCCGGCCGAGTGAGCCGCATCGTCGGGATGACACACCGACCGGCCACCAACCAACACCCCGCCCATCCCGCAGGCCGGGATGGGGCCGCCGCTGCCGGCACCGCCAACCGCTAATCCCGCTACGCCCCCACCAAATTGGCGTGGCTGATGGCGGGACGCTGGTTGTCTTTCTTGCGCAACGCGTTGCGCATCTTGAGCAGCGCGGAGTTCTGCAACTGGCGGATCCGCTCGCGGGTCACCCCGAATTGCCGACCCACTTCTTCCAAGGTCAGGGGCGTGCAGCCGGTCAAGCCGAAGCGCACATCAATGATGCGCCGCTCCCGCTCGTCGAGCATGTCCAGCAACCCGTCGAGTTCTCCAAACATGTTCTTGTCCGCCAGCGTGTCGTGGGGGTTGGACGCCCGCTCGTCGCCGATGACTTCACCGTATTCGGTCGCCTCACCATCGTTGATCGGCGAGTCCAGCGAGGTCGGACTCTGCGACGCCTGCCGCAACATCGCCAGCTTGCGCCGCGGCAATCCCACCTCTTCGGCCAGTTCCTCATCAGTGGGTTCGCGGCCCAGGGCCTCCGCCAGTATGATGGCGATGCGCCTCATCTTGGCGATCTTGTCCACCATGTGCACCGGCAGGCGGATGGTCTTCGATTGGTTGGCCAAGGCGCGCTTGATCGATTGCTTGATCCACCATGCGGCGTAGGTGGACAGTTTGCCGCCCTTGCACGGATCAAAGCGTTCCACCGCTTTCATCAGCCCGATGTTGCCTTCGGAAATCAAATCCGTCACCGGCAACCCGTAACTCGCATAGTCCTGCGCTATCTTCACCACCAAGCGAAGATTGGCCCGAATCATCTGCGTGCGCGCCTCCGCATCGCCCAGCTTGATCCGCTCGGCCAAGGCGACCTCTTCCTCTAGCGTGAGTAGCGGGGTCTTCGAAATCTCCCGCAAGTAAATCTTCAGACTGCCATCCGATTCGTGTGACATGGTGGTGGTTGGGGGGTGGGGGTTCAGTTGTGCGACGTCAGGAATTTGGAATTATTCTAAGTATTTCACGGAAATGCGCCGCGCCGCGAACAATTCGGAAATAACTCTATTTAATTGCGGCTTACCAGGAAAAAATCCGGAATTCTTTCCAAGCAGATTCCGTGCCAGCATTCCACCCATTTCCAGGCGCGGCCATTGCCGCGGAAAACTGCCACTTGTGGGCACGGGAGATTGGACAAGGCGGTGGCGACGGGGCACAGTGCCGGGGTGTTTGACGCTCTCTACCCCTTGGTCCGCGCGGGACTGTTTTGTCTTGATCCGGAAGTGGCGCATCATCTCAGCCTGGCCGCGCTGCGACTGGCGGAACGCAGCGGCGTGTTGCGCCTCGCCTGCCCCGCCGATGAGTTGCTGGCGCCGGTGGAGGTGTTGGGCTTGCGCTTTCCCAACCGCGTCGGGCTGGCCGCCGGCATGGACAAGGCCGGCGACACCATCGACGCGTTGGGCCGGCTGGGATTTGGCTGCATTGAAATCGGCACCTTCACGCCGCGGGCGCAACCCGGCAACCCCAAGCCGCGGGTGTTCCGCCTCGTCGAGCACGAGGCAATCATCAACCGCATGGGCTTCAACAATGCCGGCATCGCCGCCGGGGTGGCCAACGCGCGCCGCGCCCGCACCTATCAGGGGGTGGTGGGCTTCAACATCGGCAAGAACAAGGACACCCCTAACGAGGACGCCGCCGCCGACTACCTCGCGTGCCTGCGGCAGGCCTATCCGGTGGCGGACTACATCGCGGTGAACCTGTCCTCGCCCAACACCCCCGGCCTGCGCGAGTTGCAGAGCCCCGCCGCCTGCGCCCGCCTGCTAGACACCCTGCAGCGCGAGCAGGAGCAACTCACCGCCGCCCACGGCAAGCGCGTCCCGCTCCTCTTCAAGGTGGCCCCGGACCTCGACGACGCCCACATCCGCGACCTGGCGGCGGTGTTCCTCGCCGGCGGCCTCGACGGCCTGATCGCCACCAACACCACCCTCGACCGCGCCGCGGTGGCCAACCACCCGCGCGCCACCGAGGCCGGCGGCCTGTCAGGGCGGCCCGAATTCCACAAAAGCACCGCGGTGTTGCAAGCCTTTGCCAGCCACCTCGGCGGCCGCATCCCCATCATCGGCGTCGGCGGCATCTCCTCGCTCGAAGACGCCCAAGCGAAACTGCGCGCCGGCGCCACCCTGGTGCAGGTCTACACCGCCTTCATCTATCAAGGGCCCGGCCTCATCCGCCAACTCGCCCGCGGCTTGGCGGCGGCCAACCCGCCCACCATGCCACCACAAGAGCTGTGATTTCTCTGCAAAGTCTTTCGTGATTTTTCCGCCAGCGGAGTGTGCGGTCATGCGTGATGGCCCCATCCTAACAAACTTGCGCCACCCGGCCAACCAGGGCGGCGGGCCGCCGCTTCACGCCGGGGACGGCAGCAGCCTAACACGCCGCAACCGCCATCCAAATCATGCTCAAGGTGTTTTTTCCGGCTTTACCCTCTTGTTCACGAAATAACAGAACGTTTCTGTTAGCAATGGAGCTGCGCCGGATTTGCCACCGGTTGATGGTGACAAGTCGCGCGATTTTGCAGGCGCCCTGAGTGGCCCCCGCGCCGATCTAACAGAAAGTGTAAGGCAAACCCCCGAAAAGTGTAAAGCAGCGGCGGCTTTGTGACGGGACATCCGTGGGCGGCGGCGGTCAGGACCGCCTCATCCGCCAACCTTGCCGCGCATGCCCGCGCCCTCATTGCACCGACCGGATGCCAGTGTCCGACAGCGTGATCTCGCCCTTGCGCAACAAGGCGCCGGTGGCTTGTTTGAAGGTGCGTTTGCTCACGCCGAGTTCGCGGTGGATCTCGTCGGCCGAACTGGCGTCGCAGAGCGCCCAAAACCCGCCGCGGGCCGCCAACTCGGCGAGGATCTGGCTTTCCAAGTCGGAGACCCGGGCGCGCCCCGGCGGGTGCAGGGTGAGGTCGATTTTACCGTCCGGGCGCAGTGCGGCGATATATCCTTTGACGCACTCGCCGGGTTGCATTTTTTGAAACACCTCGTTGGCAAACAACAACCCGCTATGGCTGCCATTGATGATGGCCTTGTAGCCCAGCGGAGTTTTTCCATAGAGGGTCAGGTCCACCGCATCGCCCACCCGCCACGGCGGGGGAGTTAGATCCAGGTGCCGCCCCAGGCGGGTGGTGGCGATGATCCGGCCGCTGGCCTCGTCGAGGCGCACATATACCAGATAGAAGTGGCCGATTTCCATGCGGGCTTTTTGTTCGCGGAACGGGACGAGCAAATCCTTCGGCAAACCCCAATCCAAAAACGCCCCCACCGGCGTGAGCGCCACCACCCGCAACCGGGCAAACTGGCCGGGCATCGCCGCGGGCTGCTTGATGGTGGCCACCTGGCGGTCCTCGGAATCGTTATAGATGAAGACATCCAGCATGCCGCCGAGGTCCCACTGGGCAGGCACTTCGCGCCGCGGCAGGAGCACCTCGCCGATTTCCCCGCCATCCAGATACAACCCGAAGGGCTTCTCCCGGAGGATTTTCAAACTTGCGCGCTCACCGATCTTTGCCATGCCCGAGTCTGTGTTGCCACGCCGCCCGCGTCGATGCTGAAACACACACCCCCGCCGCACCGCGCCACTTTGAGGCACGCCCCCACCCGAAAGCGCCGCTCCCCAGCGAGCGCGCACCAGAAACCACCGCTACACGGCAAACCGCTGCTGACAATTGTAGAAAAATCCCGTGTTTTGCAGCGGTATGGTCATACCAGTCCGTCGATTCAAACCAAATTTCCCAGCTCATGAAACTCCCACCCGCCACTACCATTACCGCCGCCCTTGTGATTGGTGCCGGCGGGTTTTTCATCGGCCGGCTCTCGCTCCCGGGCTCCCCCGAAGCAATTGCTTCCGCCGGTTCCAACCCCGCCCCCACCCGCTCGTCCTCACGCGCCGCAGACCCGTCCGGCCAAGCCGCCGCGTCGGCCAAACGCACGACCCGTCCGGACAGCAGCCGCAGCGCCACAACCACCGCCGAGGCACGACTCAAACGCCTTGAGACCATCGTCCGCGGCGAGAATGCGCTGGACCGCAATCGCGCCTTGCTCGCCTTCATCGACCAGCTCGCACCGGGCGATTTTGAAGCCGCCATCGCCCAGTTCCGCAGCCTGGGCATCACCGAAAGCCGCTTCAGTGAATATGCGATGTTGCTCACCGCGTGGTCGCAGGCCGACCCCCTCGCCGCCCTCACCTACGCCACAGCCAACACCCGCAGCGGCTTCGCCACCACCACCATCCTCGCCTCCTGGGCCGCGACCGATCCGGACGCCGCCATCCGCTGGGCCGAGGCCAACCACAGCGGCACCGAGGCCAACCCATACCTCACCGGCATCATCCGCAGCCTCGGCGCCACCGATCCGGCCCGGGCCACCGCCTTGCTCACCGGCATGCCGCGCAGCCAGGAGCGGGGCGAAGCCTTGGACGCCATGCTCCCCCACCTGCTGGCGCAAGGCAGCGACGCCACCCGCGCATGGATTTCCGCCATCTCCGATGAATCACTCCGCAACGGCTCGATGATGCGCGCGGCCGGGCAACTCGCTCAAACCGATCCCAAAGGCACTGCCGATTGGCTGCTGGCCAACCCCGGCGACGCCACCAAGCGCAGCTTCGACGACGTGCTCGGCACTTGGGCCGCCACCAACCGGGATGCCGCGGTGGCCTATTTCCAGGCACTGCCAACAGGCGAGGAACGCAGCAATGCCTTGCGCGGCGTCATCTCGGCTGTCGCCAGCCAGGATGCCGCCGCCGCCGCCAAAATTCTCGACCGCTACACCGGCGACGTCACCGACGGCACCATCCAAAGTTTCGTCTGGCACTCGTTTGGCAGCGACCCCGCGCTGGCCATGACCTACATCGGGCGGCTCGCCGACGCGGGCAGCCAGGAGCGCATGTACAACCGCACCCTGGAAACCTGGCTGGGCCGCGACCCGGCGGGCGCCCAAGCTTGGATGCAGCGCAACACCCTGCCCGAAAACGTCCTGCGCAATATCCAGAACAAGGCGGCGCCCACCACACCGTAGGGTGCCTCCCGCCGCAAGCAGGCCAACCCTCCCCGGAGGCGGCAACGGCCGTGGCTTGGGGATTCCAGCGCGCGTGGCGATTCCCGCGTTGTCGCGTTGACAGCCCGCCCGGCCCCAGCCATCTTCCCCGCATGGACACGACTAAACTTCTGCTTGGCACCACCATCGCGCTGCTGCTTGCCGCGGTAGTGATGTCATGGAACGGCATGCAACAAGGGGTGCGCAACACCCCGGCGGATGAATACGAACGGCTGCGCAAACAAATCGACGAGCTCCGGGCCGACCAGAACCGTGCGGCCTTGGAAAAACCACTCCAACAAACCGCCGCCGCCCCCCCCGCCGCGGCACCGGTGGCAACCCGCGACGAGCTGGAGGCCACCAAACAACGCTTGAAGGAAAGCGAGGAAATGCGCGCGGCACTGGCCGAAGACAAGGCCAAGGCCGAGCGCAACGCCAAGGTTTCCGACAGCGAAAACATGGAATTGGTGCGCGGCAAACTCGAGGAAAAAAACTCCCTCGCGCGGGAAACCCGCCTCATCAGCCAGGCCTTGCTCGTCGGCAAGGTCAAGGATTACGTCGAGGATGCCCAAACCGGCAGCTTCGTCACCTTGGACGTCGTCATGCCCGACCAAATCCAACAAAACACCATCCTCGCCATCCGCCGCAATACCGGCATCCTCGGCCAACTCAAAATCACTTCTGTCGAGGGCGGCGAAGCCGTCGCCAGCCTGCTCCCCGGCTTCGGCACCGTCGCTCCCGTCCCGGGCGATGAACTCATCCTCCCGCCCCGATTCTAACAGGCCACCCATGACTCCCACCGTCGGCCTCATCTCCCTGGGTTGCGCCAAAAACCTCATCGACTCGGAAGTCATGATCGGCCACCTCGCCCAGGCCGGCATGGCCCTAACACCCGATCCCGAACTCGCCGATGTCCTCATCATCAACACCTGCGCGTTCATCGATATCGCCAAGCAGGAAAGCATCGCCACGGTGTTCACTGCCGTCAAGGACCGCAGCGCCGACCCCGCGCGCGCACGCCAGAAAATCATCGTCGCCGGCTGCCTCTCACAGCGCTTTGCCAAAGACCTCCCCGCCCTGATGCCCGAAGTCGATGCTTTCATCGGCTTGGATCAACTCACCAAGGTCGCCCCGATCATCCAACACCTCCTCGGCGCCAACAACGCCCCCGCCCTAACCAAAGACGAGGGCCCCGCCGCCACCGCCGACCCGCGCGACTTCGTCACCCTCAAGCCGCGCTTCGTGCCGGACTACACCACCCCGCGCTTCCGCCTCACGCCGGACCATTTCGCCTACGTCAAGATTGCCGAGGGCTGCAATCACACCTGCTCGTTCTGCGTCATCCCGCAAATCCGCGGCCGCCACCGCTCGCGCACCCAGGACTCGGTCGTGCGCGAAGTGGCCGGTCTTGTTAGTTCCGGCGTCAAGGAAATCAACCTGATCTCACAAGACACCACCTATTTCGGCATGGACCAGTGGAGCGGCGAACGGCCGAAGCCAAGCTCGCCGGTGGATTCCAGCAAGGGCGAATCGCTGGCCACCCTGCTGCGCGCCATCAATCAAATCCCGGGCGAGTTCTGGGTGCGCCTGCTCTACACCCACCCCGCCCATTGGTCCGATGAATTGATAGCTACCATCGCCGCTTGCGACAAGGTCGCCAAGTACGTCGATATCCCGCTCCAACACATCTCCGACCGCATGCTCACCGCCATGCAGCGGGTGACCAGCGGCGCCTCGATTCGCGACCTGTTGCGCCGCATGCGCGCCGGCATCCCCGGCCTCGGCATTCGCACCACCTTCATCGTCGGCTTCCCCGGCGAAACCGCGGCGGATTTCCAGGAGTTGTTAGATTTCATCGCCGAATTCCGTTTCGAGCGGGCCGGGGTGTTTCAATATTCGAAGGAGGAGGGCACCCGCGCCTATCAAATGGCCGGCCACCTTCACCACATGACGCGCCGCAGCCGCTGGTCGCGTGCGATGGCCGCGCTCCAGCGCATCGCCGGCGAAACCAACCAAGCCCAGGTCGGCAACTCCGTGCGCGTGCTCGTCGATGCCCCCGGCATTGCCCGCACCCCATGGGACGCCCCGGAAATCGACGGTTCGGTGGAGGTGGACGCGGCACTGCCGGTTGGCCAATTTGCCACCATCACCATCGGTGATTGGCGCGGCTACGATCTGGTCGCCACCCAATGAAAATGGGGAGCGCCGGCGTCCCGCCGGCTGTGTTCGGCATCCTGCCGTACACTCTTCTTTCAAGGCGATGCCAGAACCCGCCAGCGCATACCGCCCTGCGCCCCAGCACCCACCCGCCCCCTCGTCATGAAGCACGGGCTTTAGCCCGCCAGTCAGTGGCCCCGCCAAATGCAAAATCCCTGCATCCCGCGCTTGCACTGCAGCTGCCGCCCCGCTAGATTCCAGCCATGGCCATTGAGAATTTCCTCGGGTTTTGCCCATCCATTCACGACAGCGCCTTCATCGCCGCCAGTGCGGATGTGATCGGGCGCGTCACCCTGCATGAAGAGGTCAGCATCTGGCATCACGCCACCTTGCGCGGCGACATCAACGACATCGTTATCGGACCGCGTTCCAATATCCAGGACAACACCGTCATCCACCTCGCCGATGACTACGGTTGCTATGTCGGCGAACTCGTCACCGTCGGCCACTCCGCCATCCTGCATGCCTGCACGGTCAAGGACGAGGTACTCGTCGGCATGGGCGCGATCATTCTCGACGGCGCCGTCATCGGCGAGCGCTCGATCATCGGCGCCGGCGCGCTGATCACCGGCGGCACCATCATCCCACCCGGCTCACTGGTGCTCGGCTCGCCCGCCAAGGTCGTGCGCACCCTGCCGCTCGACGAACAGGCGAAAATCAAAAGCTGGGCGATCAAATACGTCGCCGGCTCCCGCAGATACCTTGTGGCGCGCCACGCTGCGCCAGCTTCGGCCGGCACGTCCGGCTCCCCCTCCTGACAACGGACAGCTTCTAACAGCCACGCCCCCCCCCTCCTCATGCCCCAACTCGTCCGCGTCGAGCCCATCGCCCTGCTGCCCACCCAAGCTGGCTGCGCCGTGTTCCTTGGCGATGGCAGCAAGGCGATTGTCTTTTACATCGACCCCGCCGTCGGCGCCTCGATCAACACCGTCCTGAGTGGCCAGACCGTGCCGCGCCCGCTCACTCACGACCTGTTCCTGCTCGCCCTGCAAGCGTTCGGCGCCAAAGTCTCCCGCGCCGTGATCCTGCGCGTGGAAGAGGAAATCTACTACGCCCGCCTCATCCTCGAAGCCCAAAACGAAATCATGGAGCGCAAGATCGTCGAGTTGGATGCCCGCCCGTCCGATTGTCTCGCCCTCGCCGTGCGTTGCGGCGCGCCACTCTATGTCGTGCGCTCGCTCTGGGACGGCCTCGAAGACATGTCCGGCGTGCTCGAGGAAATGCGCAAGCAAGGCGAGGAGTAACGGGTGGCAGGCATGGGCGCCAAGTTATGCGCATCTTCAGGGAGTAGCACTTGCCAACCCCTCCAACTCACCCCATCACGCACACAACATTGGCGTTTCAGCCACGCCGACTCAAGCCGCCGCTCCATCGGGCGCCACGCGCCACGCCAACACACCCGCAATCTCCGCTTGCCTCGGCGCGGCGGCCCTGCCATGCTTGCTGCCGTGAGCCCTATCACCATTGCCGCCCTCAAGGAGCAAGCCGGCGACACCCCCATTGCTGCAGCCGTCGCCGCCCAACTCCAATCCCGCGCCACCCGCTCCACCAAAACCGGCAAACCCTATCTGGAACTCGGGTTCGCCGACGCCACCGGCAGTTTCGCCCTCAAAATCTGGTCAGACTCGCCGAACCATGACGCCGCCAGCACCCTCGCCGCCGGGGCCATCGTCCGCCTCGAAGCCGAGTGGACCCAGAATTCCTACGGCGTCAACCCCAACAAGCTCACCTGGGATTTGTTGGATGACGCGGCCATCGCCACCTTCCTCGCCGGCGACCCCGCGACCCGCGACAAACAACAACGCGACTTCGCCGATATCGTCGCCCTCAGCCAATCCATCACCGACCCGCGCCTGCACGCGCTGTGCCAGCACTTTCTAACGCAAATGGGCGAGCGCTTCCGGCGCAGTGGCGCCGCCAAGCGCAACCATCACGCCCGCCGCGGCGGACTGGTCGAGCACGTCGCCCAAATGTTGCGCTGCGCCGCCGCGCTGAGCCCGCTCTATCCGGAACTCAACCGCGACCTGCTGCTCGCCGGCGTGCTGTTCCACGACTGCGGCAAACTCTGGGAAAATGCCTACCCGGAAGACGGCTTCGGCCAAATCCACAGCCTCCACGGGGAAATGTTAGGCCACATCCCCCTCGGCATCGAACTGGTCAACAAGCTCTGGCGCGACCTGCTCGACTCGCCCGCCGCCGCCGCCTGGGCCGGCCTCACGCCGTCCGCCGAGGAAACCCGCCTGCATCTGCTCCACCTCATCGCCAGCCACCACGGCCAATTCGAGTTCGGCTCCCCGACCCTGCCGCGCACCCCGGAAGCCTTTACCCTGCATCACCTCGACAACCTCGATGCCAAACTCGAGATGCTGCGCGACGCCTACGCCCAAGCCCACGAGATCGCCCCCGGCATCTACGACCGCGTCTTCCCCCTCCCCGCCAACTTGGTGCGGCCGCTGGCCAAGACCGAAGACCGCTGCGCTCCCAGACAGAAGACAGAAGATCAACAAGGCACCTGACATCTGCCCCATGATATTCCTCCTCTTGTCTTCTGTCTTCTGTCTCAAAGTCTTCTGTCTCTCCCCCTAATAACCCATAACTGACACCCCCCTCCCCATGCACCCGTTTCTCGCCCCCGCCTTCCATATCCGCTGGTCCTCCCTCACCCCCGAACATGTCGCGACGGACATCCGCCACGCCCTCGATCTAGCAAATCAGAACATCGCCGCGATCTGCGCGCAGGACCTGACCAGCGCGACCTACCACAGCACCTTTCTCGCGCTCGAACAAGCCACCGAGGTCCTCGGCCGCGGCTGGGGCCGCCTGCAACACCTCGATTCCGTCAATGACAACCCCGCCCAGCGCGAGGCCCTCAACCAAATGCTGCCCGAGGTCTCCGATTTCTATTCGTCCATCCCGCTCAACGCCTGCCTCTGGCACGCCCTCAAGACCGTGGCGGCCAGCCCGGCCATCGCCGCTCTGCCGGCGGTGCAACAACGCTTTGTGCAGGAAACCCTCGCCGATTTCCGCCAGGCCGGCGCCGACCTCCCGCCCGAGCAGAAACAGCGCGTCGCCGCAATCGATGCCGAACTCTCCAAACTCACCAAAACCTACTCCGAACACGTCCTCGATTCCACCAACGCCTGGGAACTCATCATTGCCGACGAAACGCAACTCGCCGGCCTGCCGGACTCCGCCCGCGCCGCCGCCGCCGCCAATGCCCGCGCCAAAACCGCCGCAGGCCAAGCGCCGGGCCAAAACGGCGCTCCCGCCGCCGCACCACCACCACCACCACCACCCAACCTAACATGGAGGTTCACCCTGCATGCCCCTTCGATGTCTCCGGTCATGCAACACCTGCATGACGACGCCATCCGCCGCCAGCTTTGGGAGGCCTCCACCCGGGTCGGCGGCTATGGCGACTATGACAATTCGCCGCTGGTCTGGCAAATCCTCCAACTCCGCCAGGAAAAGGCCGCCATCCTCGGCCACCGCCACTTCGCCGACCTAACATTGCAGCGGCGCATGGCCAAGACCGCCCACACCGCGCTGCGCTTCATTGAAAACCTCCACGCCCGCATCCACCCCGCATTCCTCGCCGAGCATCGCCAACTCACCCACTACAAGGCCGCCAGCACCCGGCAACCCCAAACCCCGCTGGAGCCCTGGGAGCTTGGTTATTGGGCCGAGCGCCAGCGCCAGGAAGACTACGACTTTGACGAAGAGGCGCTGCGCCCGTATTTCCCCGTCGATGGCGTGATGGCCGGCATGTTTGAAATCGCCTCGCGCCTGTTTGGCATCACCATCCGCAAGCTCGACACCATCTATCTGCCACCCGGCAGCACCACCCAGCCCAACAACCCGGACGGCGCCGTCGAGGTCTGGCATGCGGAGTGCTCGTTCTATGAGATCCACGACTCCACGACCGGCGCGCACCTCGGGTCGTTCTATGCCGATTGGCACCCGCGGGAATCCAAGCGCGGCGGCGCGTGGATGAACAGCCTGCATATCGGCGCCCCGGGCGAACCCCACCTCGGCCTGATCGTCGGCAACATGAGCCCGCCGGTCGATGGCAAGCCGGCGCTCCTCACCCATGGCGAGGTGGAAACCATCTTCCATGAATTCGGCCATCTGCTCCACGGCATGCTCAGCGAGGTGCCCGTCAAATCCCTGGCTGGCACCAACGTGCCGTGGGACTTTGTCGAACTGCCGTCCCAGATCATGGAAAACTTCTGTTGGGACCGCCAATCGCTCGATCTCTTCGCCCGCCACTTTGAAACCGACGCGCCGATCCCCGACGCGTTGTTTGCCAAGGTGCTCGCCGCCAGAAACTACCTCAGTGCCTCGGTGTTCATGCGGCAACTCGCCCATGCCAAGCTCGACCTGGAACTCCACACCCATCTGGCCGCCTATCTGGGCAGAGACCTCGATGCGGTCGACCGCGAAATCCTCGCTGCCTATCGCGCCCCACTCAACACCGAAACCCCATCACTGGTCCGGCGCTTCAACCACCTCTTCAGCGACCCCACCGGCTATGCCGCCGGCTATTATTCGTATAAATGGGCGGAAGTGTTGGATGCCGACGCCTTCACCCGCTTCCAGCGCGAGGGCATCCTCAATGCCGACACCGGCCGCGCCTTCCGCCAGCATATCCTCAGCCAAGGCAACGCCACCCCGCCCGAGGAACTCTACCGCCGCTTCATGGGCCGCGACCCCGAACTCGACCCGCTCCTCGTCCGCGCCGGACTGGCCTGAGCGGCCGGCTGGCTTTATGATGCCAGTCATTATGTAATTGACGGCGGCCGGGCAGGGCATGCGGCTCGTCTGCCTAGGCGGGGAAGCGGCGGGGGGGGGTGGCTATGATGCCAGTCATTATGTAGTTGACGGTGGCCGGGAACGCTGTTGCCTAACATCTGAATGGGGCGGGCACCTGAACATCGGCAGAGGGGACCGTGGCGCTTGAGTCCGCTTCGGAAATATAACCCGCACCTCTATTCGACAGGCACCGCCGCCGCATCGCCTGCACCATCCGGTGCCGAATGAATGACCCT
>CAIZNN010000003.1 GCA_903934285.1 Akkermansiaceae bacterium | reverse complement strand
GTTATTGGTGGAATAGTCGAAGATGAGTGTGCCGCCATTGACGATGGCCCCGCTGCTGGAACTGGAGAGCGTGCCGCTGAATGTGAGCGAGCCGGCATTGACGATGGTGCCGCCATCATATCCATTGCCCACTCCGGAGAGAACCAGGTTGCCGCTGCCATTCTTGGTGATGGAGAAGGTGGAGCCGCCGTCGTTGACCACCGCGCTCACCGTCAGCGTCCCGCTGCCGTTGATGTCCCAAATGCCGTTGGCGCCGAGGGTGATTCTGCCGGAAATGATTTGGTTGTTAGATGAGGCCGCCGTCCGGGTGAGATTGCCCGTGGTGAGGGTGAGGGTGCGGGCAGCGGTGGCGAGGGTGAAGGCCGTGGCGCTGTCCAGCGTCAGGCTCCGGGCCGTAATATTGGCCGCCGAAGCATCGACGGTGGTGCCGGAGGTGAAGGCCGAGCCAAACACCAGATCGTCAGCGGTGGCGGGCAGTGTGTTGGTGCTCCAGTTGGCGACGGTGGCCCAGCTGGCATTGGCCCCACCGCCGTCCCAGGTGATGACCGCCGCGGGGGCAAATCCGCCGGCAAAAATGGCGGCGTAGAGTGGCAGCAGCCGTAGACTGAAGGGAGAACACTTTGGTTTCATGAGTGGGGGACGTTGGGCTTCTCGTTGCGCTGTAGAAAGCCCGGGGAAGGTCGGCGGTGGGGGGCGGGGGAGGGGCGGCGGACACCTAGAGTCGATTTTGCCATTAGCAAGGGAATTTATCAGACGGGGGGCCACAGTGATGGCCAGGAAGTTGCTTTTGAGGTGATGGCCGATGCATGAGCCGGTGTCCGGAGCGGAGGGCGGGGGGATGGGGGTGCTTGTTCGCGTGGAGTCTCAGACACAGGCTCACTGGGGGCATTCGTCCGCAGCGTGGCTCGATGCGCGCAGAAATCGTGCCAAACTGTGTGGATTCGCGGAAATCCCTGCAAACACAGGGCTGGCTTGGCTTGGGGTCGGGGCTCAGCGTCTGCGCCGGGTGGCCATTTTCATGCAAAGTTTGCGGAATGGTTGCACTTTTTGCATGGCATGCAGGCGGGAAATGCCCCGACCGGCATCAGCCCGGGCCATTGCCAAGGCGCATGGAGCGGCACTTGCCAAAGTGCCGTGTCCTTTTTGTCACGGGACTTTGGCAAGTCCCGTTCCCTGCCGGACCCGTCGCAAACGGGTCCCTGCTATGCGCGATCAATCCGCAAGCACCCACCCGTCGGCAAGGATGTGGGTGATTTCAAATTGGCGTTTGAGGTGGCTCGCGCCCTGCGCGCGCACCGCCACGGTGACGCGCACCGGTTGCTGGAGCTTGTCCAACATTTTGACAGCTGGATGGCTGCGTGCGATGTAAAATTGCAGCGGCGCCTCGAGGTCGGGTGAGGTGGCGGTGAGATTGAGCCAGCGCTCCTCACGGCTGAACTCGTAGTTGTAGTAGTTGCCTTTCTGGATGAAAACCCGCAGTTCGGTGGCTTGTGTCGCCTTGCCGGCCAGCAGCTCGTCCCACGGCACTGCGCCGTGGCGGGCATAGGCATGGAAATCCACTTTGGCCGCGCCGTTTTCCCGCACCACGCAGAGCAAGCGCTGCGGTCCATCGGCCATCGTCACGGCGAATCGCGCCACTGTTCCCGCCGCGCCGGCCTCGGTGGAACCCATCGGGCTGAGGCGGGTCACCGTTTCATGCGCGCCACGGCCATGACTGAAAAACTCCGCCATCAGCGGGCCCACCTGCCCGGCGTGCCGCACCCATGCCAGACGCCCGGCCTGGCTGCCGGCATGGATGAAATTTGCCGCCACCTCCGCGGGCAGCGGGCCGTGGTCGGGCACCACCGGTTTGACCACCGCCGCCCTTGGCGCTGCCGTCTGCTTGGCGCGGTGGTGGCGCCGGTAGCTCACCGCCAGCCAGGTGCCGAGGCCGAGGCCCGCGACTAACAACATGACGAGCCACGGCAGGCGCTCGTGATGGAACAGCCACTTGACGGAACGGGAGGCGCGTTTCATGACATTCAACATTGGGTTAGGCGCCCCCCCTCCGCGGCGGGTTGGCGGTTGCGGTGCAGGGCGGGCTTGACCGCCGCCAGCACCGCCGGCCCCGCCTGGAAAACCCCGGGCAAAAACGCGGCCAGGGCGGCCATGCCGGCGGCAGGGTCGGCCACCAGCGCGGGATAGTCGAGCTCCAACACCTCGAACCGGTCCGAAGCGCGCAGCGCGGCGAGCGTGCCGGCCGCATGCTTGCGTTGTGCGGCGATGAGATGGGCGGCCTCCGACTTGGGCTGGCGGCCGCTGTGGGCGAGCATTTTGAGTTGGGATTCGACGACTTGCTCGGGCGGCCGGGTCATGAAGATGACCTTGTAGCGATGGCGTGGCGTCAGGTGGGGCAGCAGCGCGGAAACGACCTTGGTGACCTTGCCGAACGCCTGCTCGATGAGGCGCGGGTTTTGCGGCAGTTTGCGGATGTCCTCCCATTCCCAATACCCTTCCGGGTTGTCCTCATCGGCGGCGCGGGTGCCGTCGCTCATGAGTTCCAGCCCGCCGGCGCGCAGCATTTGCATCATCAGGCTGGTGCCGGAGCGCGGCAACCCGGACACCACAATGAACTCCTGGTCGGGTGCCAAGCCTTCCGCCTCGGCCGCCGCCAGCCGCGCTTGCTCGGCCGCCATGCGCCGCTCACGCGTTGCCTCAAACACCGGACGCCGCTGCGCCGAGGCCTCACGCAATCCGGCAAGCTCGCCCGCATCCGGACCGCGGTTGAAGTGGCGCGCCAAGCGTGCCTGCGCCAGCGCCTGCCCTGATCCCGTTAGATCGCCCAGCGCGCGGCGGGCCACCGCGAGTTGGCGGTGGGCCGGCGCCAGCTGCGGGGCCAGCCGCGTCGCCGTCTCCAACGCCTGCACCGCCGCTGGCCAGTCGCCGAGCTGGCACAACGCGCTGCCTAACAAAAAGTGTCCGCGCGGGTTGCCAAATTGCTGGCCGATGGCCGCCAGCGCGTGCTCGGCGGCCGCGGCGGGTTGGCCGCGGCGCAAGGCGCAGCGGGCCAGGCCGAGCAAGCCGTACGGGTTGGCGGGGTCGAGGGCGAGGACTTGCTGGCAGGTGGTGGCGGCCTCGTCCCACTGTCGGGCCTGTTGTTGGGCGCGGCTGAGCAAAACGAGAAACTGCAAGTCTGCCGGCGCGTCGGTGCGGGCCGCGGCGAGGTGCTCGAGCGCCGCGCTGGCGTCGTCGCGCTCGAGGGCGATGTTGGCTAACAACAAATGCATGGCCGGCGACTCGCCGTGGCGCGTGCGGCAGCCATCGGCGGTGACCTGGGCCTCGTCTAGCAAACCGAGGCGCGATTGGCAGATGCACAGCAGTTGGGCGTAATCGTCGCGCTGCGGCCGGAGCGTGTGGATTTCCTCTAACATGGGCAACGCCTGCGCATAGCGGCCGCCATCGATGCAGGCGCGGGCGAGGTTCCACTTGTTTTCGCGCTCGGTTTCGCGCACCGCCTGGCCCGGATCCTCCGACACCCGCTCGATGTAGCCGAGGTCGGCGAATTGATCCAGCAGCGCCTGCTGGTCGGCGCGCGGCAACTCCTGCACCTGGCGCGGTGCGGCGTGCGGGTCTTCCCAGCTCGGCACGGTTGTTAGGGCGGGTGGCGTGCTGAACGCATCGGCCAGCACCCGGCCCTCCATGTCTTCGCCTATGGGCAGGCCGAACCACGCGAGCACGGTGGGTGCCACATCCAGCAAGCGGGCGCCATGGATCAGGCAGTCCTGTTGGAAACCCGGCCCCATGGCGGCGATGACCCCCTGCGGACGGTGCCAGATGGTGATGCCGGCGGGCACCCGCGGCGTGAATTTGGGCCGCAGGTGGTCGCTGTGAAACCCGTGGTCGCTCACCAACATCAGCGCGGTGTCCGGCCCGGCCAGCCGCATCAGTGCTACCAGGAACAAATCGTGCAGGCGGTAGGCGGCGGCCACCACGCCCTGATAGAGGTCGAAGTCCGCCTCGCTGACCATGTCGAGGCGCGGCGGGTGATAGGGCATGAAGCGGTGGCAGATCTCATCGATGGCGCGGTAATACACCGCGGTGAAATCCCAGTCCGGGCGGTTCTCCAACAACCAACAGGTGGCGGCGTGCACCGTGAACGCCTCGCTGAGTTGTTGGGTGAGCTGCCACAGCCGCGGGTCGTTTTTCTGGTCGATCTCCGCCGCGCGCGGCACGAACAAGCGCAGGATCTGGTCCGGATCGATGTCCCACGGGCTGACCCGCCGCTCGTTGAGGTGCTCGCCGAGGTCCGGTGGCCAATACGTGCCGTGCGGCGGCGGTGGCCACTGCGCCGCGTCGTCCGCCTCGGCATGTTTCCATGAGTTATACAAATTGGACACCAGGCAGCCGTTCGGTTGCTCGCCGTGGGTGGCGAACCAACTCACCACATGTGATTTCAACCCGCTTTGCGCCAGCATCTCCCACAGCGCCTGGCACTGGCGCGTCGCCGCCGACACCGGCACCACCTCGCCCGCCGCATTGACCTCGGTGAATCCCGCCACCCCGTGGTGGTAGGCATGCTTGCCGGTGGCGATGGACGTCCACAACATCGGCGAGAGTTGCGGCTCCAGGGTGGTTAGATTGCCCGCCACCCCTTTCTCCAACATCCTGGCCATGGCCGGCATCAGCCCGGCGTCCACCAGTGGATGGATGATTTTCCAGTCGGCGGAATCCCAGCCGATGAGTAACAAGCGTTTGCGGGGCATGGGGGGGTGGAGTTATTGGTTATCGGTGAATGGTGATTGCGGGAGTGAGCCAAGCGCTCAAGGAGAGTGGGCGTCCCGCCCACATTGCCCATGAATCGCCAATGCCAAGCGGGATTACTCCCCCTCATTGGCTCATCATGGGCCTCAAGGAGTGTGGGCGTCCCGCCCACATTGGCTCAAGAATCGCCAATGCCAAGCGGAATTCCTCGGCTCATTGGCTCACCATGGGCATCAAGGAGTGTGGGCGTCCCGCCCACATTGGCCCATGAGTCGCCAATGCCAAGCGGAATGCCTCGGCTCATTGGCTCACCATGGGCATCAAGGAGTGTGGGCGTCCCGCCCACATTGGCCCATGAATCGCCAATGCCAAGCGGAATGCCTCGGCTCATTGGCTCACCATGGGCCATGGCGGCCGGAGGCCACCACTCCTTGATGGCGGCCAGAGGCCACCACTCCTTGATGGCGGCCGGAGGCCACCACTCCTTGAATTCACGCCACGCTCTTGCGGCGGCGGTTGCGCAGGAACATGGCCGAACCCACCAGTCCGGACAATGCTAACAAATTGCCCGGTTCGGGGATGGCGGTCAGACCGGCACCAATCGACACGCCGGCCTCGCTTTCGTAGGCACCGCTGAGGACCTCGAACGTGTTCGTATCGGGAGCCCAGGTCACTTCCAGCCAACCGTAATGGTTTTGGCCATCGGTGAAGCCAAGGTAGCTGCCCGGTCCGAATGCCGGTGATGAGTAGGAGTATGGGAGATTGGGGCTTGCCACCTTGAACACGGCTGCAAAAACACCATCCTCTCCAGCGGTGATATTCATGCTCGTGCCGATGGATTCCCCGAAACCAAAGTTCTTTGGATGTGCATAGAGGTTGGCGGCGGCCTCGAACCCGGCGGAGCCCCCCACCACCGTAGACTTATTAAAGGCCGCGAACCCGTATAAACCTAAATATCCGTTAAAGGCGTAGAATGCCAAATCTGGCGAGCCGGGAACCATTCCATAGGTGATTGATGCTCCGCCGTCTGTTATCCCCGCGTTGGGGCCGCCGATGTCGGTGATGTCGATGGTGACGATGGCCGCCCCGGACGAGGCGACCAGGCCGGTGGTGGTGGCCAGGCCGCTGAGGTAGCTCTGCAGGCGGCGGGAGGTGGCGGGCTTCATGGGGCTGTTGATTTGGATTTTAGAATAGACGCGGCGTCTGCTGGAATGCGCCGTTCACCGTCTCTGGAAATACCCAAGGCATTTGTCAAAACCATTCCCTCGAAACGGAAAATATGCGTGCCTTTCGAGAAAATACGCATGGCCGAAACAACTGCCATGGATTTCCCGATGGATTGCTGCATGGGACCATTTCACTGTCTCCCAATTCACCGCACTGGGCGGGTGGGATCGGTCACCGCCAAGCCGGCCCTGATGGCGCATGCGGCTTGGCGCTGGTCGGAAGAGATGAATTCGCGAGCGCCGAGCACCAGCGCACTGGCGACATGGAGAGCGTCCAAGGTCCGGCAGCCGGTTAGAGCGGCGTGCGCCTCCGCGAGGCAACGGCATTGCTTCCAAACCTGGATCCACTCCAGCGCCACCATTCGCAGCACCCCGGTCCGGAGGTCGTCGTCCAGCAGTTTCAAGGTGCCGGTGGCCTCGGTGGCGGTGCATTCCCCTCGAAACTGTTTGAGGCGCAAGGCGGAGACACACTCAGCATGATGGAGTTCGGTGATCTGGAGGGCTTGCGCCCGGTGGTGGACAAACGCCTGCACCGCTGGCGATTCCGGCTCAGCGGTATAGAGCTTGAGCAGCAGCCCCGTATCGTAGTAGCCATTCATCGGCTGCCGCGCGTTTCTTCCAGCAGCTCGCTGGAGCCCGTTCCGCTCCACCCGGCGTGCCAGACGCGGCGGGCGCGTGCCACGAAATCCGGCAACTCGATTGCTGTCGGCACCGCGGGTGGCAACAAGCGCGCCACGAGTTTTTTGTGGCGTGTGATCCCCACCTCGTGGCCGGCAGCAACCTCTCGCAGCACCAGTGCAAGGTTGTGCTGGGTCTCCATGATCGAGAATGTCTTCATACCGCAGGAAAATAACGCATCACCCGTTTGGGTCAAGTTTTTTAACGATATTGGAAATTTCGTGAGCCGGCGCTGGGCAGGAGTGTGGGCGTCGCTCCCACATGGGCCCATGAACCGCCCTTTGCTAGGAGAACAGGCGTCCCGCCTGTTAGGGAAGACAGCGCGTCCCGCCTGTCCGCCAATGAAGCGACAGGCTGGAAGCCCGTCGGCCCAGACAGGTGGGACACCTGTCCTCCTCGAAGGCACCGCTTGAATTCACGCGGCGCTCTTGCGGCGGCGGTTGCGCAGGAACAGGGCCGATCCCACCAGTCCGGACAATGCTAACAAATTGCCCGGCTCGGGGATGGCGGTCAGACCGGCGCCAATCGACGCCCCGGCCTCGCTTTCATAGGCACCGCTGAGGACTTCAAAGGTGCCATGGGTGCCCAGCGTCGGGTCCCAGGTCACTTCCAGCCAGCCGTAATGGTTTTGGCCATCGGTGAAGCCCAGATAACTGCCCGGTCCGAAGGCCGGGGATGCAACGGCGATGCCATAGGGGGCCATCCTGAACAATGTATTAAAAATAGCACCCTCTCCACCGGAGAAATTCATGCCCGGGCCAATCAATTCCCCGAAACCAAAGTTCTTCGGGGTGACAAGCTTGTTGCCGGCGGCACCCACGAACCCGCCGCCGCCCCCCACAGATTTTGACGTATTCTCGACAAGGAGCCCACTTACGTCAAACAACCAGCCGTAAGCGGCATCGAATTCCAAATCGGGCAAGCCGGGAACCATGCCATAGTTGTATGAAACTCCGCCGTCTGATAGCCCCGCGTTGGGGCCGCTGATGTCGGAAATGTCGATATTGACAATGGCCGCCCCGGACGAGGCGACCAGGCCGGTGGTGGTGGCGAGGCCTGTGAGGTAGGCTTGGAGGCGGCGGGAGGTGGCGGGGTGCATGGTTTTGGTCGGGTTGTCGGGTGGTTGTCAGATCAGCGCGCTCCACTGGACTGCGTCTGAGCAGTGGTCTAGACAATATGCAGGGACATGCCAAATGATTTTTTTGGAGGCCTCGGCCTACACGTGGGCGTGAGTTGCACCTCAGATGAGAACGCGAACTTCGAACATCGAACGCCGAACTTCCAACGTCGAACCGAAGAGAAGAGGGGAGCCGCGGCGCTCCTTGGTTCGATGCTCGATGTTGTTTTGATCGGAAAACAGGCGTCCCGCCTGTTAGGGAAGACAGCGCGTCCCGCCTGTCCGCCAATGAAGCGACAGGCTGGAAGCCCGTCGGCCCAGACAGGTGGGACACCTGTCCTCCTCGAAGGCACTCCTTGAATTCACGCCGCGCTCTTGCGGCGGCGGTTGCGCAGGAACATGGCCGAGCCCACCAGCCCGGACAGTGCTAACAAATTGCCCGGTTCGGGGATGGCGGTCAGACCGGC
>CAIZNN010000002.1 GCA_903934285.1 Akkermansiaceae bacterium | reverse complement strand
TGTCAATATGCTTCTCCTGCCCCACACCGCGGGCACCGCGGTGGTTGCCTTGCGAATGAATCCTCCGGCTTCCGGGTTGTCTTTGAGATGCCAGATCCCGGCCTCAGGGGTTGAGAGGACGATGCGTTTGCGCCAGAATCCGGTTAGATCGAGGGTGAACCCGTCGCGTGTGGTTTCCCATGTGCCGAAGCGGTGCTCCAGGTTGCCGTCACGCACTTGCGCGAAAACACCGTCCGGATACAAGGCAGCGGTGAATTTCCGGGTCCATTTCCATGTTCCAGTGATCGTCTCCGGTGAATGTGGCGCCGGGTGGGCACTGGATACGAGTTTTCCAGGCAGTTCACGGACGATGCGGTCCCACTGCCCTAGAACCTCCTCCTTTCTTTCCCGTTGCCCGGCGGTAGGCGCCAAGCCAGCCTTGAGCATGGCAGGAATTTCTTCCAAGGAGTTGAAGAAAGTGATGCCTGGCAGGAATTTGCCATGCCAGTCCGACAAAGCCACTGAGGCCTCCAATTCTTCGCTGTCTGGAATTCCCGAGTAAGAGAGTTCTGAAAGAGTCTCCCGGTGCAGGAGCGTCCACGGGCCCGATGGCATAAGCATGGGCATCCCCATCGCATGGCGTTCGAAGACGGACATCAGGCTCACGTTGTAAGGGATGGTGACAACGCATGCGGAATCCGCCACATCCTGCCACGAATGCCCGGGAGGCAAACGTCGCAAGCTCGGAAGATCCACGCGACCGGCGAGGAAGGGCGGGTCTTTCCCGCCCTCCCACTGGACCCCGGTGTAGTCGCAAATCGAGGAGACAATCTCTGGCCGGATGCCGACATTCCGCTCCACATTCCATGCGTCGTACGCGTTGTTTGCCAGGAGAATAAGTTGCCCGCTCTGGTGCATCACCCGCAACTTGCTCTCCAGCCACGCCCGGGATTCCGGGGTTTGGCAGAATCCGTCGTAGCGGGTGGAAACCACGCAGATCACCGGTTTGCCAGTGCGTTCATAAAGCCCCGCCAGACACGGCGTGTGGGTCACGATGAAGCCGTCATACTCCGTCAAATGCTCCCGCTCGACTCGATAAAATCTGTCGCACTCCTCTTGGCCAAATGCCGTGGTGGACATGCCGTCCAGCGCGGGCACGCTATCCCGCCGTCTCCCCAACACCCAATTGTGATTCGAAAGACTGAGCGAATCGACCTGATGGCCGAGTTTGTCAAGAAGCGTGCGGATGTCGGTAATGACCGAGATGTGAAAATCAATGTTAAAGAACCTCATGGCGGGGTTGGTGACGGAGGTAGCAGCGGGAGCAAGGTTGCCGCGTAATCCGGCTGGTAGAACAGAGGCCGGGCGAGAACGTATTGCGTGCAAAGCGTGATGCCAATGATCGAACACACCAAATCCGTGGAGGCGCCCATTTCGCCGGCCACGGCGCGTTCGCAACATGCCAGCCAGGCGCGCTTGCCACTTTCGGTTACGAGCAGCACAGCGTGGGAAGCTTGGCACACACCCCTGAGCCGTTGGTATTTGGCATTCCGGTTCGGGATGAAATCCGGCGAGGGGCGCCCTTGATGAATTCCATTGGAGCAGCCAAGCCAAATGATGTCCGCGTCGGCAGGGACTGCCCGAAGAACCGGATCGAACCATTCGGATTGAACAGCGTCGTTTTCCATTAATAGCACCGGCTTGCCCTTGCACGCCGCAATGGCCCATGTCACCGCATTTAGGTGGGCGGCACTGCATCCGTATGCGCATCCACCTGACATGGAAGGCGTCCAGTTTGTGTGCGGAAAGATCAAGCCCGCATAGTCCGGACGGTCCCAGTATCGATGGTGCCGCGCCCGCGGCGCATGATGTTCGCCGCCGATCAAACAGACCGGAATCTGCCGGAGATTGATTGTTTCCTGACTGTTGCCAACCGGATGGTAAAACGGACTCTCATCCAGCATGGATGTTAGATTGTGATTACGAGACCACACACGAGTCCAAACTTCACTTCGCCGGAAATCATGCACGCTATATGTCGCTGGACCCGCCACTTGGTCGTAGCGGAAGGACAGGGTTTCCGAATCATGTGCCGCGACAACCGGTAGACCGCTCGCAAGCATGAACTCCACCACCTCCTTGCGACAATTGCCATTGCCGTCCACGAAACAGAACAAGGCGCCCGGCGGATAGCACGCATCGCGCCACGCGGTGATGCCCGGCAA
Organism: Akkermansiaceae bacterium; assembly: GCA_903934285.1. Classification (GTDB taxonomy): domain Bacteria; phylum Verrucomicrobiota; class Verrucomicrobiia; order Verrucomicrobiales; family Akkermansiaceae; genus Luteolibacter. Next base: position 5,111 of record CAIZNN010000002.1, on the reverse strand, counting down.
GTCCATCAGGTGCCAATTGGGCCGCTCCTGATAGGTCTCCCGCAGTTGCCTCAGCCAGGCTTCGTTAGTCTCCGCAGGCACGTTCTGTCCCTGCTCGACGGTGAATACCCGCGCCCCGGTAGCCAATAATAGCGGAGTCGAAAAATGTCCACCGCCGAATTCCAACAGCACCTCGTCTGGAGTCGGGCGCAGGACGACCAACACGTCACGCAATGCCTCGATGTGAGTGCCGTAAAGGTATCGCGCCCGATTTTGCTGCCCCAGGCAGTCCAAATGCGACCGGATCAGATCGTATTCCATGTCCAATCGCGTTGGCCTGGATGCCATTTTCTCGAAGTTGTCGAGAATTAGTTGCGCCCGGTTCTCCCATGAATGGTTTTTGAAAATGTAGTCTCTTGCGGTCCCGGCCAGGCTGATGCGCTCGTCCTCATGTTCCAGATAGTATCTGATCTTGTCACCCAAATCATCTTCCGAATGATAGAACATCCTCCCAATATCCTCTCGGTAGTCCACGAACCGATGGAACGGTTCATTGTAGTTGGCGAGCATGAACGAACCGCTGGCGAGGATGTCGATATACTTGGCGTTGATGTCATAGGACATCGACTGGTTGAAACAAATCCTTGATGATTGCATCTCCCTCACATACTCGGCTCCGAAGGCGGAGATGCACTCGATCCCAAACTTCTCGCACAACCTCCGGCGTTCCGGCGTCATCGCCCCTATGAAAACTAAGTCTCTGGTCATCTGCTCGGCATACTGGTTCAAGTAGTGCCGCCGCGACGCTCCATACGGCATGAAGAACGAGTCTTCCAGCCCATAATGCTCCATGTCGCCCGGGTTGTTGAACGCCACGAGGTCGATGCCAGCCTGCCGGATCCATGGACGATAGTCCACGAGGTGGGTATCGATGGCCCAGAATAGCTTGGGTATCCGTATTCCAGCCCAATCCCACCATTTCCAGCCGCTTGCTTCCGGATAGTTTTCGGTTATAACCACCATGTCATATTCATTGGCGATATCTGGAATCCGGGTTTCCGGGATACTGCCGTGCGGACCGGCCACGTCACACTCGTGGCCGAGATTGCGGAAGGCATAACACAACTCATATCCCTCCTTCCAATCGGCGTGGGGCCTTCCCGCCAATAATACATCGGCTATCAGTATTTTCATTCCTGGCGGGGATTTGAGTCGGGCGCGGGTGCGTGCCGGGAGTTCCTTGGGCGTCCCGCACCCTGCAGAATGATGAAACCAGCATTCACTCCACGCCCTTGATCCGGAATGGGCGATGACCTCCCGCCCGAGCGCCCGCGCCGGATCGACGATGGTCGTTTCGGCAAACGAGGTCAGCACCGTCGCGCACCCGGCGAGCGTCATGGCGTCGCCAATGAACGCCCGTAAGTCCTCCAGATCTCTCCGGTCGAGATCATTCCGAAGAGGCGCCGAGCGCCCCCATGTCACCCGCATGCCACCCTCCTCAAGAATGCCCCCGATCTTTTCCCTGTCGCTGTCGGCGATGGCGAAGCAATGGCAGGCGCCACGTGCCCGCGCCTCTGCCAGGCACCATCGGGCAAACTCCTCCGCCGTCACCCGTGCGGAATGGTGGAGCCCGCGGTAGTGAATGCCAAGGTCTGACGGGGGCTCATGGACCGTGATTTTGAGCCGTGAAAGGTAATGGTGATATGCCTCGGCAACTGCCTCCGCTGTAGCACCGCATCTCCTACTGACAAACCAGTAGCACAGCGGGCCTTTCGCCGGATCGGTATTTTCCTGGCAGAAAGTGAGCCCCTCCTCGTTGGCGACTTCCATGCCCGGAACCGGTTCAAACAAATCCTCGAAGCGATGGGGAAGGTGTCCATTCAACGCCCATCTTGCCCGGAACTCCGGGCCGTGGGTGAGCCTGGCGTTTACAAGCCCGTTGAGCCGGTTGAAAAAACCTTCGAAAAGCACCACCTCCCTTGGCGTTGTGGCGGGAGGATCGCCCTCATGGCGCATGCCGCAAAACAAATCGGGTTTCCAACTATCGCGCATCCAATCCACCTGATCATATTGGTGAATCAGAAATCCGTCTGCCCGCCACACCTTTTCGACAAGCCACCGCTGGTCACCACCCCAGCCGCTGTAGCGGGGATCATCCAAAGCCTCCTCCAAGGCCCGCCGGAGGCGCTCGCCGAACGGCAACCGGCTGCCCCATAGCCCTCCGGGAATCAAGGCCCAGCCGGGTATGTGTTCGGGATGGTCCCTGATGAGGTGCGCTGGCTTGTCGGATGCCAGCCACTCACTGACCGCGCGGACCTCCCGTGGCCCGATCCGCGAATCGCAATCCCGTGACAGGACCACGCCCTCCTCACAAAACGGCAGGAACCGTGCCAACATCATGTTGGCATAAGCGCACTCCACCACGGTTGCGCCCTGCTTGCGTAGTTCCCCGATTACCCCAGCGGGCACATCTCTGGTGTGATAGACCGCCTCCCATCCGGGGTAATAGCGGTCGACCAGATCCAGATTGGCCAGGGCTCCCCGGCAGTATTTGGGATCGCCCCCGAACAGACAGAAGGAAACCCGTCTCCTGAGACCGCTTTCCGGAAAGCGGTAATCACGCATCGTCTCCGCCCGGAACGGCCGGATCTCCACGGCGATGGTCGCGTCGGTCGCTGCGGTTCCGTATGGCTTGAACCTGTCGCAATCGGTCATCACGTTGAGTGAGGCGAAAGGCTCGCGAACGGCCCGGCCCAACAGCAAATCGTCAGGGCCTGTGTCGGGGATTGAGCCTATCACCCCGGCCATGATGTGGAATGCCTTCATGCTATAGCCAATGAACATTCCGGAGATATGTGAAGGATCGCCGTTCCAGCGGTTGCCGAAATGGTCCGGCCGGCAGCGCAGAAAGTCGTAGAGGCGGCCGGTGTCCGCAACCACATCATCGTCGAGCGTCACGACATAATCGAAATGGTTCCAACCCGATTCCTCTGCCACCCAGGCGGCCAGACGCTTCATTTTCGCCGGAAGGTGGTCATAACCGTCATGCCCCGGCAGCAGCAGGCGGCGACCGTCCACCCGCGGCACCTCCGCGGTCTGCCCGCTGATGCAAAAGTAATACTCCGCGCCTGCGGGCAGGTCCTTGAGCCAACGGTCGTGCTGGGCCGCTCGGCGTTCCTCGTTGCCAGCCGCCGACTTGATTAGGAACAACACCCGTGCCAGGGGATCGCCGGGACCGCAATGGATCGGTTGAAGGGAGGCCGCGTTCATTCCGGCAGCTTGGTGATTTCCTCCAGCACCATTTCCCAACTTGCCACAGACGCCTCCAGTCCGCCCAATTCGAGCCCCCGGAGCCTCGCCGACTCGGCCATGTCCGCCCGCAATCCCGGCTCATAGGCCATCCGGCTGGCATAGTAGATGAAATCGCGTGTGTGCCTGCACAGCCAACCGGTCTTGCCGTGCTCGACCATGCGCTGCCAGCCGCCCCTGTTGTCGACGATCAGGACGCTGCCGCTGGCCATCGCCTCGAATCCCACCCGTGGCCAGTTCTCGGTGGTGTCACTCGGCTGTAGCACAATTTCGCAGTGCTGGTAGAATTCCTGTTGAGAGACCTCGTTGTGATCGCGGGCGGTGCGGATCCAATTGTATGGCTTGCCGATTTTCTGCTCGCCCCGGTGGTCAAAGCCGAGAAATAACCCACGCTTCCACTTTGGCGACACAAAGTATTCATAAATGTGCAGCGTGTCGCGGGCGAATTTGTCCGCATCCTGGCGCGAAATTCGCCCACAGCCGAAATGTTCGTCACTGCGGGCCGTTACGAACTGAAACCGCCCGGCGTCGAAATACGGAGTGAAGGAAAGAAAGCGAACCGACGGGTCTGGGTTGAGCGCGGCGAGTTCCGCCATGTGTTTGAGCCTGATGTCCTCGTTCTGATAGAGAAACATCCCGATCAGCCCGCGGGTCATGCACTCGCGTTCCTTCTCGAAGATCCAGGTCATGCAATTGAGAAAAACCGTGCGGCGCGTGCGCTCACGGATCTGCGGCAGCGCAGCCAAAAATTCGGCGTTGCAAAAGCCCAGCACCGGATCCCCCGGCTCCACCGCGCTCCAGTCGCCGGCCTCGTGTATCGTCACGCCGAGGCCGGACATCTCCTGATAGAGAGGTTCACCGCGCCAGCCGCCGTTGGTCGGAATGAGGTGTACATCGAGACCCATATGACGCCACGCAAGGATCTGGTGATGCAGTTCTGTACCCGCCCCGCCATAGAGACCGGGAAAGCCATGCACGAACAAACGGGGTATAGGAAGCGCCATAATCAGGGTGATTGGTCCATCATTATTCCAGTGCCAATTGCAACACTCGGCGAATATGTCAGAAATCCCCCCGCATGGCAATCTGAAAAATCTCCCCACGCCGCGTCGTTGCGTCATTTGCCAGCACCGACCGCACCGTCAATCTGACGCCTCACCACGCGGCCCGGCGCGGGACTGTTAGCTTGTCCTGAAGCCTTGCCGTGTCCCGAGCCTGCCTGCGGCGCGTCCGCATCCTGTAGGATGTCGAAATTCGGTGACTCGCGGAACAGTTGAGAGGCGTCGGAAAATATCTTGGGTTTCCGGTGATTTTGATTGACACCCCCCAAACGTACACCCCTTTATACCCTGTATGGTTCCTTCAGAGTCCTCCTCCTCCGATTCGTTCAGTTCCTCTTCGGAACTTCCGGCCTCATCGTCATCCTCCGGATCTTCCTCTTCTGAGGGTTCCGGTCCGTCCTCGTCGGATTCGTCGGGCAGTTCAAGTTCGTTGTCGTGGCCGTGGCCGGGTTTCGAGGCATCCTACCGCTGCGAGTGCGGCGAGGAGTGCTACGGCGGCGCGACCGCCACCGAACCGATGGAGTTGTCGTCGGGCGCGGTGGTGGGGCTGTTGGATCCGTCGTCGGGGTTGCCGCTAGTGGCAGGCATCGGGATGCCGCCCAACCGGGGCACGCGGATGCCGTTTGACACGGGCTTGGTTTATGATCCGACCGGCGGAGCGTCCGCGGCGGGTTTCGGCGGCAGGTGGCTGTGCGGCGATCTGGCGGGACTGTCCGGCACGGGCGGTTCCGGGCCCGCGGCGGCGCCCTATTACTACCGTGG
>CAIZNN010000001.1 GCA_903934285.1 Akkermansiaceae bacterium | reverse complement strand
TGTCGAAGAAGCCTCTCAAACAAAACGAATCCCTCAAGGAAAGAGTTATCACAGATATGGCTAACATTAAATCAAACCCAAAACTTGTAAGATCATTCTTTCGTGCCCCAAGTGTAGTCTATGCCAAGGACTAGTCAGTATGTGCCGAGGCGTTGGAGTTGATACGAGCCATCGAGGATGGTCTGCCACCAGGCCGGGTTGTCGAGATACCATTGCACGGTTTTGCGGAAGCCGGAGAGGTGGTCGTGTTGCGGCTGCCAGCCGAGTTCGTCGCGGATTTTGGAGGCGTCGATGGCGTAGCGCAAGTCGTGGCCCGGGCGGTCGGCGACGAAGCTGATTTGTTGGGCGTAGGAATGGCCGTTGGGCAGGGGGCGGAGTTCGTCGAGGAGGTGGCAGAGCAAGCGGACGAGGTCGAGGTTGCGCAGTTCGTTGTTGCCGCCGATGTTGTAGGTTTCGCCTGGGCGGCCGCGTTCGAGCACGGTGAGCAAGGCGGCGGCGTGGTCCTCGACGTAGAGCCAGTCGCGGATGTTGTCGCCGGTGCCGTAGACCGGGATGGGTTCGCCGCGCAGCGCCTTGAGCAGGACGACGGGGATGAGTTTTTCGGGGAACTGGAAGGGGCCGTAGTTGTTAGAGCAATTGGTGACGATGACTGGCAGGCGGTAGGTATGGTGCCAGGCGCGAGCGAGGTGATCGGAGGCGGCCTTGCTGGCGGAGTAGGGCGAGCGCGGGTCGTAGGGGGTGGCCTCGGTGAATTGGCCGGTGGTGCCGAGGGAGCCGTAGACCTCGTCGGTGGAGACGTGGAGGAAGCGTGGATTTTGGATCGTGGATTCCGGATGGGCCCAGCATTCGCGGGCGGCCTGGAGGAGGGTGTAGGTGCCGAGGATGTTGGTGTGGATGAACGCGCCGGGGCCGTCGATTGAGCGATCGACATGGGACTCGGCGGCGAGGTGGAGCACGGCGTCGGGCTGGAACGCGGTGAAGGCGGAGTGGATGGCTGGGGCGTCGCAGATATCGGCTTGCAGGAAGTGGTAATTGGGAAGGGCCGCGAGGTCGATGAGCGAGGCGGGGTTGCCGGCATAGGTGAGTTTGTCGAGATTGAGCACGACGTGACCGCGGCCGACGAGGAGGCGCACGAGATTGGAGCCGATGAAGCCGGCGCCGCCGGTGACGAGAAGTTTCATGGGGGAGAAGATGTTAGGGGGTGGCTGCCGGTGGGCAGAGTCAACGGAGCGGATGATCGGTGTGAGTGAGGTGGCCGGGAGCGGCTTGAGGAATGACGATTCAGCAGCGGATGTCGGCCGCATAAGGGGTCGGCGCGGGGACGCTACCGCCCTTGGTCGTTTTTCCAGTCACTGGAGAAAACCTCATATCGGAATCGGCACGCTTGCTGTTTTCAAGGGAGGTTACCCGTCCGGCTGAAAACTGCCAAACGATGCGCATGGTGGCGGCGAATTCAAGAAAAATTGCAAGCGGTTGTTAGAAGCCGGGTGGTTCCGGGTGGTGGCGGAGGCGGGGGCGGCGGGCAAGATGCCCGCGCCACAGGTGGCCCGGGCATCTTGCCCGGAGCCCTCATGCCAACTCAAGTGCTGAGTGAACCGTATCGGGCGGGTGGCCCGTGCCCTGCTTTAGGGCATCGCTTGGGCCTCAGGATGTGGGCGCATCCTTGTCGGGTTCGCTGCCGTAGGTGCCGTAGTTGTAGCGGTAGGCGCGGCCGTAGCGGGAAGTTTTGTAGTAGCCGTACGAATAGTTTTCGCCCATCAGGCGGCGGCGTTCCTTGAAGCCGTTGAAGACGACGCCGGAGAGCGAGGTGCCGTCCTCCTCGAGGATATCGAGGGTGCGGCGGACGGCGCCCTTGGGGACATACTCGGCTTGGACGACGAGGCAGACGTTGTCGGCCAGCGGGGCGACGGTGCGGGTATCGGGGACGGCGAGGATGGGAGCGGTGTCGAGGACGACCACATCGTAGTCGCGGCAGGCCCTGGCGAGCACGTCGCTGAGGCGGCCGGTGCCGAGGAGTTCGCCCGGGTTGGGGGCGCGTTTGCCGGAAAGGATGAGGTGGAGGTTGTCGTGGCCGGTATCGCGGCAGATGACTTGGTCGAAGGGCGCGAGATTGGCGAGGCACTCGGTGATGCCGCCCTGGGTTTGTTGTTCGCGGATCAAGCCGAAGAGTTTGTGGATTGAGGGTTTGCGCAGGTCGAGGTCGATGAGCAAGGTTTTGCGGCCCTGGCCAGCGGCGGCGAGGGCGAAATTGGCGGAGGTGAGGGATTTGCCTTCGCCGGGCAGGGCGCTGGTGAACAGGGTGATTTTGCGCTTGGTCTCGTCGCCGAGGAGGGTGATGGAGGCGCGCAGGACGCGGTACATTTCGGCATAGCTCGTCGTTGAGGTGCCGAGGCGGAAGATGAGACGCGGGTTCCATTCCTTGTGGAAATCCCCCGCTTCTTTGGGGTTGCGTTTCCGGTATTGTTGGACGGCCGCATCGAGGTGATAGAGTTTGAGTTCGGCAACGGCGGAGAGCACGGTGACGCCGGTTTCGCCGACGAACTGCGAGACGGTGTGGTACTTATTGTCGATGCGGGTGAGGAGCAACGCGAGGAGGAGGCCGCCGGCCACGCCACCGAGGGCGCCGAGGGCCATGATTTTGGTAGGGACGGGGGCGGTGGGAGCCCCCGGGACGCGGGCGAGGTTGCTGACTTCGGCGCTGGACTCTTCGGACTCTTGATTGACGCTGGTTTCCTTGATGCGGGTGAGCATGCTGTTGAAGACAAGGGTCGAGCTTTGGATTTCACTTTCGAGCACCCCGATGCGGGCGAGGAGTTGTTGGCGGGCGGTGCGCAGATAGGCGTCGGCCTGCGTCTCATGATCGGGCAACTCCTTGGCGGCGACCTCCCAATACGACTTATCGCTGGCGGCGAGGCGGGCGACATCGAACTCGCGGATGAAGCTGTCCTGGAGTTGTTTGAGTTCGGCGCTGGCCGCGACCAATCTGGGGTGTTTGGGCAGGTAGCGGCGCTGCAGCGAGGTGACTTCGTTTTCCTTGGTCTCGAGGGTTTTGTGGACATCCAGGGCGCGGGCATAGATCGAGAGGGCACTGCGCGCGGCTTGCAGGTTGGTGCGGGCTTCCCTGGATTCTTTTTCCAACAGGTCGATGGAGTTGCTGCGGCCTTCGGTGCGGGCGTTGGCGATTTCGGCGAGGTACTCGCGGGCGATGGCATCGGCGAGGGCTTTGGAAACCTCGGGCACCGGGTGGGTGATGGAAATGTCGAGCAGGCGGGTGTAGCGGCGGATCGAGACCCCAAGCCAGCTGGAGATCATGCCGCCGAGGGCCGCGGGCGCGGGCGGTGCCTGCCGTGCGGCATCGCCTTCGGGTGTGGTTTGGCCAAGTTTGAGGCGCAGCCAATCGGGCAGCCAAGCGACCTGAGGCGGCATCAAGCCTGGCAATTCGCGGACGTCCTGGCGTGAGGCGACGCGTTCGAGCAGGTCCATGCGGCGGATGCGTTCGGCGACGGTGTTCATGGCTTCGACGGAGCGCATGTCGATTTCATCGACCTGATCGCGCGACATCACCGAGGCGGTCTGCTGCTTGATGAGCAAGGAGGAGGTGGCGGTGTATTGCTTCGGAGTCTTGGCCAGATAGTAGCTGGCACCGAGACCGCCGAGCACCAAGCCCAAGGCGATCCAATGCCAACGCCCGACCAAGTCAAGCAGCAGGCGCCTCATCTTGTCCTGGCCGGCCGGCCGCGAGGCATCGGTATCCGGCAGGTCGACGTCGTCGATATCGTCGATTTCTGAGACTTGGCGGCGCAATTTGGGAGATGGGGGCATGGGCTGGAGGGAAGCGATCCGGAGTGAGTGGGCGGAAGTGGCGGAAGTGGGGGGGCTGGCAGCGGCTCAGAACAGGCGCTCGGCGACGGTGATGACGTCCTCGGGTTGCAACAGGAACGGGCGGTCGCCGCGTTGGGAGATGACCTTAAAATCGACGACCGTGACGGTGCCCTTGCGGTTGATGCTGACTTTTTTCGGGTTGGCCAGGTCGGTGAGGCCGCCGGCAAAGGCAATGGCGTTGACCAGATCGAGTTTGCCCTTGATCGGGAAGGGGACCGGGCCTGGCTTGTGGACTTGGCCGAGCACGGTGATGGATTTGCCGACGAAGGCGCTCTGGTTGACGATGATGCGATCGCCTGCGGCGAGTTGGACGCGACCGGAGGTGCCTTGGATCGAGTCCATGCTGAAGGTGGCAGTGGTGCCTGAGGCGCGCACGAGTTGGATGCTATCGGCATCGGCGGTTTCGAGCAAGCCGCCGACGGTGGCCATGGCCGAGGCGAGGTCGAGATGGCCGGAGACGGGCATCGGGATCTGGCCGGGGACTTTGACGGCCCCGATGACCGAGATGAATTCGGTGGCGTATTCAAACACCGAGAGGGTCAGCTTGGGATCGACCAGATAGTCCTTGGCATACAGGTCGCGGATTTTGGCGGCGGCGGCCGCGACGCTCAAGCCGCCGACTTCCACCGAGCCGATCAGCGGGAACGACGCTTCGCCGGTCTTGAGGATGCGGACGCTGACGGAGAGATCCGTTTCCTGATAGACGGCGAGGCTGATGGTGTCGTTAGGCCGGAGGATGTAGCCATCATCGTCCTTGTCGGTGCCGTGGGCTGCCACGGACAGGACAAAACACAGGATTAGCTGAAGCAATCCGGCAAGGCGCAGGGAATTTTTCACGGGGCTGGGGTGGGGGAGTGGGAGTTCGGGCAAGGCGTTGGTAACGGCAAGCAGGTGGCAGCCGGCTGGATCGTGAGACAGGCGAGCGGGCGGGCGGATTGATACGGTTTCGCAGGGAGGCGCGCAAGCATGAAAAACGCGCGGGCGGGATTTTGCGCGCCTAACAAAAAAGGCGCGGCGCTGCGGTGATGACGGAGCGGCCGGGGCGGGGGGGCGGCGGGCTCCGGGCAGGATGCCCAATACGGTTTACTTAGCACCCTTGGTGGTTTGAGTCGAGGCTCCGGGCAGGATGCCCGGGCCACGGTGGTGCGGGCATGCTGCCCGGTGCTGACGGGATGGCACAGGATTTGGCAATGGCGGGCTCCGGGCAGGATGCCCGGGCCACGGTGGTGCGGGCATCCTGCCCGCCGCCCTACTTGCTTTCCCTTTCCGCGCCGACAAGGCTGAGGGTAGCGGGCGGAGCGGGGGATGCCCGGCCGTGAGTGGATTGGCAAGCGCCCCGGGGTCATCAGAAGCTGCGGCTGAGGCTGAAGCCGGCTTGTATGGAATCCCAGGAATTGCCGGCGCTGCCACTGCTCTGGTCCTGGTAACCGACGAACACACTGGCGCTGCAGGTGTCGGCGAAGACCGGCATGCCCAGCGAGGTGTTGATGGTGAAATGGTCCTGGCCGGGGCGCTCGCCGCTGAGCACGGAGCCGGGACGCTCGTAACTGTTGGTTTGATAACCCGCGCTGAGGCTCCACACGGCCCGCCGCACCTTGCGGTGATAGCCGACTTGCAGCGAGGTGAGCTGGGTGAAGCCGCCCACCAGCGAGGTGTCGGCTTGGGTGTCGCGATACAAGGTGAGATTCATCCCCCACAGGGTCGACGCCTGGTAATTGAGGCCGAGGGACGTCGAGAACGTCGGATCGGCCGAGCCGCCGTTGTCGTAACTGGCAAAATCCATGCCGACCCGCGAGTTGAGCGCCACTTTCGCGCTGAGTTTGTAGTTCACGCTGAGGGTGGGGCCGAGCGATGTGCGGCCGGTCTGGCTGCTGCCGGAGCGGTAGGTGTAGCGGAGGCCCGGGCCGAACTCGGTGAGCGCGGAGTAACGCCACATGGCCGATAAGCCGAGATCGTATGAGCTGGTGTCTGAGTAGCGGTTCTCGCTGGCGGTGGTGAAACTCTGCGAGTAATTCCCTAACAGCGAGGTTTTCGGGCTGACTTTGTAGCGGGCGGTGACGCCTGTGCGGATGCTGGTTTGCTCGACAAACGACGACGAGTAGTTGCTGTTGTTGCCGCGGTCGAGGTCGAGGCCGGCATTGGCCGAGAGCGTGAACCTGCCACCCTCATAACTGGCAACCACACCGCCGCCCTGGGAATAGCCGCTGTAGTCCGAGTGGTTGA